>CAKSZF010000111.1 GCA_934525405.1 uncultured Faecalibacterium sp.
GTGTTTTACGCCCAGCAGCACTTTTCCACCGCCCGCACCGATAAAGAAAGCTACCTTCTGTTTTACACCCTCCGGGGTGCAGGGCTGATCGAGCAGGGGGAAAGCCATGTGGTACTCAGCACCGGGCAGGCGCTGCTGCTGAATTGCCGCACGCCGCAGAGCTACTGTACCGCCCCGGGGCAAAGCTGCTGGCATCATTACTGGGTGCATCTGGACGGCGCAGGGGTCGCCGCTATGGAGCCGCTGCTGCTGCCGGGCAAAAAACTGACCCCGGTGCAGCTCACCGGGGTCAAGATGCAGGAATATTTTGAGACGCTTTTAGCGCAGATGGAGCGCAGCACCGTGGACAGCATGGTGACCACCGGCTTGGCGCTCCACGAGATGCTGGCCCTGTGCGCCCGGGGCATCCTTGCACAGGCTGAAGCCACCAGCGCACGGCAGGTCATTTTGCAGGCGGCGGAGACCCTGCGCAAAAATTACCAGCAGGAACTTTGCCTTGCCGACCTGCTGGCAGAGGCGCACATGAGCAAAAGCTATTTTCTGCGCCTGTTCCGGCGGTATATGGGCACGACACCGTATAATTATCTGGTCAACTTCCGCATCACACAGGCAAAGGAGCTGCTCGTCCTCACCGACCACAGCGTCAGCGAGATCGCACAGGAGGTTGGCTTTGGTGATGCCAGCAACTTTTCCACCCGCTTTGCAAAAGCCACCGGGCAAAGCCCCCTACAATATCGCAAAAGTGCGCTGAAAAGCGCAGAAGAACGATAAACAGGGCTTCCTGTTCAGGTGTCTGCCCTGAAAGCTCCGCAGGCAATAGGCTGTTTTTCGCAAGTAAAGAGCCTGATCTTGCGGTGCGGCCACTCAAACCAATGCCGTCAAGTCGGTAGGGGATAGGGCGATTTTATTTGTCGTAGAGTAAGTGCACGGTTTCTGCACGGTTTCAAAACGTGCAGAGGGGGCTTTTCGATGCAAAATCCGACAAAGAATGCAGAAATTATCGGGTAAAAAATCACGTTGTTTTGCATAAAAATGACGATGACTCGAAACTTCCATAAATTGAGACGAACCGGCGGCTTGCTCTCTTAATCAGTGGGCCCAGGGTTCGAGTCCCTGGAGGTACACCATGTCAACAAAATCCGAACTTTTTTCCGATAGGAGAAGGGTTCGGATTTTTTGTGTTCTTTGGAAAACAGAACGAATCTATTGCTTCCATCGAAAAGCGTCCCAGACCTTATCATAAGAGAGCACGACAGACCACTGTGAGAGTGCCGTAAGGCGGAAAGAACACAAACATGAAGTACGATGAAAGAGCTTGTCATTTCAACATGGACACCGGCTGTGTGGAGCTGCTGCTCCGGGATGGGAGAAAAATTTCCATTGACTGCACTGGGGTCGAGGATGCGTTGGATGTGACCATGACACAGGGGTCTGAACTGGATTATCTCATCTACAATGACCCGCTTGGCTATGCCGATTTGATTCTGAATGGCGACCCAGAGGAGTATTTGAAGAATGTGACTGGGAGCTATGGATTGGAAGATTAAGAAAAGGGATGCCGTTTCGTCAGGTGACGAACGGCATCCCTTTTTGATTGAGTGCTTGAGCAAAAGAAAACCACCAGCTATGCTGGTGGAATAAAAACGGCTTTAGCCCTATAGATGTTTTGACTTAACGTTGAACAACACTTGACTAAGAAAACCCGAACTTTTTCTCAATAGGAGAAGGGTACGGGGTGAAGAACTGATGCTCAGGGATAAGAGAAAAGTTTTCATTGACTGCACCGGCGTCGAGGATGCGCTGGATGTAACCATGACACAGAGGTCAGAGTTGGATTATCTTATTTACAATGATCCGCTGAGTTATGCAGAGTTGATTCTGAACGGTGACCCGGAGAAATATTTGAAGAATGTGGCTGGAAGCCATGGGCTAGAAGATTAATGGCAAAACAAAAAACAGGGTGCACCCCTGAATAGGATGCACCCTGCCAAAGACCACAGACGATAACGATATGTACAACAGGGCGTTCCCCGCCGGGAACGCTCTGTTTCTCTTTGCTGGTAGTGTGATGCGCCTGTTCTGCCTGCCATAGGCAAGCTCGCGTTTGTGAAGCGCAGCGGAGCAATGAAAGCCCCAGTGGGGCTTTTAAGCGACCGAACGGTCTTGCGTTAGCAAGATGGAGGGGCCTCGCCCCGACAAGTGACCGCTGGCCTTCCTCGCTGTTCCAGCAGGCAAGGATGGCCGGGTAGAATGCCCGTGCCAGACGTTCGATGGCTTCATCAGGATAAGGGGAAGTGTTTGTGGACTTTTTCTTTTTGTTCAAACGCATGCTCCTTTGATCGTCCCACCGCAGCAAAGCCGGGCAAGAAAATCAAAGTTCCATTTTTATCAGGCGCAAGGGCGCGGATGCTTTCCGCCCTGCTCTTGCGGCTGGTGGCTCATTGATGGCTTACAAGTGCCTGTCGTTATGCGATTTTTTCGTCGTTCAGCAGTTCTTCAAACTGTGCCATATATGCCTTATGCTGTTTGAGAATCTTCGTGGTCTCCACTTTCACATAGGCATCATCAGGCACCTTATCCCATGCAGACGGTCTTTCGGTTTTCAAGGTGCGGTGCTGGATTTGGCAATAAAAAATCGCCACACAACAACCTGAACCTGACCATCCCTTCCGGGATGGCCTTGGTTCGGGTTCGTTATGTAGCGATAAGAAAGTCAAAAACTTGCTCCGGCTCCTTCGGGAGCCGAGCTGAAACTCTAAATAAATATGCTATATTAAATTGTTGGGATAGATCACCACATAAATCGAGCCGTGTCAACGTGAACTTGTCGGGGCAAGGCCCCTCCATCTTGCTACGCAAGACCGTTCTGTCGCTTAAAAGCCCCACTGGGGCTTTCATTGCTGCGTTACGCTTCGCAAACGCGAACTTTTGAGAACACGCCACTTTCGGCAGATTGCGAGAAAATACTCTGAAAACTTTGGCGAAAAGAGAGAGCCGGATGGCTCGTTTTACTTATTTGTTTTTTACCAGCAGCGCCTGATAGGGTTCCAGTTCCACATCCGCCAGCCAGACGGAAGTGCCCTCCGGGGCGTGATACTCGCCGCCCAGAGCGTCCAGACTGGCCCCTGCCGGGTACTCGGTAAAGTTGAACAGTCCCACCAGCGTTTCCTCGCCGCGCTTGCGCACCAGTGCCAGCACGCCGGGGTTGTGGCTGTCCCATGTGGTCACCCACGCATCCGGGGCAAAGCAGGGGTCTGCGCGCATTTGGCGCAGCTGCTCCATGCCCTGCCACAGCTGGTTCTGCAACGTGCCTTTTTGGGTGCGCTGCTTTGCGTTTTCCCAGTTGAATTTTGTGCGGTGCAGGTTGCGGCTGTCCTCCACACGGTCAGGGTCGTTTTTGTAGTCCCAGCCGTTGAGCTGCGCAATTTCATCCCCGCAGTTCAGCATGGGGAAGCCCTGCAAAAACGCCATAGCAGTGTGCAGCAGCAGGTCACGCTTCACGGCGTAGTCCAGTGCGGTTTTATCGCCCTTTTCCAGTGCCTGCTCCACGCCGCACAGGCTGGCGGTGGTGCCGCAGCTCCGGGCGTCGCCGGTGGCAGGGTCGTAATTGTACAGCTCACCCTTTGCCCAGCTTCCGGGGAAATTGCCCTCGTAGAAGTGGTAGAGATATTCCTTATGTTTCTGCGGGTCAATGCCGAGCCGGTTTTCCACCGCCTCGTCCAGCCCCCAGCCGATGTCATCGTGGCAGCGCAGATAGTTTACGAACCAGCAGTTGTCCGGCAGGGCGTGCAGGGCATCCAGCTGCGCTTTCAGCAGCCGGGTGTCCCGGCTGGCAAGGGCACCCCACAGGTTGACCATGGTGGACACGTTGTAGAGCATGTGGCATTCCGGCTTTTCCGGGGTGCCGAAATAAGCCGCCAGTTCCTTGGGAGCCATGACCACCTCGCCCTTGAGCACGACAGCCGGGCAGACGCATTCCAGCACCATGCGCAGCATCCGCACGATGGTGTGCACCTGCGGCAGGTTGCGGCAGGTGGTGCCCAACTGCTTCCAGATGTAGGGCACGGCGTCAATGCGGAACACCTCTACGCCGAGATTTGCAAGGTGCAGAATGCTCTTGGTCATGTCCACGAACACCGCCGGGTTTGCATAATTCAGATCCCACTGATAATCGTGGAAGGTGGTCAGCACCCACTTGTGCATCTCCTCGCACCATGTAAAGTTGCCGGGCGCAGTGTTGGGAAACACCTGCGGAACGGTCTGCTCGTACTGGTCGGGGATGGTGCGGTCGTCATAGAGATGGTAATACGCCTGAAACCACGGGTCACCCGCCTTTGCCGCCATGGCCCAGCGGTGGGTGCTGGCGGTGTGGTTCATGACAAAATCCAGACACAGACTGATGCCTGCCTTGCGCAGTTCACGGGTCAGGTTTTCAAGGTCTTTGTTCGTGCCAAGGGCAGGGTCTACCGTGTCGAAATCCTCCACCGCATAGCCGCCATCGTTGTGGGGGTGGGGCATCTGCAAAAGGGGCATCAGGTGCAGATAGGTCAGCTTCTGCTCTTTGAGGTAGGGCAGTTTCTTTGCCAGTTCTTTCAGGTTTCCGGCAAAGAGGTCGGTGTACATGGTCATGCCGAACATATTGCCACGCTTGTACCAGTCCGGGTCGGCAGAGCGTGCCTTGTCCAGTGCTTTCAGCTCGGCGCTGCGGGCGTTGTAGGCGTCTGCCATCTCCCGCTCCAGAACCTCCAGCCCTTCCCGGTTGTGGTACAGCTCCATGAACAGCCATTCCAGCTCGTCCTT
>CAKSZF010000112.1 GCA_934525405.1 uncultured Faecalibacterium sp.
TACAGTATAACAACTCCCCGGGGCACTGTCCAGCACCCCGGCGGCGAAAAATGCAGAATGTCCCGCCGCTTTCAAAGCAAACGGGACATTCTTGCATAAATATTACTTATTGGAGTTTTCCGCAGCGGCCTTTACGGCCTTTGCCGCCTTGCGTTTTTGCGCCAGCGCCTTGTTGGCGCTCAGGCGGGCGGCGTCCGGGTTCGGGGCTTCCGGGGACAGCCGCAGCAGGTAGCTGCCCATGGCGGGCAGGTCCAGCGTCAGGGTGTAGTCCCTGCCGAACACACCGCCGTCGGTGGTGTGGAAGCTCTGCTTGCGGTGCGCCTTGTGCACGCCGCCCCAAGTGCCGGCCTCGGTGTCCAGCACCAGCTCTGCGCTGCAGGGGAATTTAAGGTACAGGGGGAACTTTTTGTGGGCGTGGTCCTGCGTGTTCATCACGCAGAGCAGGTTCTGCCCGCGCCCCTTGCGCAGCCATGCGTACACGCCCTCGGCGCAGCTTTCGTTGGCTACCCACTCAAAGCAGTCCGAGTTGTACTCGCCGTCATACAGGGCGGGCTCGGAGGCGTAGGTGCGGCTCAGAGCGGCAAAGTACTTCTGGAACGCATCGTGGAAGGGGTATTCCAGCAGATTCCAGTCCAGCTCTCGCTTTTCGTCCCACTCCCGGAAGTGTGCCAGCTCGTTGCCCATAAAGTTCAGCTTTTTGCCGGGATGGGTGTACATATAAAAATACAGGGTGCGCAGCTGGGCGCACTTTTCCGCGTAGCTGCCCCACAGCTTATCAATGATGGTCTTTTTGCCGTGCACCACTTCATCGTGGCTCAGCGCCAGCAGATACAGCTCGTTGTAGAAGTAGTGCATACTGAATAAAATCTTGCCGTAGCAGCCCGGGCGCTCACCGAAGGGGGTGGCAAAATAGTCCAGCGTGTCGTGCATCCAGCCCATGTCCCATTTGTAGTCAAAGCCCACGCCCTCGTAGCGGGTGGGGGCGGTCACTTTGAGGAAGTTGGTGGAGTCCTCCGCCATGTAGATGCCAGTGGGCCAGCGCCCGTTCAGGCCGTGGTTCAGGCTGCGCAAAAAGTTCACCGCGCCCTGATTCACGCCGCGGTTGGGGTCGCCCTGCCAGTACAGGGCGCGGGAGATGGCGTCCATGCGGATGCCGTCGCAGTGGTACACGTCCATCCACAGCCCGGCGGCGCTGCTCAAAAAGCTGCACACCTCCCGGCGGTAGTAGTTGAAGTTGCAGGTGCCCCACTCGCTCTGTCCCACGTCGCTGTCGTACTCGTACAGGTAGGTGCCGTCAAACTTTGCCAGCGCGTCGGCGTTGGCGGCAAAGTGCACCGGCACAAAGTCCATGATGACGCCGATGCCCATGCGGTGGCAGGCGTTGACAAAACCCGCAAACTGGGCGGGGGTGCCGTAGCGGCTGGTCACCGAGAAGTAGCCAGTGGTCTGGTAGCCCCAGCTGCCGTCAAAGGGGTGCTCTGCCAGCGGCAGCAGCTCCACATGGGTAAAGTGGTGCTCCAGCAGCCACGGGATCAGCTCCCGCGCCAGCTCCTCGTAGTTGTACCACCCGTCCGAGCCGTCCGGCTGGATAGCGCCGGGCTTGTGCTTCCAGCTGCCGGCGTGCAGCTCGTAGATATTCAGCGGACGGTTGCGGCATTTGTCCCGCCGCTCCATCCACGCGGTGTCATCAAAGGTAAAATCCAGCTTTGTCAGCTTGCTGGCAGTGCCGGGGCGCAGCTCGGTGGCAAAGGCGTAGGGGTCGCTGCGCATCACGGTGCTGCCGTCCGCGCCATGCACGCGGTATTTGTACAGATCTCCTTCCGCAAGGCCGGGGATAAAGGCGCTCCACACGCCGGTATCGGCTTTTTCCATGGGCACGCCGCGCTCCCAGCCGTCAAAGCCGCCGCACACCTCCACGGCGGTGGCACCGGGTGCCCACACGGCAAAACGCCAGCCCTCGGCGCCGTTTGGGTCGGTGCAGGGGTGCGCACCCAGAATGCGGTAGGCATCGAAGCAGTCGCCACTGAAAAACGTGCGGGGGATCACAGGGTAATTCATGCAAAGATCTCCTTACTTCTCTATGTTGACCGGCGCGCCGTGCGCCGGTTGGTACAAAGCTATTTGGGCAAACTATCCAAGAAAAACGTCTTTTTACCGGCACAGTGGCCGATAATCTTAGCAAATCTTGACAAAAATCAGCAAAAATACACATATTTGCCAGAGGGTGTGGTATACTGTTGCTACCGCCTTGCGGGCGGTGCAACTTTTTATAGCAATAGAATGGGAGCGAACGATCATGGCTTGGTATGACGAAGCAGTATTTTATCACATTTATCCGCTGGGGCTGTGCGGCTGTGCGCACGAAAACGACGGCCAGCCCACCCCGGGCGCTTTTGCAAAGCTGGAAGCATGGGCAGCCCACGCGGCAAAGCTGGGCTGTACGGCCATCTACATCGGCCCGCTGTTCGAGAGCGGCTCCCACGGCTACGATACCATCGACTACCGTCTGGTGGACCGCCGCCTTGGCACTAACGAGGAGTTCAAGGCTTTTGTGGCGGCCTGCCACGCCCGCGGGCAGCGGGTCATCGTGGACGGCGTGTTCAACCATGTGGGCCGCGATTTCTTCGCCTTCCAGGACCTGAAGTCGAACCGCGAGAACGCCCGCTATAAGGACTGGTTCTGCGATGTGAACTTCTGGGGCAACAACGAGTATAACGATGGCTTTTCCTACGGCAACTGGGGCGGCTACAACCTGCTGGTCAAGCTGAACCAGCGCAACCCGGAGGTGCAGCAGTACCATTATGATACCGTCCGCTTCTGGGTGGAGCAGTTCGACATCGACGGCATCCGTCTGGATGCAGCCGACGTGCTGGATTTCGACTTTATGCGCGGGCTGCGCCGTCTGGCAAACGAGGTAAAGCCGGAGTTCTGGCTGATGGGCGAGGTCATCCACGGCGATTACAGCCGCTGGGCAAACCCGGAAATGCTGCACTCCGTGACCAACTACGAGCTGCACAAGGGCCTGTGGAGCGGCCACAACGACCACAACTATTTTGAAATCGCCCACACCATGCGCCGGCTGCAGGGGCTGTGCCACGACACCCGGCTGTATCTCTTCTCGGATAACCACGATGTGGAGCGCCTGCCCAACAAGCTGCGCAACCGGGAGCACATCCGGCATATCGCCATTCTGGTGTACAGCCTGTGGGGCATCCCGTCCATCTACTACGGCTCGGAGTTCGGCATCGAGGGCAAAAAGGAGTGGGGCAGCGACTGGCCGCTGCGCCCCTGTCTGGAACTTGAGGACTACGCTGATGCAGAACGCACAAATCCTGTTACCAGTGTATACAAAATTCTGGGGAAATGCAAGGCTGAATTGCCGGAAATGACCTACGGCGAGGTAAAGGAATTGCAGCTCACCACCCAGTGCTACGCCTTTGCCCGGGTACTGGACGGCAAGGCCGTGGTGGCGGTGCTGAATAACGGCGATACCCCCGCACAGCTGGAGTTCCAGCTGCCGGTGGAGGCAGCCAAGGTCACCGACCTGATGGCAGACACTGTGGGCGCACAGGAAGTGCTGGTTTCCATCGAGTGGAACCGCATGAAGGTGCAGCTGCCCTCCAATTACGCCACCCTGCTGAGATTAGAATAATCTTGCACATTGCGCCGCGTTTTGCTACAATAAGGAGAGAAAAGTTGTTTTACGGAAAGGAAGCCTGAACCCCTATGAATGCAGCACAGCGCAGAGAACGCATCCTGACCCGGCTGAACAGCGCCGGTGCCCCTTTAAGCGCCAGCACACTGGCGGCAGAACTGGGGGTGTCGCGGCAGATCGTGGTAGGGGATGTGGCGCTGCTGCGCGCCGGTGGGGCGCAGATCGATGCCACCCCTCGGGGCTACCAGCTGCACCCGGCGGAGAAGGGCTATACCGGCATTCTGGCCTGTGTGCACCGCACGCAGGAGGAGATGCGCCGGGAGCTGTACACCGTGGTAGATCAGGGCGGCACGGTGGTGGATGTGGCGGTGGAAAACAGCCTTTACGGCGAGATCCGCGCCACCTTGAACCTGTGCAACCGCTACGACGTGGACAACTTTATCCGTCAGGCGGCCGATGCGCCCGACAGCCTGCTGAGCCGCATGACCGGCGGCGTGCACCTGCACACCTTGCGCTGCCCGGACAAGGACACCTTTGCCCGCATCCGCGCGGCCTTGGAGCAGCAGGGGCTTTTGTACCGCAAGGAGTGACCCTGCGGCGCTTATACCAAGTATAAAAAGGGCTGCGGGACTTGTCTATCCGCAAAACCGGAAAAATGTTGGAAAATCAACAAAAAAGCAAAAGGGGTGGGTTTTCTGGATATCCGCATTGAAAAGACCGAGCGCGCCATCAAACAGGCCTTTATGGAGCTGCGCACCGAAAAACCGGTGGAGAAGATCCGTGTCAAGGAGCTGTGCGACCGCGCCTGCATCAATAAATCCACATTTTACGCCCATTATCAGGATATCTATGCGCTGGCCAACGCCATGGAGGACGAGATGGTGCAGGCGGTGGTGGAAAGTCTGCCCCGCCTGACTGCCAGCGATGTGAGCGAGCGTACCGAGTGGCTTGCGCGGGAGATGTTTCGCGCCTTTGCCGAGCATCAGGCCGAGATCAGCGTGCTGTTCTCCGGCTCCCGGCAGGGGCTGTTCATCAACCGGGTGGAGCAGGCCATGTGCCAGTGCATCGCCCA
>CAKSZF010000113.1 GCA_934525405.1 uncultured Faecalibacterium sp.
ATCAGATCAGGCTCAGAGCCTCTTCGTCAGCCACCAGAATGAAGTCCGGGTGCAGCTGCAGAATGCTTGCGGGCACCTCCGGGGTGACGGGGCCGAAGAAGGCCTTCTTGACGATTTCGGCCTTGCCTGCGCCGTTGACCACCATCAGCACCTTGCGTGCCTGCATGATGGTGCGGATGCCCATGGTGTAAGCCTGCTTGGGCACCAGATCCTCGTTGCCGTCAAAGAAGCGCTTGTTGGCCTCGATGGTCTCCTGGGCCAAGTCCACGCAGTGGGTGCCCAGATCAAAGGCATCGTGGGGCTCGTTGAAGCCGATGTGACCGTCATGACCGATGCCCAGCAGCTGCAGATCCACGCCGCCCACGCTGCGGATGACCTCGTCGTAGCGCTTGCACTCGGCCTCGGCATCCATGTTGGTGCCGTCCGGCAGGTTGATGTGGGCGGGGTCGATGTTCACATGGTCGAACAGGTTGCGGTGCATAAAGCTCCAGTAGCTTTCCGGGTGATCCTTGGGCAGGCCGCGGTACTCGTCCAGATTGACGGAAGTGACCTCGGAAAAATCCAGATCTCCCTCGTTGTAGCGCTCCACCAGCTTCTCATAGGTGCCAACGGGGGTGCCGCCGGTAGCCAGACCCAGCACGCAGTCGGGCTTCATGATGACCTGCGCAGAAATGATGTTTGCGGCCTTGCGGGACATATCAGCGTAGTCCTTTGTACGAATGATCTTCACGATAAACGACCTCTCTTCTTCATTTACTCTTTGTGGGCGGTGCACAGCGGCACACACCCGCATCTGGTTCAAGTTTATCACATTTGCCAACAGAAAGCCACAAAACGGCACAATTTTTCCGGTTTTCCGTTTCTTTTGGAAAAAGTGCCTTAAAAACCGGTTAAAGTATCGTTCTTTTGCACAAAAAAGGGTGCGCAGAGGGTCAGTCCGCAAAGCCGGCCTTCTGCAGGGCGGTGAGCAGCAGCGGGATGAGCACCAGCTGCGCCACGATGCCCGGCACGGCGGTGAACAGCGCTCCGGACAAAAAGGCACTGAAGGGGAAGCTGCCGCCGGTCAGTCCGGCCAGCACAAAGCGCACGATGCCCCAGACGATGCGCCCGGACACCATAGCGGTCAGCAGCACGGCGTAGAGCGCGGGCAGGGTGTGCTTTGCCCTGCGCCACAGCAGCCCGGACACCAGCCCGTAGGTGGCCAGCTCAAAGGCCATGGAGATGGCAACCGGGAACATGGGCGGCATGCCGAACAGCACCGAGCGCAGCAGCGGGGCGGCAAAGCCCACAGCCAGCCCCCACGGGCCGCCCAGCACAAAGCCGCACAGCAGCACCGGAAAGTGCATCGGGCAGAGCATATTGCCCACCTTGGGCACCTGACCGGTGAGCAGGGGCAGCACAAAGGCCAGCGCTAAAAACAGGGCAGCCAGCACCAGCTGCCGCACGGTCTGGGTGTTTTTGGTTTTCATAAGGGTTCCTCCTTTTTCAGCCGCAAAATAAAAAGGGGTCTGCCCCGGCATTCCATGCCAAAGGCAGACCCCTTCGTGGCGTCTGTTTCAAAAAAATATTGCTTGCGGGGGAAAGCGGCAGGCTGCTGCCCGCCCGTGTCCGGCTTCCTGCCGGAACGATGGTCAAAAGTATAACAAACCATTTTGCCCCTGTCAAGCTGGGCGGGATGTCTGCAAAATAGACAAAAATCGGTCTATTCGCCAAAAAATTTCCCCGGGGCTGTACATTTTGCTGGAAGAAGCTTGACCTTTTTGCATAGAACGGATAATATAAAATTGAAAAAAAGCGCGCTGCGGCAATCTTGACGCCGGGGCGCTGACGAGAGGCTTTTTTGAGCGCATGAATTCTGAGGTTCATACGGGAGGACCATCATGACAAATGCTGAAAAACTTACCCTGAAAAAGCACGCCTGCCACATCCGCATGGGCGTGATCGAAGGGACCCACAGTGCAGGCTGTGGTCACCCGGGCGGCAGTCTGAGCATCGCAGACGTGCTGTCTTATCTGTACTTTAAGGAACTGAACGTAGACCCTGCCCAGCCTAAGATGGCCGACCGCGACCGTCTGGTGCTGTCCAAGGGTCATGCCGCCCCGGCGCTGTACGCAGCGCTGGCAGAGCGGGGCTTCTTCCCGGTGGAAGAGCTCAAGACCCTGCGCAAGATCGGCAGCCGCCTGCAGGGCCACCCCAACATGAACAGCGTGCCCGGCGTGGATATGTCCACCGGCAGTCTGGGTCAGGGCATCTCTGCCGCCTGTGGCATGGCGCTGGGCGCAAAGCACGCTGGCTCTGCCGTGAACGTTTACGCCATTCTGGGTGACGGCGAGGTGGAAGAGGGCGAATGCTGGGAGGCCTTTATGTTTGCCGCCCACTACGGCCTTTCTAACCTGTGCGTGATGCTGGACCGCAACCATCTGCAGATCGACGGCACCACCGAGACGGTCATGAACAGCGCCCCGCTGGAAGATAAGCTGCGCGCCTTTAACTTCAATGTGGTCACCATCAACGGCCACGACTTTGACCAGATCGAGAGCGCCGTGCAGGCTTTCCACGCCGAGACCGAAAAGCCCACCTGCATCATTCTGGATACGGTCAAGGGCACCGGCGTTTCCTATATGACCAATTCCGTTGCATGGCACGGCAAGGGCCCCAACGATGAAGAGTATCAGGTGGCCATGAACGAGCTGAACGCCGCCTATGCCGCGCTGGAACAGGAGGAGAACTGAGATGGCAGACGTGAAAAAGATCGCGACCCGCGACAGCTACGGCAACACCCTGAAGGAGCTGGCCGCGGAAGGCCACGATGATCTGGTGGTGCTGGATGCCGATCTGGCCGCCGCTACCAAGACCGGTATGTTCCAGAAGGCATACCCGGACCGTCACTTTAACTGCGGCATCGCCGAGGAAAACATGGTAGGCGTGGCAGCAGGTCTGGCCGCTATGGGCTATGTGCCCTTTGTTTCCAGCTTTGCCATGTTCGCAGCCGGCCGCGCCTTCGAGCAGGTGCGCAACTCTGTGGGCTACCCCCACCTGAACGTGAAGATCGGCGCCACCCACGGCGGCATCTCCGTAGGCGAGGACGGCGCTTCCCACCAGTGCTGCGAGGACTTTGCCCTGATGCGCAGCATCCCCGGCATGACCGTCATCTGCCCCGCCGACGATATCGAGGCACGCGCCGCTGTACGCGCCGCCTACGCCATGGACGGCCCCGTCTACCTGCGCTTCGGCCGTCTGGCTGTGCCCGTGTTCCACGATGAGGCCAACTACCACTTTGAGCTGGGCAAGGGCGAGCAGCTGACCGAGGGCAACGATATTGCCATCATCGCCACCGGCCTGATGGTCAACGAGGCACGCATGGCTGCCGAGCAGCTGGCTGCCGAGGGCATCCACGCCCGGGTCATCAACATCCACACCATCAAGCCTCTGGACGAGGAGATCGTCATCAAGGCTGCCAAGGAGTGCGGCAAGGTCATCACCGCCGAGGAGCACAACGTCATCGGCGGTCTGGGCGAGGCTGTCTGCGCCGTCCTGAGCGAGAAGCTGCCCACCCCCGTGCGCCGCGTGGGCGTGCAGGACGTGTTCGGCTGCTCCGGCCCCGCATGGGATCTGCTGAAGAAGTTCGGTCTGGACGCTGCCACCATCTGCAAGACTGCCCACGAGATGCTGGGCAAGTAAGCGCTTTTTATAGTAGTACGATTTCGATTTTTGAAGCCGCCGCACAAAGCACTGTGCGGCGGCTTCTTTTTGTCCCGGCAGCTGTCCTCTGCTCAAGGGCAATACTGTTTGCCTTATAGAAAATGCCCGCCCACCTGTGGGAAACCACGGTGGGCGGGCATTTTATGGTTTATCGTTTGCGCGCTGTAAAAGCGTTCAGAGGGCGGTGGGCTGGGGTACCAGCCGGAAGAGCATTACAGGAAGCTCGCTGTTTGCAAAATCCAGCGTAAGGATGATCTTTCCGCGCTCTGTTTCAAAAGGCATCTCCGTCTGTGTGCCGTCCGGGGCAATGCGCACAAGCGTTTTGCCTTCCAGCAATCCGGCGGGCAGCGCGAGCCTTACCCGACCGGTGGGCTGCGTCAGGCTGCCTGCGGTTTCAAAGGCCACACTCAGGTATTCCCCATTCGTCCGTGCAGTCACATCCTCCGCAGAAAGACTGCCGCTGATAGTCCACGCCGTTGCGGCTTCGATCCTTTCCAGCTGCGCGGCGTTTTCTGCCTGCCCGCACACGGGGCAGAAGGTCAGAGCTTCGCCTTCCGCAGTGCGGAAATTGAACTTTCGGCAATCGGTGTTGCCAGTGTGCGCACAGCCATCTCGCAGACAATCGGCGCTCTGAGAGCCGGTTTCGTTCGGGGACCATGCACCGAACTGATGCCCCAGCTTATCCGTCGGGTTTGCGGTGTAGCTGTCTTTGCAGCGGCTGCAAGTAAAGATGGTATAGCCGTCTGCTTCACAGGTAGGCTCTACGGTAACAGCCTGATAATCATGGTTCAGCGCGGGCAGCTCTGTATAGGTGGTATGGTTGCAGCGGGAGCAGGTTTTGTAAGCATTCCAGCCGATTTCCGTACAGGTGGGAGCTTTTGCATCGTGATTCACCAGAGCATGGTTCAGTGCGGACAGCTCTGTATAGGTGGTATGGTCGCAGCGGGAGCAGGTTTCGTAAGCATCCCAGCCGATTTCCGTACAGGTAGGGGCTTTTGCTGCGTGCTGCTCCAAATCATG
>CAKSZF010000114.1 GCA_934525405.1 uncultured Faecalibacterium sp.
TCCATGATCGGCGAGGTAGCCCTTGAGGACGATTTCCATCTGGCCTCCACCGGTATGATCACGGTAGAGGGCCTGCCAACCAATGAACTCATCGCTATGAAAAAGGAGATAGAAGCCGTACCCGGCGTCACCCAGACCTTCTGGCTCAGCGATGTGATCGACCCCAACATCCCCACCGCCATGCTGCCTGCCGATGTGCAGCAGTTCATGTTCGGCAAAAACGATTCCACCATGCTGATCGTCCGCTTTGACGCCCCCAGCGCCAGCGACGAGACCATGGAAGCCGTCAAGCAGATCGAAAAGCTGCTGCGCAAGGACTGCTTCTTCGGCGGCATGAGCGTCATTCTGCAGGACACCAAGGCGCTGGTCAATCAGGAAATGCCCCTGTACATCCTGATCGCCGTGGGCGCCAGCCTGCTGGTGCTGTTCCTCTCGCTGGAAAGCACTCTCACCCCGCTGCTGTTCATGCTGGGTCTGCTGTTCCCCATCGCGTACAACTTCGGCACCAACATCTTTTTAGGGCAGATCAGTTACATCACCGAGGCGCTTGCCACTGTGCTGCAGCTGGGCGTTACGATGGACTTTTCCATCTTCCTGCTGCACCGCTATGAGGAAGAAAAGGAGCTGCGCTCCTCCAATGAGGAGGCCATGACCAGCGCCATCTGCAAGACCATGACCTCCATCTCCGCTTCCAGCCTGACCACCATTGCAGGCTTCCTTGCACTGTGCGCCATGCGTCTGACGCTGGGCCGCGATATCGGCCTTGTCATGGCAAAGGGCGTGGCACTGGGCGTCATCTGCACCGTGGTCATCCTGCCCTCTTTGATCCTTACCTTTGATAAGTGGGTGGAAAAATACAAGCACCGCACCGTTATCCCCCGGCTGACCAAGCTGAGCTACTTTGTTTCCAAGCATTCAGTACCCATCGTGGTCGTCTTTATCCTCATCCTTATCCCCTTTGCCATTGCGCAGAACAAGACCAGCGTGTACTACACCCTGTTCGACTCTCTGCCTCAGGACTTGACCGGCATCGTGGGCACCAACAAGCTGGGCGAGGACTTCGGCATGACCACCAGCCACTTCATTCTGGTGCATGACGATCTGACCGCTACGCAGGTGTCCGACCTGTGCGACGAGTTGAAGGATGTGGACGGCATCACGCAGGTGGTAAGTCTGGATTCCATTACCGGCCCCGGTTTTGACACCGAGCTGCTGCCCGACAGCGTGATGGAGATCCTGCAGTCCGGCGGCTACAAGCTGATTTTGGCCAACAGCTCCTACAAGACCGGCACGGATGCCATCAACAGCCAGCTGGACAAGATGATTGGCCTGATCAAAAACGTAGACCCTGAGGGCGTCATCACCGGTGAAGGTGCCATGACCAAAGACCTGATCGAGGTTGCAGACGTGGACTTCAAGAACGTCAACGTCTGGTCAATCATGGCCGTTCTGGTCATCATCGCCATCTCCTTCAAGAGCATCTCCATCCCGGTGCTGCTGGTCGCCAGCATCGAGGCCGCTATCGCCATCAATATGGGCATCCCGTACTTTACCGGTACGCAGCTGCCCTTCATCGCCAGCATCGTTATCGGCACCATCCAGCTGGGCGCTACCGTGGACTACTCCATCCTGATGACCACCCGTTATCACGAGGAGCGCGCCTTTGGCCGCACCCCCAAGGAAGCTGCCCAGCAGTCGCTGGAACATTGCAGTCAGTCCATCCTGACCAGCGGCCTGACCTTCTTTGCCGCTACGGTCGGCGTGGCTGCCATCAGTAAGATGGAGCTGCTGCGGAGCATCTGCCTGCTGATCTCCCGCGGCGCTCTGATCAGTATGCTGGTCATTCTGGTGGTGCTGCCCGCCGCCCTGATGCTGTGTGACTGGCTCATCCGCCACACCACCCTGAAATGGATGGTCCCTGAATCTGCCAACGCCAAGAAGTCTGAAAAGGAGTAATGCGTTATGAAAAAATCGCTTCGTTTCGCCAGTGCGGCGCTGGCAGTTGCCCTTGCCGCCAGCTGTGCAGCCCCGGCTTTTGCCGCAGGCGGCAGCAGCTTTACCAAGTCTGAGACTGTGTACGCTGTGATGAACGCCGATGGCTCCATCCAGAGCACCACCGTCAGCGAGCATGTTTACAGCGCCTCCGGTCTGTCCAAGGTGACCGACCAGAGCACCCTGACCAATATCCAGAACACCGAGAGCAGCGCCGAGTTCACACAGGACGGCGAAAAGCTGGTGTGGAACACCGATGATACCGATGTGTATTATAAAGGTGACACCGACCGTGCCCTGCCCATTCAGGCGACCGTTACCTACGCGCTGGACGGTCAGGAAGCCGCACTGGAGGATCTGATCGGCAAGAGCGGTCATCTGACCATGACCATCGCCCTGAAGAACAACGAGACCGGCACCGTGAACGTGAACGGCACCGACCGCACCATCGTTACCCCGCTGGTCACCGCTGTGGGCGTGATCTTCGGGCAGGATGCCACCAACGTAGTGGCTGCCCACGGTCTGGTAGAAAGCGCCGCCAAGAGCAATGTGGCTGCCTTTGTCACCCTGCCGGGCGTGAAGGACTCCCTGTCCGGTCTGCTGCCGGACGAGCTGGACACCATCGAGGACTATCTGCAGGACACCATCACGGTGGAAGCAGATGTCACTGAACTGACCTGCCCGCAGGTGATGATGGCCTGCGCCACCAGCGCTGCGGCTCTGGGCACTGACAATGTGTTTGACCTGAGCAGCCTGAACGACCTGACCGACGGCATCAACCAGCTGAACGACGCCATGAGCCAGCTGCTGGACGGCGCTTCTCAGCTGGAGGACGGTACCAGTCAGCTGGCCAGCGGCGTTCTGGCACTGCTGGACGGCGCCAACACCCTGAACAATGGTGCAGCCGCACTGGACGAGGGTCTGGGCCAGTTGACCAACGGTCTGGACACCCTGAGCTCCAACAACAGCGCCCTGAACAGCGGCGCACAGCAGGTGGCTGACGGTGTGCTGGCTTCTGCCAACAAGACCCTGAAAGAGGGCGGCCTGATCGACACCGACATGACCTGGGACAACTACGCCGCGGTCATCGACAACATCCTGACCATCAACGACAAGACGCTGGCTGCCGGCCGCCGCAAGATGGTACGCACCATCTGGGAGCAGGCTCCCAGCTTCAAGGACAGCCAGCTGGATCTGGCGCTGTACCTTTCTGCCACCAAGACGAACCACGATCTGGAGGCCGCTCTGCACCTGATGCAGAACTACGACCCCTCCATGCTGTGCGGTCTGGTGCAGCTGCTGACCAGTCAGGAGGCTAAGGACACCGCCAAGGCAGAGCTGAAGTATCAGGTAGAGAACAGTCAGGATATCGCCGATGTGCGTGCCCTGAAGGACAGCCTTTCCAAGATCCAGTACTTCGTTTCCAGCGTGGGTCAGTACACCGCCGGTGTGCAGACCGCTGCAGACGGTGCCCACTCTGCCAAGGACGGCAGCGCAAAGCTTGCCGCCGGTACCAAGACCCTGTACGATGGCGTGAACACCCTGAGCGATGGCGCAAGCCAGCTAAATGACGGCACTCACCAACTGAACGACGGTCTGAACCAGTTCAACGAGGAAGGCATCTCCAAGCTGACCGGCGCACTAGATCAGGATCAGCTGCACGGCCTCAAGACCGTGCTGGACGAGATGAGCGATCGGCTGGAAAGCTACACCAGCTTTGCCGGTGCACCCGAGGACGCCGAGAGCAGTGTGAAGTTTGTCTACAAGACCGCCGAGACCGTAGCCTCTGCCGACAACGTTGTGGCTGAGACCGAGACGGTGCAGGAGGGCAACTTCTTCACCCGCCTGTGGCAGCGCATCGTGGACCTGTTCAAGTTCTGATAACGCCAATATCCTTCCAGAATCGTATATAGACACACAAGAAGCGCCCCGCAGCCGAATGACTGCGGGGCGCTTCTGTATCTGCGGGAATATTTCAGGGTGAAAGGCATACAATAAAAAAGAAAGCACCTTGATTGCATTTTGCTTTCATTTATGGTAGAATCAAAGAAAGAAGGAGGTTCTGGATATGGCACAGATCAGTGTACGCGTGGATGACGCCGTGAAGCATGAGGCAGAGCAGACCTTTGACGAGATCGGTCTGAGCATGAATACGGCTATCACCATCTTTCTCAAGGCCTGCGCCCGGGAAAAACGCATTCCGTTTGAACTGACCGCAGATCCCTTTTATTCCTCTGCCAATCAGCGTTATCTGGAAGGTATCATGCGGGACGTGCGCAGCGGCAAGGCGCATTTTGCCCCGCATGACCTCATCGAGGAAGCCTGATGCGACTGCTGTGGGAGGATCGCGCATGGGAAGATTACCTTTATTGGCAGATGCAGGACAAAAAGACGCTGAAACGCATCAACACGCTGATCAAGGATATCGCCCGCAACGCATTTGATGGCATCGGCAAACCAGAACCGCTGCGCGGTACGCTCAGCGGCTGGTGGAGCCGCCGCATCGACGATGTGAACCGCATCGTTTACTACGAAGAAAACGGCATTGTGTTTATCGTTTCCTGCCGCGGACATTATGATGACACCTGACAGCAGCTGCTGTATCTTCACAATCTACCTAAATCATAACCCCGCGTGAAAACGCAGGGTTTGCAGAACGGCCCCATAGGGGCCATAATACCAGCCGCGCCTAAAGGCGCACAATGAGCGACGTCAACCGCAC
>CAKSZF010000115.1 GCA_934525405.1 uncultured Faecalibacterium sp.
TCGGAGGGGAAGTCGGTCATGTAGCCGGACACCTTGCCGTTGTCCATGGCTTCCAGCAGGGCGGCGGTGTTCACCAGCTCGCCGCGGGCGTAGTTCAGGATCTTGACGCCGTCCTTGCACAGGGCAAGGGTCTGGGCGTTGATGGTGTCCTTGGTGGTGGGCAGGTAGGGCACATGGATGGTGATGTAGTCGCACAGGGGCAGCATATCGTTCAGGTTTACGCAGTGGTGCACCTGACTGCTCAGGTTCCATGCCGCTTCAATGGAGATGTAGGGGTCGTAGCCGTAGACTTCCATGCCCAGCTCGATGGCGCAGTTTGCCACCCGGGAGCCGATGGCACCCAGACCGATGACGCCAAGGGTCTTGCCCTTGATCTCGTTGCCCACGAACTGCTTTTTGCCCTTTTCCACGCTCTTGGCCATGGCGGGGTCACCGGCCAGTCCCTGACACCACTGGGCGGCGGCGGCCACGTTGCGGCTGCCCGCGATGAGCATGCCGATGACCAGCTCCGCCACGGCGTTGGCGTTGGCACCCGGGGTGTTGAACACCACGATGCCCTGCTCGCTGCAACGCTCCAGCGGGATGTTGTTCACACCCGCACCGGCGCGGGCGATAGCCAGCAGATTGTCGTTGAAGGTGGTGTTCAAAAGGTCGGCGCTGCGCACCAGAATACCGTCCGGGGCATCGGCATCCACCGTGACATCGAACTGGTTCTTGGGCAGCTTTGCCAGCCCCACCGGGCTGATGGCGTTGAGCGTTTTGATGGTGTACATATCTGAAACCCCTCTTTATGCATTCTCTTTGCGGAACTTCTCCATGAAGTCCACCAGTTTGTCCACACCCTCGGCAGGCATGGCGTTGTAGATGGAAGCGCGCATACCGCCTACCAGACGGTGCCCCTTCAGGTTCACAAAGCCCGCCTCGGCGGCTTCGGCGCAGAACTTTTTGTCCATGTCCGGGTTGGGGCTGGTGAAGGTGACGTTCATGGTGCTGCGGTAGCGGTGCTCCACAGGGTTCGTGAAGAACTCCTGCCCGTCCAGATAGTCGTACAGCACCTTGGCCTTGGCTTCGTTGATCTTTTGCATATTGGCCAGACCGCCGATGTCGTTTTCCAGATACTTCAGCACCAGACCGGTCATGTAGATGCACCAGCACGGCGGGGTGTTGTACATGCTGTCCTTTGCCAGCAGGGTGGTGTAGTTCATCATGGTGGGTACGTTGTCTGCGGCGTGACCCAGCAGGTCATCCCGGATGATGGCAATGGCCATACCGGCGGGGGCTACGTTCTTCTGCACGCCAAAGTAGATGCAGCCGTACTTGCTGACATCCACGGGCTTGGAAAGGATCATGGAGCTCATATCTGCCACCAGCGGCACGCCCTCCACCTGCGGCAGCTCCACATACTGGGTGCCGAAGATGGTGTTGTTCTGGCAGATGTGGATGTAGCTGGCGTCCTTGTCGTAGTCGATAGCGTTTACATCCGGGATATAAGTGAAGTTTTTATCCTTACTGGATGCTACGATCTTGGCTTCGCCGAACTTGGCGGCCTCCTTGGCAGCCAGACCCGAGAAGTTGCCGGACACGATGTAGTCTGCCTTGCCGGTGGTCATAAAGTTCAGCGGCACCATGGCGAACTGCTGGGTAGCACCGCCCTGAAAGAAGCCCACCTTGTAGTTATCGGGAATGTTCATCACCCGGCGCAGGGAAGCCTCGGTGTCCTTGATGATGGCATCGAACCACTTGCTGCGGTGGCTCATCTCCATGACGCTCTGACCGCTGTCGCCGTATTCCAGCAGCTCGGCCTGTGCCTGCCGCAGCACCTTTTCGGGCAGCATGCTGGGGCCTGCGCTGAAGTTATATACTCGTGCCATAATGAACCTCTCCTTTTCCTGTGATACACCTATTACGCAGCACCGCCGTTTTTGCGGTGCGTCTGTTGCTTTCCGTAGCCGTAGTATACCGGTTTTCCCATGCCGAAAACAAGAGCATCTTTGCACAAAGATATGGCCCCTGCACCCCGCCTGAGGGCACAAAGCATACAAATGTACGCCGTACAGGGACAGAATATAAGACAAATGTAAAAGATGTGCGCTATCCCTTGGTTTCATGCGGCTTTCTGCCGCTTGCGCCTTTGACGGAAATGCGGTATACTGGAAATACTAAGACAAATGTAAAAGAAAACTCCCTCAGTCAAAACCTGATGGTTTTGCCAGCTCCCTCGGAGAGGGAGCCTCTGGCGGGTACCCCTTCTGTCTTGCCGCTTCGCGTCAAGCCACCTTCCCCAAGGGGACGGCTTAGCGGTGGAGGGAACTTTCGCATTACACCTAACGCTTTAGCAACGGGCTTTAAACCTTGGCTCCCCCTTTGGGGGAGCTGGCAAAGCCGATAGGCTTTGACTGAGAGGGCGAGCCCGCTAAAAAAATACGGAGGTACAACAGATGTACGGCTTACCAGATACCCTGCGGCCGCTTTCAGCGGCGGAAGAACAGGTGATGCTTGTGGTGTGGGCGTGCCCGGGCGCGGCGGCGCGGCGGGACATCAGCCAGAAGCTCAAGGCTACCGGCTGGGCAGCAGCTACGGTACTGAATTTTCTCTACCGGTTGGAGGAAAAAGGCTGGGTCAGGTCGGCAAAGCAGGGCAACTGCAATGTGTATGTGCCGCTGGTCACCCGGCGGGCTTACGGCGTGTACTGTATGCGGCAGCGGCTGGACACCCTGTTTGACGGCGACCTTGCCGCCGCCGTCCATGCGCTGGTAAGCGAGAGCGGCTGCTCTCAGAGCGCCTTGGAACAGGCCATCCGGGTGCTGGAGGAGAAGCATCAGGAGACCGAGGAGTACGACCTGTACGACCCCTACGGTTGAATTGTTTCATATTTTTTTACAAAATGTTGGTTGACAGCGAAATATCCGTTCTGTAATATAAAAGCTATTGAAAAATGAGAAACTGATATGGACGAACAGGAAAGGAGCAGCCAGACACATGGATCATTTGCAGAATGTATTAAGCTACTTCGACCAGCAGCAGCCCCTTTGCGCAGAGCACGACCGCATCCCCAAGGACCTTTACCGGGAGTTCGGGGTCAAGGCCGGCTTGCGCGACGAGACCGGCAAGGGCGTGCTGGCAGGTCTGACCAACATCTCGGACATCCGGGCGTTCCAGTATGTGGACGGGGTCAAGCACCCGGCAGACGGTCAGCTGCTGTACCGCGGCTATGACGTAAAAGACCTCATCAACGGCAGCCGCGGCAGCCGCTTTGCCTTTGAGGAGGCGGGATATCTGCTGCTGTTTGGTCAGCTGCCCACCCCGGAGCAGCTGGAACAGTTCTGTGCGGTGCTGGGCGAGTGCCGCACCATGCCCACCAACTTTACCCGCGATGTCATTATGAAGGCACCCAGCCACGATATCATGAACAGCATGGCGCGCAGCGTGCTGACGCTGGCGTCCTACGACCCCAAGGTGGCAGATTTAGATACCGCCAACGTGCTGCGCCAGAGCATCCAGCTGGCGGGCATTTTCCCCATGCTGGCGGTGTACAGCTACCACGCCTATAACCACTACGAAAAAGACGCCAGTATGTATATCCACCGCCCGGACCCCAGCCTTTCCACCGCAGAGAATTTTTTGCGGATGCTGCGGCCGGATATGCAGTACACCCCGCTGGAAGCCCGCGTGCTGGACGTGGCGCTGCTGCTGCACGCCGAGCACGGCGGCGGCAACAACTCCACCTTTACCACCCGCGTGGTCACCTCCTCCGGCACGGACACCTACTCGGCCATGGCGGCGGCGCTGTGCTCCCTCAAGGGCCCACGCCACGGCGGTGCAAACCTGATGGTCATGCACATGATGCAGAACATCCGGGACAACCTCCACGACATCGAGGACGACGAGGAGCTGGAAGCCTACCTGAAAAAGCTGCTCCATGGCGAGGCCTTCGACCGCAAGGGTCTGATCTACGGCATGGGGCACGCCGTCTACTCCCTCAGCGACCCGCGCGAGGTGGTGTTCAAGGGCTATGTGGAGCAGCTTGCCCACGAAAAAGGCCGGGACAAGGATCTTTCCCTCTACACCCGTATCGAGCGGATGGCACCCCAGCTTATTGCGCAGGAGCGCAAGATCTTTAAGGGCGTCAGCCCCAACGTGGACTTTTACAGCGGCTTTGTGTACGAGATGCTGGGCATCCCCATGGAGCTGTACACCCCGCTGTTTGCCGTGGCGCGCGTCATGGGCTGGAGCGCCCACCGCATCGAGGAGCTGCTCAGCGCCAACAAGATCATCCGCCCGGCCTACAAGAGCCTTGGCGGCACCCACGATTATATCCCGCGCAGCCAGCGGGCATAAAGGGAGGGCATCGGCATGGAAGAAATGCAGCATCAGGGGGAATGGTTCTTCCTCCACGAGCTCAACGTGGATAAGGTGTTCAGCACCATCCAGCGGGCAGATTATCTCATCCTGTATTATATCAAGGTAGAGCAGGAGGCACATCCCGGCGAAAAACTCTATCTTGCCGACCTTGCCGCCGCCATGGGGCTGCGGGTGACCGAGCTTTCCAAGGGCATCGAGAAGCTGCAGGACAGCGGTTTTGTAACATGGAAAACCGACCGCGAGGCCGGGCGCACCTATGTGGAACTTTCCAGCAAGGCGGTGGAGCTGATGGCAGAGGAGCAGGCGCT
>CAKSZF010000116.1 GCA_934525405.1 uncultured Faecalibacterium sp.
GGCGCAGACCGCATGTCCTCCTTCGGCGACTGGATCGCCCTGTCTGACATCTGCGATGTGCCCACCGCAAAGCTGATTCAGCACGAGGTGTCCGACGGCATCATCGCCCCGGGCTACGAGCCGGAGGCACTGGCCATTCTGTCCGGCAAAAAGAAGGGCAACTATAACGTGGTCGCCATCGACCCCGCCTATCAGCCCGCTCCCATCGAGCATAAGCAGGTGTACGGCATCACCTTCGAGCAGGGCCGCAACGAGCTGGTCATCAACGCCGACACCATGCTGAACAACTGGGTCACCGAGAATAAGAGTGTGACCGAGGAGCAGAAGCGCGACCTCATCATTGCCCTCATCACCCTGAAATACACCCAGTCCAACAGCGTGTGCTACACCTATAATGGTCAGACTATCGGCGTGGGCGCCGGCCAGCAGAGCCGCATCCACTGCACCCGTCTGGCCGGCCAGAAGGCCGACAACTGGCAGCTGCGCCACATGGACAAGGTGCTGAACCTGCCCTTCCGCGACGACGTGGCAAAGCCCAACCGCGACAACGCCATTGATGTTTACATCGGCGATACACCGGAGGATGTCATCGGTGATGACGTCTGGGCAGAGACCTTCACCCGCCAGCCTGAGCCGCTGACCGCCGAGGAAAAGAAGGCTTACCTCAGCAAGGTGACCGGTGTTTGCCTTGGTTCGGACGCTTTCTTCCCCTTCGGTGACAACATTGAGCGCGCCCGCCGCTCCGGCGTGACCGCCATTGTGCAGCCCGGCGGCTCCATCCGCGACCAGCAGGTCATCGACACCTGCAACAAGTACGGCATCGCCATGGCCTTCTGCGGCCTGCGGCTGTTCCATCACTAAGGAAAAAGGAACGAACCCTCTCAGTCGCCTGACGGCGACAGCTCCCCCGAGGGGGGAGCTTTATGCGGGAAAACGGGCAGGAATGCTCCTTCCGTTGAGCGTGGCACCTGCCGTCAGCGGAAAAAGCTCCCCTTTTCGGGGGAGCTGGCATTGCGCAGCAATGACTGAGAGGGTCATTCAAAAACGGGAAGGTGAATGATATGGCTGAAAAAATTCTGGTAGTGGGCGGCGGCGGCCGCGAGCACGCCATCATCAAGGCACTGAAAAAGAGCCCCGACTGCGGCGAGATCTGGTGCGCACCGGGCAACGGCGGCATCAGCTATGACGCCAAGTGCAAAAACATCAAGGCCACCGATGTGGATACCATGGTGGGCTTTGCAGTGGAAGAAAAGTTCGATTACGTTGTGGTGGCGCAGGACGACCCCCTTGCACTGGGCATGGTGGACGCACTGGCAAAGGTGGGCATCCCCGCCTTTGGCCCGGACAAGGCCGCTGCCCGCATCGAGGCTTCCAAGGTGTTCTCCAAGGACCTGATGAAGAAATACGGCATCCCCACCGCAAAGTACGAGACCTTCGATGACCCCGCAAAGGTCATGGATTACATCCGCGCCGAGGGCAAGTACCCGGTGGTCATCAAGGCAGACGGCCTTGCACTGGGCAAGGGCGTGCTCATCTGCGAAAACGAGCAGCAGGCCGCTGACGGCGTCAAGGAGATCATGCTGGACAAAAAGTTCGGCGCATCCGGCAACCATGTGGTGGTGGAAGAGTTCCTCACCGGGCCGGAGGTCAGTGTGCTGAGCTTTACGGACGGCAAGGTGGTCAAGCCCATGGTCTCCAGCATGGACCATAAGCGCGCCAACGACCACGACACCGGCCTGAACACCGGCGGCATGGGCACCATTGCCCCCAACCCCTACTACACCCCGGAGGTGGCTGCGGAGTGCATGGAAAAGATCTTCCTGCCCACCATCCGCGCCATGAACGCCGAGGGCTGCCCCTTCAAGGGCTGCCTGTACTTCGGCCTCATGCTTACCCCGGACGGCCCCAAGGTCATCGAGTATAACTGCCGCTTCGGCGACCCCGAAACGCAGGTGGTGCTGCCCCTGCTGGAAAGCGACCTGCTGCACATCATGCAGGCGTGCACCAACGGCACGCTGGCCGAGCAAGAGGTTAAGTTCTCCGATGGTGCTGCGGCCTGCGTCATTCTGGCTTCCGGCGGCTACCCTGTGGCCTATGAGAAGGGCAAGCCCATCTCCGGCCTTGTAGATGGCCAGCTGCCCGGCGAGGAGAATGTGACGGTGTACCATTCCGGCACCGCTATCACCGAGGACGGCCAGCTTGTGACCAACGGCGGCCGCGTGCTGGGCGTTACCGCCACCGGCCCGCGCCTGACCAACGCCCTGAGCCACGCCTACGAAGCAGCCGAGAAGATCAGCTTTGAAAAGCTGCACAAGCGCAGCGATATCGGCCTGCGTGCCCTGAAAGCGCTGGCAGAGAAGCAGTAAGAAAGAATACAAAGGGGGAACCTACCCAATGGTCTATCGTATTTATGTGGAAAAAAAGCCCGGCTTTGATGTCGAGGCAAACGGTCTGAAAAACGAACTCACCAGCCTGCTGGGCATCAAGGACCTGACCGGTCTGCGCCTGCTGAACCGCTACGATGTGGAAGGCATCGACGAGGCACTGTTCAACCAGTGCGTCAGCACCGTGTTCAGCGAGCCGCCGGTGGATAACACCTACGCCGAGCTGCCCGCCAGCGAGGGTGTGTCCTTCGCGGTGGAGTACCTGCCCGGTCAGTTCGACCAGCGCGCAGATTCTGCTGCCGAGTGCATTCAGCTCATCAGTCAGGGCGAGCGCCCGCTGGTGCGCTCTGCCCGTGTCTACCTGCTGGAGGGCGCTCTGACCTCCGAGCAGGTGGCTGAGATCAAGAAGTATGTCATCAACCCTGTGGAGGCCCGCGAGGCTTCTCTGGAGACCAAAGAGACCCTGAAGATGGAGTACCCCGTGCCCGCTGCCGTGGCAGTGCTGGAGGGCTTCAATCAGCTGGACGAGGCAGGTCTTGCCAAGTTCATCGAGGAAAAGGGTCTGGCAATGGATCTGGGCGACATCAAGTTCTGTCAGGAGTACTTCCGCTCCGAGCAGCGCGACCCTACCATCACCGAGATCAAGATGATCGACACCTACTGGTCTGATCACTGCCGCCACACCACCTTCGGCACCATTCTGGACGATGTGCAGATCGATGACGCCATGGTGCAGGCTGCCTTTGACCGCTACATGGCGATGCGCACCGAGCTGGGCCGCGAGAACAAGCCCCGCTGCATGATGGATCTTGCCACCATTGGTGCCAAGGAGCTGAAGAAGCAGGGCATCCTGAAGAATCTGGACGAGTCCGAGGAAATCAACGCCTGCACCGTCAAGATCAAGTGTGATGTCAACGGCAAGGACGAGGACTGGCTGTTCCTGTTCAAGAACGAGACCCACAACCACCCCACCGAGATCGAGCCCTTCGGCGGCGCTGCCACCTGCATCGGCGGTGCCATCCGCGACCCGCTGTCCGGCCGCAGCTACGTCTATCAGGCCATGCGCGTCACCGGCGCAGGCGACCCGCTCAAGCCGGTCAGCGAGACCATGCCCGGCAAGCTGCCCCAGCGCAAGCTGGTCACCACCGCAGCCGCCGGTTACTCCTCCTACGGCAACCAGATCGGTCTGGCTACCGGTCAGGTGGACGAGATCTACCACCCCGGCTATGTGGCAAAGCGCATGGAGATCGGCGCTGTTGTGGGCGCTACCCCTGCCTCCCACGTCCGCCGCGAGTGCCCCGCCCCCGGCGATGTGATCGTGCTGCTGGGCGGCCGCACCGGCCGTGACGGCATCGGCGGCGCTACCGGCTCTTCCAAGGCACACAAGCTGGATAGCCTCGAGCACTGCGGTGCTGAGGTGCAGAAGGGCAATGCGCCCATCGAGCGCAAGCTGCAGCGCCTGTTCCGCCGCGAGGACGCCTGCAAGATGATCAAGCGCTGCAACGACTTTGGTGCCGGCGGCGTTTCCGTTGCCATCGGTGAGCTGGCCGACGGCCTGTACATCGACCTGAACAAGGTCACCAAGAAGTACGAGGGTTTGGACGGCACCGAGCTGGCCATCAGCGAGAGCCAGGAGCGCATGGCTGTGGCTCTTGCCCCGGAGGATGTGGACAAGTTCATCGCCATTGCCACCGAGGAGAACCTCGAGGCTACCCCTGTGGCGAAGGTTACCGAGGAAAAGCGCTTGAACATGGTGTGGAACGGCGTTTCCATCGTGAACATCAGCCGCGAGTTCCTGAACTCCAACGGTGCAGAGAAGCACCAGAACGTCCATGTGGAAAAGGGCAGCGTCTGGCAGCCCCAGTGGTCCGGCCTGACCTTCAGCCAGAAGATGAAGTCCATGGTAGGCGACCTGAACGTTTGCAGCAAGAAGGGTCTTTCCGAGCGGTTCGACTCCACTATCGGCGCTGCCACCGTGCTCATGCCCTTTGGCGGTGCATACCAGCTGACCCCCCAGAACGCCATGGTAGCAAAGTTGCCGGTGGACGGCGAGACCTCCACCTGCTCCGGCATGGCATGGGGCTATAACCCCTATCTGATGAGCGCCAACCAGTATGTGGGTGCACGGATGGCTGTTATTGAGAGCGTGACCAAGCTGGTTGCCACCGGCTTCCGCTACGAGGACGCCTACCTGACCTTCCAGGAGTACTTCGAGCGTCTGGGCAACAAGCCCGAGCG
>CAKSZF010000117.1 GCA_934525405.1 uncultured Faecalibacterium sp.
GCCCTGAAAAAGGGTGCCCGCTTCATCCGCCCCATGATGCTGGTGGTGCTGGTGCTGCTGCTGGGCAAGCTGATCTCGGACGCGGTGCTGTAAGAGACAAACTGAACTCCCCCAGTCGCGGCTATCGCCGCGACAGATTCCCCTTTTTGTCGCTGCGCGACATCTTCCCCCGGCCGGGGGAAGTCGTCCTCAAGGATGGGGCCTTTGGCATGGCGGTACAGTTTCCGGCTAAAGTGCAAAGTTTGCGGGCGCGCCAGAGGCTCCCTCCCAGGGGGAGCTGGCAAAACCGTCAGGTTTTGACTGAGGGAGTTTGCATTTCCTCCTACAAAAGAACAAGTCGGACAGCCCGCGGGCTGTCCGACTTGTTTTTGCTAATAGGTTTTATTCCAGCGTCAGCTCTTTATCAAAGAACGCGATGCCGAATGCGCCGGGGCCGGTGTGGGTGCCGATGACGCAGCCGATCTGGCGCACCAGCGGTGCGTCCAGATGCAGGTTGTCCTGCAAATAGGTCAGCAGCGGCTGCAGCTCCCGGTGGTTGACGGTGTAGCCCAGCAGCGGGGTGTAGCCCGGGTGGATGCCGCCCATCTCGTCGATCTTCTTGAACAGCGCCACATACACGCCGGGCAGACCGCGCGCCTTACCGGCCAGCGCTACCTTGCCCTCTATGACGGCGAGGATGGGCTTGATGCCCAGCATACCGCCCGCCACAGCGGCGGCGGCAGACAGTCTGCCGCCCTTGCGCAGATACTTCAGATCGTCCACGGCGGCTACCAGATGCAGGTGCTGCTTGGCCTTTTCCAGATCGGCAGCGATCTGGGTGATGGTTTTGCCGGCGTCCCGCAGCTGCACAGCCAGACGCACCAGCAAGGACTGCCCCAGACAGACGTTCTCGGTGTTCACGAACACCACATTATCCACGTTGGCAAGGTCGGCAGCAAGTCTGGCGCACTGACCGGTGCCGGACAACGCATCGGACAAAAAGATGCCCAGAACCTCGTCCCCGGCGGCAGCGGCGTCCAGATACAGCCGCTCGAACTGCTCCGGGCTGGGCTGGCTGGTGGTGGGCAGCTTGCGGCAGGCTGCCAGATGGGTATAGTATTCGCTGGGGGTCATGTCGATGCCGTCCCGCAGGACGGTGCCGTCCTCCAGCGTCACGTTCAGGGGGATCACGGTCACGCCCAGCTGCTGCGCCTCGGCGGGCAGGATGTCGCACGCGGAATCGGTGAGGATACGGATCATAATAATACCTCCGGTCTACCGGTAAAATACAGTATACGCAACGTTTTTATTAAAAAGGTTGGAAATTATTATACCACCATTTAGGGCGATGTGTCAATATTTTGTATAAATTTGCCACGACAGAACGCCGAAACCTTGCACACCCGGCGGCAGATATGGTACTATAACCGGGAACGAACCATAGCAGGAGGAGACCGACCATGCACAAGCTGAACCCCCGCACCGCTGCACTGCTTTCGGCCTTTGGCTGGGCGGTGGGCTATCTGCTGGTGGGCAAGACGCTGGCGGTGCTGCTGCCCGCGCCGCCCGGCGGCGCAGCGCGGCTTTTCCGGGTCTGCCTGCTGGCTCCGCTGGCGGAGGAAGGGGTGTTCCGGGGCGCGGTGCAGCGCCGGGCGCAGCCGCTGGGCAGGGGACAGGCTGTTCTTTTGCAGGCGGTGCTGTTCGCCTTGCAGCACGGCAGCGTCGCCGCTATGGCCTATGCGCTGGTGTGCGGGCTGGGTCTGGGGTGGCTGGCCGACCGCACCGGACATCTCTGGCCGGGGATGCTGCTGCACAGTGCAAACAACCTGCTGGTGCTGGCGATGGGATGAGAGGATGGGATACATGACCGATTTTGAACTGATGGGTCTTGCGCTGGAAGAAGCCGCCAAAGCCGCTGCTTTGGGCGAGGTGCCGGTGGGCGCGGTGGTGGCGCGGCACGGCGAGGTGATCGCCACGGCGCACAACACCCGGGAGACCGAGAAAAACGCCTTGCACCACGCGGAGCTGCTGGCCATTGACGCCGCCTGCAAGGCGCTGGGCGGCTGGCGGCTGTGGGAGTGCGAGCTGTTCGTTACCTTAGAGCCCTGCCCCATGTGCGCGGGCGGCATCATCAACAGCCGCCTGCGCCGGGTGGTGTACGGCGCTGCCGATACCAAGGCCGGGTGCTGCGGCTCGGTGACCGACCTGTTTGCGCTGCCCTTCAACCACCATCCGGTGGTGGAAAAGGGGCTGCGGGAGGCCGAGGCACAGCAGCTTTTGCAGGCGTTTTTTGTTTCCCTGCGGGAAAAGCGGGCGGGCAGACCCCGCTGGAAGCCCCCGGTGCCCGAAAACAGGGGAAAATAAGGAAAAATAGTGGGAACTGCGTAAAAAATTGCAGTTCCCACTTTCTTTTTGAACTGGATTGTGGTATATTATTTAATGGAATCTTGTCGAAACCCATCATAAGCACAGGCAGGCACGCCAAAGCACCGGACCTTTGCCGGACATACGAACGGAACGTTGCACTGTCTGGGGATGGGAACAGGGTTTTTCCGGCCGGGGCACTGCGCCCGGCCGAGAATACCGAACAGGAGGGATACACTCTTGTACGAGGACGAGTTTGAACTGACCTTTCAGGTGCCGGAGGAAGAGAGCGCGCCGGAGCCCCTTGCCGCACCGGCTGCAAAGCCGGCGGTGCCGGTGGAGGATGAACCCACCCGCATCATGACGCTGGAAAAACCGGCAGCACCTGTGGCGGAGGAACCCACCCGGGTGATCACGCTGGAAAAACCCGCAGAGCCGCAGCCGCCTGCGCCGCCGCAGCCCGAAGAGCCTGCGCCGCAGCCTGTAAAAGAACGGCCTGCCCCTGCCGCACCCGCTGCGGCGCGCCGGGTGCTAATCTCCGGCGGCGACCGGGGCATCGGCGCTGCCGCTGCCCGCGCCTTTGCGGCGGCAGGGTATCAGGTGGCAGTGCTCTACCACCAGAACGCCGCCGCAGCCGCTGCGCTGGAGCAGCAGCTGCCCGGGTGCATCGCCATCCAGTGCGATGTAGCCAGCCGCGCCAGCTGTGAGCTGGCGTTCCACGCGGTGGAGCAGGCCATGGGCAGGGTGGATGTGCTGGTATGCAACGCCGGCATCGCGCAGCAGAAGCTGTTTACCGACATCACCCCGGAGGAGTGGCAGCGAATGCTGGACGTGAACCTGAGCGGCGCGTTCCACCTGTGCCAGCTGGCACTGCCCGGCATGATCCGCCGCAAGCAGGGCCGCATCCTGACCGTGAGCAGTATGTGGGGGCAGACCGGCGGCAGCTGCGAGGTGCACTATTCTGCCGCGAAAGCGGGGCTTATCGGCCTGACCAAGGCACTGGCAAAAGAGGAGGGCCCAAGCGGCATTACCGTGAACTGCGTAGCGCCGGGGGTCATCGAGACCGACATGATGGCGGCTTTTACTGCCGAGGACAAGGCGGCGCTGGCCGAGGAGACCCCTGTGGGGCGGCTGGGCACCCCGGAAGAAGTTGCAAAGCTGCTGGTCTTTTTGGCCGGCGAGGATGCCGGATACATCACCGGACAGGTGTTCGGGGTGAACGGCGGCCTTGTGATTTGATGCACAGGGCGATATTACAGAATTTTCCCCGGAGCGGGAAGGAGAGAAAAAATGGGCATGACTTTGAAGGAACTGTTGACTAAGGGCGAGGGCACCCTCTCTGCACAGGAGGCCAAGGCGCTGGCGGCACAATGCCGTATGGATGTAGACACCCTCTACACCCTGCTGGAAGAGCGCGGCATCAAGATCCTGGAGGAAGAGAACGAGCCGAGTCTGGACGTGGACAGCATCATTGCTGAGGTGGAGAACGCCGAGAACAACAACGATGACATGGGCCTTGCCGATGAAAACGAAGAGGATGCCGAGGAGAACCCGGCAGACCTGAAGGCTGCCATGGACGAGCTGCTGGACGACCCGGTGAAGAACTACCTCAAGCAGATCGGTCAGATCCCGCTGCTGAGCGCCGAGCAGGAGGTGGAGCTGAGCCGCCGCATCCATGCCGGTGCCGAGGCTGCACACATTTTGCAGGCAGACCGCCAGAAGTACGACGCACCGGAGTACATCAAAAAGAACAGCGCCCGCTTCTCCTTTGAAGAGGACGAGAACAGCCGCAGCTACACCGAGGATCTGGACGAGGACGGCGAAAAGTCTGTCGAGGATGCCGAGGAAAAGGCAGACGAGGAAAAGGCCATGGAAGCCGTGGAAAACGGTCCTCTGAGCGAGGAGCGCCGTCAGGAGCTGCTCAAGACCCGCCGCGACGGCCTGAACGCCCGCCGCAGCCTGAGCGAGGCGAACCTGCGTCTGGTGGTGTCCATCGCCAAGAAGCATGTCGGCCATAATCTGGCTTTCCTTGACCTCATTCAGGAGGGCAACATCGGCCTCATCAAGGCCGCCGAGAAGTTTGACTGTGACCGCGGCTTCCGCTTCTCCACCTACGCTACCTGGTGGATCCGTCAGGCTATCACCCGCGCCATCGCGGATCAGGCCCGTACCATCCGCATCCCGGTGCACATGGTGGAGACCATCAACCGGATGCGTCAGGCCACCAACCAGCTGGTGTACCAGAA
>CAKSZF010000118.1 GCA_934525405.1 uncultured Faecalibacterium sp.
CCAGCAGCACAAGCAGCGCCCGGCGCGCAAGCACCTGCGGCGTGTTCTTTTTATCTTTCACAAAAAAGTCCTCTTTTTGCACACGGCGTAAAACGCCGCTGTTTTTTCCGGAAAGAGCTTCCGGCGTTCCGGCCTGCCCGGCGCACCGGACAGTCCTATCTTTATATTATACTCAGAAGCGCAGGGAATGTCCAGAAAATTTGCAGGAAAGGCGTTCCCTTGCGGGAAGCTGCCGCCTCAGGCGGCTGATGAGGGCGCAGGACAGCAGTATTTTACCCTAAATCCCCCTCATCCGGCGCGGGTGCGCCCCGCAGCAGGCTGCCTGCTTTTTGTCCGGATGGCTTTCACTTCCTCCCCCAGCCCCAGCGGCCATGCCGCCAGCAGGAATGCTGCCGCCGTCATGCAGCCGCCCGCCCCCAGAGCCGCCAGCTGCATGGGCAGTTCCGACCTCAGACCGTCCGCAAGCAGCCCTTTCAAAAAAGCACCCGCCCCTGCTGCCAGCAGTGCCGCCAGAGCAGGCGCACCCAGCCAGCGGCGGAAAGCGTGCCGCGTGCCGCTGGAAAACAACAGCCGCCCGGTGTTGGCAATGCAGGTGTACAGGCTGGAAAGCAGGATCACTGCCAGAAATCCCTTCATGCCAAAGCGCGGCAGCAGCACCACCACCCCGCCAATGCGCAGGATGGAGTCCCACACGCTGTAGCGGAATGCGGCCTTCTGCTCCCCCACCCCTTTCATGGCTCCGTCCACCATGCTTTCCAGATACATCAGCGGCATGGCGGGGGCCAGCGTTTCCAGATAAAACCCGGCTTCGGCGCTGCGGTATAAAAGCTGTGCCAGCGGGCGTCCCCACACCCAGAACAGCGTCCCCGCCAATGCAGAAAAATAACCGGTGAGCCGCAGCATCCGGTCCAAAAGCGCATTGAGACGTTTGGTCTGGCCCAGAATATGGGCCTGCGTGATCTCCGGCATCAGCAGCACCGAAAGGCTTCCCAGCAGCCCGAAGGGAAAGGTGAGCAGCGGCAGAGCCATGCCCTTGAGCACCCCGTACTGCTCCAGTGCTGCGCTGCGCCCGCCTGCGTTCGCCAGATATACCGCAAGGCAGGCGGGCACCAGCATGTTCTCTGCGGTGTGCAGGGCGCTTGCCAGCACCCGCCCGCCCTCCACCGGCCACAGGATCTCCCACAGACGGCGGGCCGGGTCTGCCGGTCGGACGGCTCTCTGCCCCGCAAAAGCACTGCGGGCATCCCGACGGTAAAAGACCAGCATGCACAGCGCCGACACCGCTTCGCTGACGGCTGTTGCCCCCAGCACCAGCATACAGCGCACGCCCACGGCAGCCCCTTCGGTACGGGTGAGTGCCAGAGCTACCAGCGCAATGCGCACCGTCTGTTCGGTAGGCTGGCTGAACACATTGGGGGCCACATGCCGCCGGGCGATGAAAAAGCCCCGCAGGACCGCAGACACTGCCATCCATGGCATTCCCAGCGCTGAAACGCGCAACGCTCCGGCAGCGCGGACATCGCCAAGCCACCACCGTGCCGCAAGATCTGCTGTTGCCAGCTGCAGCACGGCGGCAAACAGCCCCAGCAGGAGCCCCGCCGCCAGCAGACGCCGCAGCATTCCCCGGGCCGCACCGCGGGCAGAGTCCGGGCCGCTGAGTTCTTCGGCCATGAGTCGGGTAGCTGCCACCGAGACGCCCGCCGTTGCCAGCGTGATGAACAGCGAATACACCGCCAGCACCAGTTGATACAGGCCCATCCCCTCGCCGCCCAGCTCGTTTGCCAGCCAGATGCGCAGCCCCATTCCGGCCAGCCGCAGCACCACGTCTGAGCCGGTAAGCAGCGCCGCGTTTTTCAAATAGCTCTGCCGCATGGTGCACCCCCTCCTGACGGTCACAGTCTCTCTTTTCAGCCTATGCATCTGCGCTCTGAAAAAGACGAGCGGCGCGGCGGGTTGTTTCCCGCGCACTTTTATGGTATAGTAAAGGGGCGGCCTTTGCAGCCGTATTCTGATCAAGGAGGAAGCACACGGCAAACGCCCCGCGCCCGCCGTGCGCAAAAAGAGAATGAGCGAAGAATGCACCCATGACTGCTCCAGCTGCGGAGCAGCATGTTCTTCCCGCGATGCAGCGCCCAAGCATGACGCACCCAACCCCAACAGCAGCGTCAAAAAGGTCATCGGCGTTGTGTCCGGCAAAGGCGGCGTCGGCAAGAGCATGACCAGCGCCCTGCTGGCCTGCGCCATGGCACGCCGCGGCTACCACTGCGGCATTCTGGATGCCGACATCACCGGCCCTTCCATCCCGAAGCTCTTTGGCATCCATGGCCGCGCCATGGCCGACGACAAGGGCTGCTGGCCCATCCAGAGCCGCATGGGCATCGATGTCATGAGCATCAACCTGCTGGTGGAAAATGAGGAAGACCCCGTTGTGTGGCGCGGCCCGGTCATTGCCGGTGCCGTCAAGCAGTTCTGGACCGATGTGGTCTGGAAGGACGTGGATTTCCTGTTCGTGGATATGCCCCCGGGCACCGGTGATGTGCCCCTGACCGTGTTCCAGAGCCTGCCGGTGGACGGCATCGTTGTGGTGGCAAGCCCGCAGGAGCTGGTAAGCATGATCGTGGCAAAGGCCGTGAACATGGCCGAGATGATGAAGGTGCCCATGCTGGGCATCGTGGAGAACATGAGCTACATCGTCTGCCCGGACTGCGGCAAGCACATCAATGTGTTTGGCAACAGCCATGTGGACGAGGTGGCCGCAAAGCATCATCTGCCTGTGCTGGCCAAGTGCCCCATCGACCCCAAACTGGCCGAACTTTCCGACGCCGGTATGATCGAGACCTATGGCGGCGAATTTTTGGAAGGTGCAGCAGACGCCTGCGAAAAGCTGCTGAAATGATTTGACCCTTTGGCTGCTGCACAATTGCTGTGCAGCAGCTTTTTTTACTGTTTCATGGTTGCTTTCTGCCTCTGTTCCGTGTTAGGATATAGGCAGAAATATTTCATCTGAATTTCAGGAGGCTGTTATGGAGCTGACCCGCCGGGGCTTTTTGTCCCTTACCGCTGCATCCGCTTTTTGCCTGTTCTGCGCCGGCTGCGGCGATGCCGCTGCCGTTTCCCCTGCCGGAACGCTGACCGCCCACACCGGGGACGCCGGCCTTTCTTATTGGCTCTACACCCCGCAAAGCACCGGCACCCTAAAGACGCTGGTGCTTTATCTGCACGGCGGCAGCGGCAAGGGCAGCGATTTGAATGCTGTGCTGGAGGCAGAAAGTCTGCCCCGCTTTCTGCAGGAGGGGCAGCTTGCCCCGGATGCCTATGTGGTAATGCCGCAGCTGCCCGCCAACTGCAAAGGCTGGAGCGATCGCACTGCCCAGTTGATGCAACTGCTGGCCGTCATTAAGGCGCAGTACCCCATTGCCCGCACCGCGTTGACCGGCCACAGCATGGGCGGCACCGGCTGCTGGGATCTGGCAGTGGCGTACCCGGAGACATTCTGCGCTGCTGCGCCGTTGTCCGGCTCGGTTCGGCTTACTGAGCAGAACCTAACTGCTTTGCAGAGCCTGCCGGTATGGGCAGTGGTTGGCAGTGCCGACACCATCGTCAAGCCGGATGCCTCGGAGCAGTTCATCGCTGCACTGCAAGAGAAAAACCCCAATGCCCAGCTGACCGTGCGCGAGGGTGCTACGCATTTTGATGTGCCGCAGGCCTATCTGGACAGCACACTGGGGCTTTTGGACTGGCTGACGGCAGCCCACTGAGCGTACATCGCCTGCCGCTGCGAAAAAGACATTCTTTTCCGTGCGGCTTTGGGACGGCAGCGCACTTTAAAAAACAAGGTTCGCGGCACATTCCGGCTTTTAATTTTCGTTTTGTGAAGCAGCTGTGACTTTTTATCTGTTTTTTTAAACAGATTCTGCTTTTTGCTATTGTAAAACCCACCGCAAAGCTTTATAATAGTAAAGTAAGCATTGCCCGCTTGTGCGGGTGTGCCGTGCAAGCATGGAGAACCGGAAGCGCCCGGCATCTGCAAGGATATACCCGCTGTGCGGCGGGCAAAGGCATTTCCGCTTTTTCAAATTTATAGAGTAATTGGGAAAAGGAGTATTCTATTATGCTGACGAATGAATACCTGAAGCGTGTTTACGAGGGTCTGGAAAAGCGCAACGCCAACGAGCCCGAGTTTCTGCAGGCTGTGCGCGAGGTGCTGGAGAGCATCCAGCCCGTTGTGGAAAAGCACCCCGAGTACGAGAAGGCCGGTCTGATCGAGCGCATGGTGGAGCCGGAGCGCATCATCACCTTCCGTGTGCCCTGGGTGGACGATGCCGGTAAGGTGCAGGTGAACCGCGGCTACCGCGTGCAGTTCAACAGCGCCATCGGCCCCTACAAGGGCGGCCTGCGCTTCCATCCCTCTGTCAATCAGGGCATCCTGAAGTTCCTCGGCTTTGAGCAGATCTTCAAGAACAGCCTGACCACCCTGCCCATGGGCGGCGGCAAGGGCGGCTCTGACTTCGACCCCCACGGCAAGAGCGACATGGAAGTGATGCGCTTCTGCCAGAGCTTCATGACCGAGCTGTACCGCCACATCGG
>CAKSZF010000119.1 GCA_934525405.1 uncultured Faecalibacterium sp.
TGCTGCTGGAGCAGGAAAAGGAGCGCACGGATTTCTACGCCGCCCAGTGCGGCGGCATCCGGTTCGACTACGACCTGCTGGCTGGCAGCGTGACCGTGTATGACTACCATGCCGAGCCCTTGCAGCAAAAAACGGTGACCGATTTTGCGCATGGCAGGGGACTTGGCTTTTTGAACGAGCAGGATCGGCGCAAGCTTTCCAAGGCCATAAGCCGCGCCACGCCGGAAGCGCCGGACGTGGTGCTGCCGGTAATGGTGCAGCGAGATGGGAAGCCGCACCTGCACCGGATGGCGCTGCACACCATCTGGAGCGGTGCCGGGGTGCGCCGCTGCGTGAACGTGCTGGGACAGCTCACCGATGAACAGCACCGCGTGGAGCGTCAGGCAGAGCTGCTGACCGCGACCGACCCGGAGGAGGACCCGACCCGATTCCTGCGGCGGCTGCAGGGTATCTTTGATGTGGTGCGTCTGGTAGACCCGGGGCACCGCAAGGTGCTTACGCTGGACAGTGACGGCATCCTGACCGAAAAGTCCGGCAACTGCCACATGGTATGGAACCGGGATACCCGGTGCGAAAACTGCATCTCCGCCAAAGCCTATGCCCGCAAGACCATTCTGAATAAGATCGAGTTCAAGGACGAGGAAGCCTATTTTGTCATTTCCAAGTATATCGAGGTAGGCGGCAGGGGCTGTATGCTGGAACTGGTCACCCGGCTGACGGATGGCCGCTGGCTGGATATGGGTGGCCACCGGCTGCTGCTGGACCGCTGCGACGGCATGGAGCGCAGCGCCTTCGTAGACCCTCTGACCGGGGCCTACACCCGCCGCTATTTTGATAAGTTCCTTGCCGGGGGCGAGATGCACGGCGGCGTGGCGATGATCGATGTAAACCAGTTCAAGTCGGTCAACGACAGCTTTGGGCATCTGGTAGGGGACGAGGCGCTGCAAACTGTGGCCGCAGCCATGCAAAGCTGCCTGCGCCAGACCGATATCCTGATCCGCTACGGCGGCGATGAATTTCTGCTGCTGATGCCCCAGAACTGCCCTAACGGTGTGGAAAGCGTCATCCGGCGGGTGCAGAACGCCGTCCGGGTGGCACGGGTGCCCAGCCACCCGGAACTCCGGCTTTCGGTAAGCATTGGCGGCGTGTGCGATGTGCAGCCCCTGACCGAGGCCATCCGTCAGGCCGATGCCCGGATGTACTGCAATAAAGAAAACGGTGAGCAGGTGCTATAACCGCAGCTGACAACAAAAAAAAGAGACAGGCGACCTTCCCGGGAAGCCTGTCTCATCTTTTTATCAAAGGAATCTTTTATTTCCGCTGCCGGGCGGCGATCTGCGCGGCAGTGGGCGGGATATCGCCCTGCGCGGTCTTTTCCAACTGGCTCAGGCGGCGGTCCAGATCGGTGAGCCGCTGCGAGACGATATCCGGCAAATCCTGCTGATCCAGATCGTCGGCGGGGTTTACCGCCTTGTTGTTGATGCGCACCACCTCGGCGGGCACGCCCACGGCGGTGCAGTTGGCGGGCAGGTTGCGCAGCACCACGCTGCCTGCGCCGATGCGGGCGTTATCCCCGATGAACACCGGGCCCAGCACCTTGGTGCCCGCGCCGATGAGCACGTTGTTGCCCAAGGTGGGGTGGCGCTTGCCGGTATCCTTGCCGGTACCACCCAGCGTTACCCCGTGGTAGATGGTGCAGTTATCTCCGATCTCGCAGGTCTCGCCGAACACGATGCCCATGCCATGGTCGATGAACAGACACTTGCCGATGGTGGCACCCGGGTGGATCTCGATGCCGGTGCGGTGGCGGCCATGCTGGCTGACCCATCGTGCCAGAAAAAAGTGCTTGTGCTCGTACAGCCAGTGCGCAATGCGGTGGTACACCAGAATGTGGAATCCCGGGTACAGCAGCATTACCTCCAGCACGCTGCGTGCGGCGGGGTCCTTGCGCTGGATGTTCCGCGCGTCCTCAAGTAAACCCATGCGGAAAACCTCTCTTTCCCATAAACACCCGCCCACGCGGCGGGGCTCTCCCTTTTACCGTATTATAATAGCACAGCAGGAGACGAAAGTACAGTGCTGTACTAGGGATTGTGGAACAAAATGGCATTTATTTTGCCGCGTGACTCGGGTTTTGGGTAGAGTATCCAAAATTCGGCGAGAGATACCAGAAACCTTTTAGCACCTGATTTGCGCGCAGCCATTGACACATTTTGCGGTTCTATGATAAAATAATACGAATGAAAATGCAACCATCAAGAAAAGGAGAAACATCATGCTGTGCAGCGCCCAGACCCCGAAACTGAACAAGCAGTTCGCGTCCGGTTTTGCCGTGGCTTCGTTGTTTCCTTTTTTTGCGCAATGAGCTTTTCCCTTTGCGGGGAAAAGTTTTTTTTTGCCCGTTTTCGGGCGCTTGACACCCAAAAATATCATTACAGGAGGGAACCGCGATGCTGCTGACAAACGCTGTAAACACCGAGGGACGGCCGCTGGAGATCTATGTAAAGGATGGCAAAATCGCTGCCGTAGGGCAGGATCTTTCCGCCCTTGCCGCCGAGAACGAGACGGTGGTGGATGCCGGTGGGCTGACTGTGCTGCCCGCATTTGTGGATCTGCACTGCCACTGGCGCACCCCGGGCTTTGAGTACAAGGAGGACATCGAGACCGGCAGCCGTGCCGCTGCTGCCGGCGGCTACACCTTTGTGAACCTGATGCCCAACACCAAGCCCGTCTGCTCCTCTGCCGCACAGGCTGTGATGGTGGAGCAGAAAGCCGCCGAGGTGGGGCTGTGCGATGCAAACCAGACCGTCTCCATCACCGAGAACTTTGACGGTGTGAGCATCGACCACCTCAAGACCCTGCCCGCCAGCGTGAAGTTCATCACCGAGGACGGCCACGGCGTGCAGGATAACGCCACCATGGCGCGGGCCTTTGCCATCTGCACCCAGAAGGACATCACGGTCATGAGCCACGCCGAGGATATGGAGATCAGCCCGTGGGACTACCGTCTGGCCGAGGATATCGAGACGGTGCGCAACTGCTGGCTGAGCGAGTACTACCAGACCCGGCTGCACATGTGCCATGTGTCCACCCGGGGCGCGCTGGACGCCATCCGCATGGCAAAGCTGCGGGGCGCACCCGTCACCTGTGAGGTGACCCCCCACCACCTGTGGTTCACCAACGATACCTGCGACTACCGGGTCAACCCGCCCATCCGCACCGCCGACGACGTGGAGGCACTGGTGGAGGGTATCCGCACCGGCATCGTGGACGCCATTGCCACTGACCATGCACCTCACTCTGAAGAGGACAAGCTGAAGGGCATGGCCGGTATGGTGGGCAGCGAGACTGCCTTCGGCGTGTGCTACACCAAGCTCTGCAAGCAGGAGGGTCTGCCGCTGGAGCTGCTGGTGCACCTGATGAGCACCCGCCCCGCCGAAATTCTGGGCCTTGCCAAGGGTCAGCTGGAGCCGGGCTTCGATGCCGATTTTGTGCTGGTGGATCTGGACACTCCCTACACGGTGGAAAAAGAAAAGCTGCACTCCAAGAGCCACAACACCCCCTTTGACGGTGCACAGCTTTACGGCAAGGTGTTTGCCACCATCAAGGCCGGTAAGATCACCTATCAGGCCGAGGAGTAAAACCCTCTCAGTCAAAACCTGACGGCTTTGCCAGCTCCCCTGAAGGGGGAGCTTCAGAGCGTAAGGAAAGCAGTTTACATATCACAAAAAGAAACAGTTGCCCTCAAGAGAAAAAGCTCCCCCCTCGGGGGAGCTGGCGCGCAAGCGCCTGAGAGGGTTCTACAATACGACTTACAGGAGGACACCCAAATGACGAACATGGACAAACTGTACGAAGCTGTGGAAGCCCGCGGCCCGGTGTGCGTGGGTCTGGACACCGATTTCAGCTACCTGCCTGCCGATTTTGTGGACAGCACCCTGACCAAGGGCGAGAACATCGTGCGCTTCAACAAGAAGCTCATTGATGCCACCAAGGCTGTGGCCGGCTGCTACAAGGTGCAGATCGCTTATTATGAGTCTCTGGGCATGGAGGGCATGAAGGCCTACGCCGACACCCTGAAGGCTGTGCGCGAGGCCGGTGTGCCGGTGATCGCGGACATCAAGCGCGGCGACATTGCCAAGACCGCCGAGATGTACGCCATGGGTCACTTTACCGGCGATTTCGAGAGCGATTTCGTTACGCTGGCACCCTACATGGGTCTGGACTCCATCAGCCCCTATCTGCCCTACGCTGAAAAGCAGGGCAAGGGTATGTTCGTGCTCTGCCGCACCTCCAACGGCGGCGCCAAGGACTTTGAGTACGAGAAGCTGGCCGACGGCCGCCACGT
>CAKSZF010000120.1 GCA_934525405.1 uncultured Faecalibacterium sp.
GACCGGGTGCTGCACTGCAAGGCCTTCCGGCGTCTCAAGCAGAAAACGCAGGTGTTCCTCTCGCCGGAAGGCGACCTGTACCGCACTCGTCTGACCCATACGCTGGAAGTCTCGCAGATCGCCCGAACCATCGCCCGTGGTCTGCGCCTGAACGAAGATCTGACCGAGGCCATCAGCCTTGCGCATGATCTGGGGCATACCCCCTTTGGTCACGCAGGCGAAAAGGCACTGAACGACCTTTGCCCGGACGGCTTCCGTCATTATATGCAAAGCCTGCGGGTGGTAGACCGGTTGGAAAAGGACGGCGAGGGCCTTAACCTGACATGGGAGGTGCGCAACGGCATCGTGACCCACACCAAGGGCACATGGGCAGCCACCCCGGAGGGACGCATCGTGCGTCTTGCAGATCAGATCGCCTTTGTCAACCACGATATCGAGGACGCCGTGCGCGCCGGTGTGCTGGACGCTGCCATCCTGCCCAAGGACTGCACGGCAGTGCTGGGGCAGACCAAATCTGCCCGCATCACCACCATGATCAACAGCATCCTCACCCACAGCGAGGGGGATGTCCGCATGGGCACGGAGGAATACGAGGCGTTTCTCGCCCTGCGGGACTTCATGTACGCCACCGTGTATGTGAATAGAAACGCCAAGCGCGAGGAGCAGAAAGTAGACAAGCTTATCGCGGAGCTGTACGAGTACTACCTGACCCATGTGGATCAGATGTCCAATTTTTATGTGCAGCTGGCCTATCAGGAGGGACGGGAGCGTGCCGTCACCGACTACATCAGCGGTATGAGCGATGAGTTTGCCATCCGCACCTTTGAAGAACTGTTCGTGCCCCAGAAATGGCACGTCCTTTAAAACTGGAGAGGTCGTTTAAATCAACATGATCCCACACGAATACATCGAGGAGCTTACCCGCCGCACCGACATCGTGGAGCTGGTGGGCAACTATGTGCAGCTCAAGCGCAAGGGACGGCTGTACGGTGGTCTGTGCCCTTTTCACAGCGAAAAAACGCCGTCCTTCTATGTGTACCCTGACACTCAAAGCTTTTACTGCTTCGGCTGTCAGGCAGCCGGAGACGCCATCAGTTTTGTCAAAAAGATCAACAATATCAGCAGCGGGGAGGCCATCAAGATGCTGGCTTCCCGCGCCGGTATGCCGGAGCCGCAGGAGGACGACAAGACCGGACGTCTGCGCAGCCGGGTGCTTTCTATGAACAAGGAAGCTGCCCGCTTTTTCCACGCCTGCCTGAACTCTACCGTGGAGGAGGCGCGGCAGGCGCGTGCCTACTGGCGGCGGCGCGGACTGGACGATAAGACCATCGTTCGGTTCGGGCTGGGCTATGCCCCCAACGATGGGCAGGCGCTGTACCAGTACCTGCGGGATAAGGGCTACAACCAGCAAGAGCTGGATGCCAGCGGTCTGTTCAAGCGCAGTCCCTCCGGGCGCATCTACTGCCTGTTCTGGAAGCGTGTCATGACCCCCATCTTTGATCTGCGCGGCAACATCATTGCCTTTGGCGGGCGCGTGATGGACGACTCCAAGCCCAAATACGTCAACAGCCCGGAAACGCTGGTCTACCACAAATCCGAGACGGTGTTTGCCATGCAGATTGCAAAGCGCAGTGCTTCCCGGCGGTTCGTGCTGTGCGAGGGCTACATGGACGTCATCAGTATGCAGCAGGCGGGCATCGATACCGCCGTCTGCGCCTGCGGCACTGCTCTGACCCCCGGGCAGGTGCGTATCATCAGCGAATATGCCGATGAGGTCATTCTGAGCTACGACTCGGACGAGGCTGGTCAGAAAGCGACCCTGCGCTCGCTGGAGCTGTTCCGCAACAGTCCGGTAAAGGTAGGCGTTTTGCAGATCCCCGGTGCAAAGGACCCGGACGAGTATATCAAAAAATACGGCCCGGAGCGTTTTCAGGCGCTTCTGGATGGGGTGGGCAATGCGCTGGACTTCCGGCTCAAGCGCCTGCGGGATCAATATGATCTCTCACAGGATGCGCAGCGTTTGCAATATATAAAGGATGCTGTGGAGATGCTGGCTGAGCGCTCCAACCCCACCGAGCAGGAGGTGTACGCCGGGCGGCTGGCAGAGGAGACCAACATCTCCAAAACCGCTATTCTGGCGCAGCTGGGCACCGCAGCAAAGCGGGCGGGCGGCAAGTACCGCCGGGAGAAAAACCGCGAGCTGCTGCGCTCCGGCGAGATGGATCAGATCAAGGTACCTTACAGCGCAGGCGGCAGTCAGGCGCTGGGCATCGCCAGTGCCCAGCAGCGGCTGCTGGCGGCCATCCTGCGGGAGCCGCGCTATCTGGAACTGGCCAAACAGCAGCTGACGGCAGAGCAATTCATTCAGCCGCAGCAGAAGGAACTATATGAAGCGATGCTCAATTGCAGCCGGGAGGGCGTGGAGATCAGCCTGACTACACTGCGGGCATTTGCAAGCGAAGAAGCATTGAATGAACTGAGCCGACTTGCGGCACAATACAGCGATGTGAACTGCACCCCGGAGGATATCCATCTGTATCTGGACAGGATCGCCCGGGGAATGCCGGTTGCAAGCAAAGCTGCTGCAATGTCCGGCGATGAGATCACACAGTATCTTCAGTCGATGCGCGAAAAAAAGCAGGGGACGCTGCCCGAACAAGACTGATCCCTGTTTTCCCTCCGGCTGGAGCTGGAGAGAAAAGGAGCAGGAATCATGCAGAAATTGTCGCAAACGGAAGAACTTGCCCGCAGCCTTGCCGCAAAAGCTCACCGTCACACCCTGACCCCGGAGCAGATCAGCCGCGCCATGGAGGAAGCGGATTTTGATGTTGCACAGCTGGACGAGCTTTACGCCGCACTGGAGCAGCGGGGCGTCCATCTGGCAGAGGAAGAGTCTGCCGAGCTGCCTGTGCTGGATGATGTCCAGATCGGCAGGCTGGAGAATGAACTGTCCTCGGAGGGTGTGGCGCTGGATGACCCGGTCAAGACCTATTTAAAGGAAATCGGTCGGGTGCCGCTGCTGACCGCCGGGCAAGAACTGGCGCTGGCAAAGGCTGCCCGGGCGGGAGATGCAGACGCGCGCCGCGCTTTGAGCGAGGCGAACCTGCGGCTAGTGGTTTCGGTGGCCAAGCGCTATGCCGGGCGGGGACTGCCTTTTCTGGATCTCATTCAGGAGGGCAACCTCGGCCTGATGAAGGCGGCAGAAAAGTTTGAGCCGGAGCGGGGCTTCAAGTTCTCTACCTATGCAACCTGGTGGATCCGTCAGTCCATCACCCGCGCCATTGCGGATCAGGGACGCACCATCCGCATCCCAGTGCATCTGGTGGAGAGCATCAACCGGGTCAAGAAAACGGCGGGCGACCTGCTGCACAAAAATGGGCGGGAACCCACCGTGGAGGAGATCGCCGCCGCACTGGAATTGGAACCGGACAAGGTGCGGGAGCTGCTGCAATTGTCGCAGGAGCCCATCAGTCTGGAAACGCCGGTGGGGGAGGAAGAGGACGCCCATCTGGAGGACTTTATTCAGGACGAGGATGCCGGTGTCCCGGTGGACGAAGCCGGGCGTCAGCTGCTGCGGCGGGAACTGCTGCACGTCCTCAAAAGCCTGACACCCCGGGAGGAACGGGTCATCACCCTGCGCTTTGGTCTGGAAGATGGCCGTGCCCGCACACTGGAAGAGCTGGGCAAGGAGTTCAATGTGACCCGGGAGCGGGTGCGTCAGATCGAAGCAAAGGCGTTGCGCAAGCTGCGCCACCCCAGCCGTGCAAAGCTGCTGCGGGATTATCTGGACGAGTAAGCATTCTATATGATAGAACGAGGCTGCCGCACAGCATTTTGTGCGGCGGTTTCTTTTTTGTGGCAGGGAAGCGCAAAAGTCGCACTTTCGGGCGCAAGAGCAAAGATAGACAAATTGCACAAGGGTGTTATGAACAGGAACGTGCAAAATAAAAAAATCAAGTGCTTGAAAAGCAAATAGCTACACGCCGCCGGGCGTTCAAAAGCAAAACGAAAATCAAATTTATTTCGGCAAAAAACTGAAAAATGGCTTGACAACAGGGGTTTTTGGGTGTATACTGCATTAGTATCACATAATGGACTAGTGCGCCAAAAAAGGAACTGCGATGGCTGCCACTTGAGGAGTCACCTCCGAAAGTTTGTGCAAAGTGCCGGAACGTTCCACAAGACGCGGGTCGAATTATGTGTGTCTGCTCAAATTTGACCCGTGTATACGACATCCCGTAGAATATAAAAGTAAGGAGTGGTTGATTTTATGATGAAAGTCAAGCCCGT
>CAKSZF010000121.1 GCA_934525405.1 uncultured Faecalibacterium sp.
CAGGGCATCGCTGCAGGGCAGACCGTCTATGTATCCGGGCAGCTGCCCATCGATCCGGCCACCGGCCTGATCCCGGAAGGCATCGCCGCCCAGACTGCACAGTCCCTCAAGAACATTCAGGCCATTCTGGCACAGCAGGAGATGACGCTGGCCAATGTGGTCAAGACTACGGTGTTTCTGGCGGACATCAACGATTTTGCAGAGATGAATAAGGTATACGGCGAGTACTTTGCGCAGCCCTACCCCGCACGCAGTGCGGTGCAGGTGGGCAAGCTGCCCAAGGGCGCTCCGCTGGAAATCGAGTGCATTGCTGTAAAGTAAGTTCCCCCGCACGGGAAGAAAAGAAACGGTGAACCAAATGGATAAACAGATGTTCGTTCGCATCCTGAACAGTGAGATGGAGCTGGCCACCGGCTGTACGGAGCCCGGCGCAGTCGCTCTCACCGCCGCAGAGGCGGGCGCGGCACTCCGCAAGGCGGGCGGCACACGGGTAGAGGCCGTGACCGTCCGCGCCAGCATCAACATTATCAAAAACGCCATGTCGGCGGGCATTCCGGGCACCTCGTATCAGGGCATGGATTACGCCGCCGCCATTGGTGCCGTAGGCGGCGACCCCGTCCACCTGCTGGAGGTCATGAACTATGTGCCCCGGGAGCAGATGGAAGAAGCCGCAGCCCTTGTCAAGGCAGGCAAGGTCAAGGTAGAGGTGGCACAGGTGCCGCAGAAGCTCTACGTTGAAGTGCTTGTAACTTCTGACGGTCACACCGGCCGCGCGGTGGTGCGGGACCTGCACACCAACGTGGTGCTGGTGGAGCAGGACGGCGTAGCTACGCTGGACAAGCAGCACACCGACCCCGCCGCAGCAGGGGACAGCGATGTGGTGACCCCGGAGCAGATCGCAGAGTTTCTGACCGTCCGCTCCATCTGGGATTACTGCACTGAGGAGCTGGACCCCCTGCACGACCCCATCGACATCATCCGCAGCGCCGTACAGGTGAACACGACCATCAGCAACGAGGGTCTTTCCAAGGAATATGGCCTTGCCATTGGCCGCAATCTGGAACTGAACTGCCGCAAGGGTCTGATGACCCGCGACCTGACCACCAACGCCATGGTCATCGCTTCTGCCGGTGCGGACGCCCGTATGGCAGGCGCACCGGTCTCGGTGGTGGCGAACTCCGGCAGCGGCAATCAGGGCATTACGGCTACCATGCCTGTTGTTGCAACTGCCCGCTGGCTGGACATCGACGAGGAGAAGATGCTCCGCGCCGTGACCCTTTCCAACCTGATCGCGATCCGCATCAAGGCCAAGTTTGGCCGCCTGAGCAACCTTTGTGGTGCAACGGTTGCTGCCACCGGCGCAGCCTGCGGCATTGCCTATCTGCTGGGCGGCGGCTACCACGAGGTATGCTGCACCATCCAGAACATGGTGGGCAACATCACCGGCATGGTATGCGACGGCGCAAAGGCCGACTGTGCACTGAAAATCTCCACCTGCGTCAACGCCGCCTGTCAGGCAGCTGCCATGGGTGTGCGCGGCGTGCGGGTGCAGAGCACCGACGGCATCGTGGAGCACAATGTGGAATATACGCTGGACAACTTTGCCACCCTGAGCACCCACGGCACCAGCGACAGCGTGATCCTTGATCTGATGCTGAACAAGCACCTCCCGGAGACGGAATAAGTCTCCCCACCCAGCCCCTTTCCGGGGAAAAAGAAAGAGGTACTAAAGTTATGAAAAAGCTATTCAATAGTCTGCCCTTCCGGCTTTTGCTGGGCATTTTTGTTGGTATCATCCTTGGTCAGGTGTTCAACGAGAGCACCATGGGCGTTGTGGTGACTCTGCAGTACATCATGGGTCAGCTCATTACCTTCTGTGTGCCGCTGATCATCATCGGCTTCATTGCCCCGTCCATCACGAAGCTGGGCAAAAACGCCTCCCGTCTGCTGGCAGTGGCCATCGTCATCGCCTATGTGTCCTCTGTCTGCGCAGCCTTCATGAGCATGGGCGCCGGCTACGGCCTGATCCCCCACTTGTCCATCGACAACAACGTTGCCGGTCTGCGCGAGCTGCCGGGCGTCGTCTTTGAGCTGAACATTCCCCAGATCATGAGCGTTATGAGCGCTCTGGTGCTGAGCGTTCTGGTGGGTCTGGCTGCTACCTGGACCAACAGCAAGCTGACCTGCGACTTCCTGAGCGAGTTCCAGAACATCGTGCTGGACATCGTGAGCAAGGTCATCATCCCCGTTCTGCCCTTCTACATTGCCGCCACCTTCTGCGGCCTGAGCTACGAGGGCACCATCACCCATCAGCTGCCCGCCTTCCTGCAGATCATCGTCATCGTTATGGTCGGTCACTACATCTGGCTGGCTGTGCTGTACCTGCTGGCCGGTGCTTACTCCGGCAAGAATCCTTGGGAAGTGCTGCGTCACTACGGCCCCGCTTACCTGACCGCTGTCGGTACCATGTCCAGTGCCGCTACGCTGGGTGTGGCGCTGGAGTGCGCCCGCAAGAGCAAGGTCCTGCGTAAGGACATGGTCAGCTTCGGCATCCCCCTGTTTGCAAACATCCACCTGTGCGGCTCTGTGCTGACCGAGGTGTTCTTCTGCATGACCGTTTCCAAGATCCTGTACGGCAAGCTGCCCAGCGTTGGCACCATGATCCTGTTCTGCCTGCTGCTCGGCATCTTCGCTATCGGCGCACCCGGCGTGCCCGGCGGCACTGTCATGGCTTCTCTGGGTCTGATCACCGGTGTCCTGATGTTCGACAACGCCGGTACCGCTCTGATGCTGGCTATCTTCGCCCTGCAGGACAGCTTCGGCACCGCCTGCAACGTGACCGGTGACGGCGCGCTGACCCTGATGCTGACCGGCTACGCCGAGAAGCATGGCATTGCTGATACCGGCGACCTCGAAAGCCCGATCCTGTGATAAAAACCTGAGCACTCCTCCTTAATTACAAGAGACTGTGAACAGACAGTCCCAAAATCTCCGAAAAGCCCCGGCGACCACAAAGGCCGCCGGGGCTTTTTGTGCGGTAAAAGAAAGGTGGCATGCGCCCTCTCAGTCAAAGCCTGACGGCTTTGCCAGCTCTCCCAAAGGGAGAGCCAAGAGCACGCCCAGAAGGTTCCTCATTGCACTTAAAACTTCAGCAACGAACGTAACGGCTTGGCTCTCCCTTTGGGAGAGCTGGCGCGGGAGCGCCTGAGAGGGCGCAGCCACCCGCCGGGGCTTTTTGTGCTGCAATCCGGTTTGATATCCGGCGTAAAGGAATGAAATTTCTGAAACGCCTTTAAAACCATAAAGTAAAATGCTATACTAGAGGGACATTGGGTGCGCTGAAAATGCGCAGCCTGAAAGGAGCTTTTATGACGCAGCTTTTGATCCGTCTTTTTATACGCCGTCCCAATTCTCCGCAGGACCCCCGCGTCCGCGCCGCCTACGGCAACCTGGCCAGTGTGGTGGGCATGGTGTGCAATATCCTGCTCTGTCTGGGCAAGTTTGTGGTGGGCACCCTGTTCGGCTCGATCGCCATCACCGCCGATGCGCTGAATAACCTTTCGGATGCCTCCTCCAATATCGTCAGTCTGGTGGGCTTCAAGCTGGCTGCCAAGGCACCGGATGCCGAGCATCCCTACGGTCATGCCCGCTTTGAGTATCTGGCAGGGCTGGTGGTCAGCGTGACCATTCTGGGCATTGGCTTTTCCCTGCTGAAGGAATCGGTCACCAAGGTGCTGCACCCCACCCCGGTGCAGTTCGGCTGGCTGACCGTGGCGGTGCTGGTGGTGTCCATTCTGGTCAAGCTGTGGATGAGCGGCTTCAACCGTGCCATTGGCCGTATCATTTCCTCCGAGACCCTGATTGCCACCGCCGCCGACAGCCGCAACGACGTGCTGAGCACCGCCGCAGTGCTGGTGGCTGCCATCCTCTGCCGGGTGACCGGCTGGGATGTGCTGGATGGTCTGATGGGCGTGGGCGTGGCGGTGTTCATCCTAATCTCCGGCTGGGGTCTGGTGATGGATACCCTGAGCCCGCTGCTGGGCGAAAGCCCCAGCGAGGATCTGGTGGAGCATATCGAACAGACCGTGATGGGTTATCCCGGCGTGCTGGGCGTACATGACCTGATGGTGCACGACTACGGCCCCGGCCACCAGTTTGCCTCCATCCATGTGGA
>CAKSZF010000122.1 GCA_934525405.1 uncultured Faecalibacterium sp.
GACCCTGGAGAAGTTTGCGGACGTCAAGGAAGGCGACGTGTACGAGGCCTTCAAGATGGAAGAGTACCGCGACTAAGCAAAAACCGAATATATAACAGCTTCCCGGCAGAAAAGGGGGCTGTTGCAAAAGCAGCGAACTTGCGCCCTCTCAGGCGCTCCCGCGCCAGCTCCCCCAATGGGGGAGCCAAGCCATAATGCTTGCGGCTAAAGTGTCAGGAGAAAAGACGGAGAGGGTGAGGATGCTGACTGTGTGCAACGACCCCTGTCGAACGAAGTGAGACTGATGAGGGCGTATCTTTCGCAGGTGTGGAGCGTGCGCCCTCATCCGTCGTTTTGGCAGACAAATGCCGCCTTGCCCCGGCCGGGGCAAGGCTTTGGGAAGCTGCCGGACAGAATTTGGAGAAAACTATGTCTCAGAAAAATATGGGCCGTCTTGCGCAGGATATGAAGCGCGAGGTCATTGCCATCATCGGCCGGCTGAAGGACCCGCGGCTGGAGGGCGGTCTGCTGACCGTCACCCGTCTGGACGTGACGCCGGATCTGGATGTGGCAAAAGTGTATGTAAGCGTGATGGGCCGCGCAGACGGCCCCAAGCCCGCTATTGAAGCGCTGAACCGTGCCGCAGGCCATGTGCGCACCGAGGTCAGCAAAAAAATGCACATCCGCAAGGCACCCCGCTTCATCTTTGTGGAGGATGACGGTGCCGCCTACGCCGCCCACATCAACGAGCTGCTGCGCAGCCTGAACGTGAACGGCGAGGAAGAAGCACAGCCTGCCGATACCGAACAGACCGAGGACTGACTGCCTTTGCGGAAAGGATGGATCATTGGATGACAGAACAACTGGATGTGCAGCAGATGGCGCAGCGCCTGCTGGCTGCGGACAACATTTTGATTCTGTGCCACAAAAACCCGGACGGTGACACCATCGGCTGCGGCAGCGCCCTGTACTATGCGCTCAAAGCGCTGGAAAAAACGACAGCGGTGCTCTGCTCCGATGACATTCCGTCCCGCTACGCCTTTACAAATCCACGGCTGTTCAAGGGTGAGTTCGAGCCCCGCACCGTGATCGCGGTGGATGTGGCCGGTTTGCAGCTGTTTGGCGAAAATAACGGTGTGCCGCAGTTTGCACGCCATGTGGACCTGTGCATCGACCACCACGCGGGCAACAACGGCTATGCCGATTTTACCCTTCTGGATGCCAGCGCCGCTGCGGCAGCGGAACTGCTGTATCAGGTCATCGTGGAGATGGGCGTGAACATCACCCCCCATATTGCCGACTGCCTGTACACCGGCGTTGCCACCGACACCGGCTGCTTCAAGTTCTCCTCCACCACAGCCAACACCCACACGGTGGCGGCAAAGCTTATTGAGGCCGGCTGTCATGTGGAGGAGCTGAACACCCTGCTCTTTGACACAAAGCCCCGTGCCCGCATGGAGGCCGAGCGCATCGCCCGCAACCATCTGGAGTACTATCTAGATGGCCGCTGCGCCCTGATCTACCTGACGAGGGACGAGATCCGGCAGAGCGGGGTAGACCCCGCAGATCTGGAGGAGCTGACCAGCCTGCCCATCAGCATCGAGGGCGTTAAGGTCGGCCTGACCCTGCGCCAGCAGCCCGGCGGCAGCTACCGCATCAGCGTGCGCACCGCAAAGGGCGTGGACGCCTGTGCCATCGCCCGGCGTCTGGGCGGCGGCGGGCACACCCGCGCAGCGGGCTGTGAGCTGCTGGGCGACCTTGAAAACACCAAAAATGCGATCCTTGCAGAGGTGGAAGCCGAACTGGACGCACCACAGGAGGAAGCATGATGCAGGGCATCCTGATCGTAGACAAGCCCATGGACTGGACCAGCTTTGACGTGGTGGCAAAGCTGCGCGGCGTGCTGGGCACCCGCAAGCTGGGGCACAGCGGTACGTTGGACCCCATGGCCACCGGCGTTCTGCCAGTGTTCTGCGGCGGTGCCAGCAAGGCGGTGGATCTGCAGCTGAACCACGACAAGACCTACCGCGCCACCCTGCGCCTGGGCGCACGCACCGATACCGGCGATAGCACTGGCACGGTGCTGGAGACTGCACCCGTCACTGCCGGAGAGAAGGAACTGCTGGCTGTACTGCCGCAGTTTATCGGCCCGCAGATGCAGGTACCGCCCATGTACTCCGCAGTAAAAATAAACGGTCAGCCGCTGTATAAGCTGGCGCGCGAGGGCGTGACCGTGGAGCGCAAGGCGCGCCTTATTGAAATTTACGGCATCGAGTACGGCGGCAGTCCGGCAGAAAACGAGTATGTACTGACGGTGCGCTGCTCCAAGGGCACCTACATCCGCACACTGCTGGAGGATATCGCCGCCGCAATGGGGCAGAAGGGTACCATGAGCGCTCTGCGCCGCACTGCTGCCGGTCTGTACACCGAAGCAGATGCCCACACGCTGGAAGAAATTCTTGCCGCAAAGGAGCAGGGGAGCGCTGCACTGGAAGCACTGATGCTGCCGGTGGAAAGCGTGTTCACCCCGCTGCCGCTGCTGGTGGTGGAGCCATGGGTGGAGCAGCACCTGTACAACGGCTGTCCCACCAGCCGCTACCCCGCAGCAGACGGACGCTACCGGGTGCGCAATGCCGCCGGGCAGTTCCTTGGCCTTGCCAACATTACCGGCGGGGTGCTCCGGGTGGAAAAACTGTTCGTGGAACGTAATTGAGCAATAAAGGAAACAAGACCCATGCAGATCATTTCTCAGTTTGCCCCGCTGCCGCTGGCGCAGCCCGAAAAAGGCACCGCCGTGGCCATGGGCTACTTTGACGGCATCCATATCGGCCACCGGGCGGTGATCGAAGGGGCTGTGCAGTGGGCAAAGACCCATGATGCAGCTCCGGCGGTGTTCACCTTCCGCCTGCCGGTGGAAAATAAAATGAAGGGCAAGCGCCTGCTCTCCACCGAGGATAAGCACGCCCTGATCCACAGCCTTGGGGTGGAGTATTACCTCACCCCGGACTTTGAGGCGATCAAGACACTGAGTCCGGAGGAGTTTGTACGTAGCATCGTGGAAAACTGCCACGCCCGGGCGCTGTTCTGTGGCGAAAACTTCACCTTTGGTGCAAAAGCTGCCGGTACGCCGGAGCTGTTGCGCACCCTCTGTGCCCCTCTTGGGGTAGAGGTGGTGGTGGTGCCCATGGCACAGTTTGAGGAAAAGCCGGTGTCCTCTACCCGCATCCGCACCGCGCTGGAGGGCGGGGACATCCCGGCCGCCAACGCCATGCTGGGCATGCCCTATGCCATCCGCTTTGCGGTGCAGCACGGGGCAGGGCTGGGACACACCCTTGGGGTGCCCACCATCAACCAGCTGTACCCGCAGGGTTTCCAGATGCCCCGCAGCGGCATTTATATCACCCGCACCTGCATCAACGGGGTGTGGTATCCCTCAGCCACCGGTCTGGGCAGCCGCCCGACCGTGAACGATGACGCCACCAAGGTGACCTGTGAGACTTTTATCCCGGGCTTTTCCGGCGACCTGTACGGTACCGACCCGGTGGTGGAGTTCTACGCTTACCTGAGCCCCAGCAAAAAGTTTGATACGCTGGACCAGCTGCGGGATTGCATCAACGATGCCGCCCGCCGCGCACAGGAATATTTTGCATAACGCCTGAACAGCGGAAAAATTATTTTTATTTGAGGGTCGGGAAATGCCTGCGGGCGTTTTTCGACCCCTTTTGTCGTGAAGGAAAACAGCATTTCCGGCGTCTGCGGGCAGAAAAAACCGCACTTCGGGCAAAATAGACACATTTCCGTGCAACAATGGCAAATGTTTGTTAAACAATTATCTATCTCATATCCTTGCAATGCACGCAGTTTTTGTTTATAATAGTAGCTGTACGGGGCAACGCCCCGATTGTGAGCGAGACTCTGGTTCAGAATTATAACTTGAGAGGAGTTTTTACCATGGGTTTAGGTAAGAAGACGATCGACGATCAGAACTACTGCGGCAAGAAGGTGCTTGTCCGCTGCGATTTCAACGTCCCGATGAAGGACGGTGTCATCACCAACGAGAACCGCATCAACGCAGCACTGCCCACCATCCAGAAGCTGGTCAACGATGGCGCTAAGGTCATCCTGTGCAGCCATCTGGGCAAGCCCAAGAACGG
>CAKSZF010000123.1 GCA_934525405.1 uncultured Faecalibacterium sp.
AGCGTGCTGGGCGTGGAGGAAGAAAACGGCTTCACCCTCAACTACGACAAGTACAACTGGGAAGAACACCCGGACCACTTTATCTTGCAGGACGCCGACCAATCCGTGGACTTTGGCGAGGGCAAAAAGAACATCTACGCCCTTGAAGGCACCGAAGTGCTGGTGCAGCGAAACAAAGAAGTGCAGATGGCGGCACACGACTTCGGCAAGGGGCGCGCCGTGTACATCAGCGGTGTGCCTTACAGTTTTGCCAACAGCCGCACCCTTTACCGCGCTATCCTGTGGAGTGCCCACAGCGAGGAGGAACTGCATACATGGTTCAGCTCCAATTATAATGTAGAAGTTCACGCCTACGTCAAGAACGGCAAGTATTGTGTGGTGAACAACACGTACGAGCCGCAGGACACCACCGTTTACACCACAGACGGCAGCAGCTTTGCTCTGCATCTGGATGCCAACGAGATCAAGTGGTATGAGATCTAAGTTCTCCTTTTCATAAACGAACACAACGGGCAGCTCTGTTACAAGAGCCGCCCGTTGTGTTTGCTGTATCAGGCGTATGTGGAGAGGTGGAGACCATGCGAAAGCTGACATTCGAAGGCTTTTTGAAGCAGTATGTGGCAGAGCTTTCCGGGATTCAGACGGCAAGTGTCCATAAGCTGGCAGATCGTATGGCTGAAAATCCCCGCCTGAAAGAACCGCTGTTTCTCTATACGCTGACCTTTGATAAAGTGGATTTGTTGCTCCGCTATACCGTAACCAGCGCTGTTGTTGCGGAATATGAGCAGCTTTCCAATCGCTACTCGCTGGCGCAAATGCGACTGCTTCTGGAAAAGCAATCACCAGAATTGCCGGAAGGCTATTTGAAGGTTTGACGCAGTTATTGTTCGGTGCGGGATGCCGTCCTTGCAGACAATGACACAAAAGAGCTGATCCATCGCCGGGTATTGGAACTTCAGCAGAAAAAGAAACTGACGAATTATCGTATTTACACAGACTTGAAGCTGAATCCGGGCAACGTGAACGCATGGCTCAAACACAACGATTCCAGCAAAATGAGCCTTGACTGTGCACGGCAGATTTACAAGTATGCAAAAAGCTACCCGTCTGTTCGATAAGAAAAAGGAAGTGAGTCTATGACCGCTATTCATCGGATAACCAGCGTGAAGAATCCATTGAAAGCCAGATTCGGGAATCAAAGATGGGCAGATCCTGTAAGGAGGGCTGTATTATGAATATCGCGTTGCGGCAGGATGCGGATGAAATCATCCGTTCCAGCATTCAGGCGGTGCTGCCGGATAAAGCGGTGCGCCGCGCGCTGGAAAACTTTCAGCCCGGGGGCGGCAGGGTGCTGCTGGTGGCGGCGGGCAAGGCCGCGTGGCAGATGGCGCACGCCGCCGTGCAGGCACTGGGGTGCGTGGATGGCGGCGTAGTGGTGACCAAGTACAGCCATGTGAAGGGCGAAATTCCCGGCGTGGATTGTTACGAGGCAGGCCACCCTGTGCCGGATGCCAATAGCTTTGCAGCCACCGAAAAAGCCTTGGCGCTGGTGCAGGGGCTGACCGCAGAGGACACGGTGCTGTTTCTTCTTTCCGGCGGCGGCAGCGCCCTGTTTGAAAAGCCGCTTGTCCCCGGCGGGGAATTGCAGGAGATTACAAATCAGCTCCTTGCCAGCGGAGCGGACATTGTGGAGATGAACACTATCCGCAAGCGGCTGTCCGCAGTCAAAGGCGGGCGGTTTGCACAGCACTGCGCACCCGCAAGGGTGTTCAGCATCGTGCTCAGCGATATTCTGGGTGACCCGCTGGATATGATTGCCAGCGGCCCAGCGGTGCCGGATGGCTCCACCTGTGCGCAGGCGCTTGCCATTGCGGAAAAATACCGGCTCCGCTTATCGGCGCAGGCAAAGGCGCTGCTGGCACAGGAAACGCCGAAAGCCCTTGAAAACGTGACCACCCATATCACCGGCAGTGTGCGGGAACTGTGCGTTGCCGCCGCCGAAGCCTGCCGAAGGCTGGGCTACGCACCGCTGCTCCTCACCGACCGGCTCTGCTGCGAGGCGCGGGAGGCAGGCAGCTTTCTGGGGGCCATCGCCCGCACCCATGCGGGGCAGGGGAAAAAGCTGGCCTTTATCGCAGGCGGCGAAACAGTGGTGCACCTGACCGGCAAGGGACTGGGCGGACGCAATCAGGAGCTGGCGCTGGCCGCAGCCCCGGCACTGGCCGGACAAAACACGGCGGTGTTCTCCGTGGGCAGTGACGGCACCGACGGCCCCACCGATGCCGCTGGGGGCTATGTGGACGGCGACACCGCCGCCGCACTGACGGCAAAGGGCTGGAATGTGTTCGACACCCTGCAAAACAACGATGCCTACCACGCCTTGCAGGCGGTGGAGGGGCTTATTATCACAGGCGCTACCGGTACCAACGTCAATGATGTTGCCGTGGTACTGATTGGGGGAGAAGCGCAGACAGACGCCTGAAACTCTGTCCGACCGGTGCGCAGCGCTCCCATGACCCTTGACCCCCGCTTTGCCCGCTGTGCCGGGCAGGCGGGGGATTTTTTGTTGGAAGCACTTGACAGATATTTCCTAAAGTGATATTATTTTGATATCAGAAAGAAATGCTTCCGACCCTGATAAGGAGGGACTTGTTATGGAAGAGAAAATTTTGAATACCCGCAAAAACGGTATGGCTATGCTGCTGCTCACCCTGCTGGGCTATGTGGCATCCATCGCCCTGTTCATCTACAGCATCACCCTGCTGAATGCAGACCGGATGCTTCTGGGCGTGCCGCTGCTGATCTTGTCCATTGCCTATTGGATCGCAGGCATTTTCCTGTTCTGCGGCCTTAAAGTGTTAAAGCCGCAGGAGGCGCTGGTGCTCACCCTGTTTGGTGATTACATCGGCACCCTGAAGGGACAGGGCTTTTACTGGGTAAACCCCTTCTGCACCGCCGTCAACCCCGCCGCCGGTACCCGCCTGAGCCAGAGCGGAGATGTGAACAGCAAGGAGAACAGCGTGGCTGCGCTGTTTGGCAATAACGGCCAGAATGCTCAGATGAGCGTCGAGTCCATGAGCAAAAAAATCTCGCTCAAGATGATGACCCTGAACAACTCCCGCCAGAAGATCAACGATTGTCTGGGCAACCCGGTGGAGATCGGCATTGCAGTCATCTGGCGCGTGACCGATACCGCCAAGGCTGTGTTCAATGTGGACAACTACAAGGAATACCTCTCTTTGCAGTGTGACAGCGCCCTGCGCAACGTGGTGCGGGTGTACCCCTACGATGTTGCCCCCAACGTGGACACCACCGGCGACGGCGTAGCCGATGAGGGCAGCCTGCGCGGCTCCTCTGAGGTGGTGGCTGCCCGCATCCGGGACGAGATTCAGAAGAACGTGGCCGAGGCCGGCATCGAGGTGGTGGAAGCCCGCATCACCTATCTGGCCTACGCGCCGGAGATCGCAGCGGTCATGCTGCAGCGCCAGCAGGCCAGTGCCATCATTGACGCTCGCAAGATGATCGTGGACGGCGCTGTGGGCATGGTGGAAATGGCGCTGGATCGTCTGAACGAGAACAAGGTAGTGGAGCTGGACGATGAGCGCAAGGCGGCAATGGTGTCCAATCTGCTGGTAGTGCTGTGCGGCAACCGCGATGCCCAGCCCATCGTGAACAGCGGCAGCCTGTACTGATGGCTGAGCCGAAAAAACAGGTGCCCCTGCGTCTGAACGCCAAGCTCTACGATGCCCTTGCCGCTTGGGCAGAGGATGACTTTCGCTCGGTGAACGGGCAGATCGAATATCTGCTTACCGAGTGCGTGCGTCAGCGCAAAAAGAACGGGAAATATGTCTCCGACCAGCTGGACGTCCCGCCGGAGTTGGATCTCCATTGAAGCACCCGTGACAAGCGTAAAAAGGCTGCTGTGCAAACGATGCGCAGCAGCCTTTATCATTATCTTAAAATCGTTCCAGTTCCAGCAAATATTCCTTGATGTCCAGCCCTTCGGCGTAGCCGGTCAGGCTGCCGTCTGCGCCAATGACCCGGTGGCAAGGCACCACGATGCACAGCGGGTTGCGGTGGCAGGCGCTGCCCACGGCGCGGCTTGCCTTGGGCTTGCCCAGCGCCGC
>CAKSZF010000124.1 GCA_934525405.1 uncultured Faecalibacterium sp.
CTGTGCGCATGGGAGCTGACCATGCCCCGCTTCACCCAGCCGGACTTTGCCTTCCTCAGCGGCAAGACCTTCCACGCCCCGAAGCCGTGGTATTACCAGCAGGTGCTGGACGGCACTTTGAAGTAACAAAAAAGGAGATGTCCTGCAGGACATCTCCTTTTTTGTTACTCACAATAAGAATCTTAGACCCGCACCATGTCCGGGGTGATCTCAGCCAGCGTATGGGCACCGCACATCTGCATGGTGTCGGCCAGTTCCCCGGCCAGCTTATCGATGTAGCACTTCACGCCCTCTGCGCCGCCGCCGTAGACAGCAGTCACGAAGGGGCGACAGATCAGCACGCCGTCTGCGCCCAGTGCCAGCGCCTTGAACACATCCACACCGGTGCGGATGCCGCCGTCCACCAGCACCTTCACACCGGTGCCTTTGAGCGCTGCGGCGATCTCCGGCAGCACCTCGGCGGTGGCAGGGCACTGGTCCAGCACACGGCCGCCGTGGTTGGACACCACGATGGCGGCGGCACCGGCCTGCTTTGCCTTCAGTGCGCCCTTGACGGTCATCACGCCTTTGACGATGAAGGGGCGCTCCGCCAGCTGCACGATCTCGGCCAGTTCCTCCACGCTCTTGCTGCCGGCGGGCGGGGTCATGTTCTTCAGGAAGGGCAGACCCGCTGCATCCACGTCCATAGCCACGGCAAAACAGCCGCTGGCCTTGGCCTGTGCCATCTTTTCCCGGATGGTATCAATGTTCCACGGCTTGATGGTGGGCACGCCACAGCCGCCCGCAGCGCCGATGGCACGGGTAGCCATCTCCATCACGGTGGGGTTGGTACCGTCACCAGTAAAGGCGGCAATGCCATTTTCGGCACAAGCACGCACCAGCACATCATTATAGGTCATGTCGGTGTAGGTATCGGAGTAGTGCAGGTTCACTGCGCCCACAGGGCCTGCAAAGAAGGGATAGCGGAAGCTTTTGCCGAACAGCTCCAGCGTGGTATCCGGTGTACCACCGGGGCACAGAGTATCCATATTCACCCGGATGTCCGCCCACTTATTATAATTACGGATAGCGGTATCGCCCACGCCCTTGGCACCCGGACCCGGGATCTGGTTTTTACAGGCCACGCCGTTGCACACCGGGCAGGCCTTGCAGTATTGACCAATGCAGGTACGGGCATTGGCAAGTACTTCAGGATAAGTCATAAAAGCATCCTCCTTATATTTCCCGCCGCTGCGGCACAAAATGACCCACCGCAGTGCTCTTTGCCCTCAATATAGACCTATTTTAAAGGTGCGTCAAGGGCTTTTTGTGTTTTCCGTCCATGTGGCAGAATACTTTCTCGCGTTTTTTCGTCTTTTTTAAAAAAGTCTGATTTTTTTTCAAAAAAATCCTTGACAAAAAGCCTGCTTTCAGGTATTATAGTGGAGCGCCAAGGGCACCCGCCCAAAGGCAGAACAGAAGATGTGGAAAGATGGCTGAGTTGGTCTAAGGCGCACGACTGGAAATCGTGTAACGTGTCAAAAGCGTTCTGGGGTTCGAATCCCCATCTTTCCGCCAGAAACCTGAAACAGAAATGTTTCAGGTTTTTTGTTTTGTCCGCAGTTTGCGGCGCTTGACATTTGCGGGCAGTTCCGTTATGCTGGAACAAATACGTTTTACCGGAAGGAGAGGTTTTCCATGGCATCTTCCCACAAAAAGCGCACCGGTCTGCGGGCGGCGCTGATCGTTCTGCTGTGTCTGGTTTTGGTGTGCGTGGTGGCTGCGGCGGTGCTGTACAGCTTCGTCAGCCGCAAGATCAAGGCATTCCAGAGCGGTGCCAGCTTTGCGCTGGACTACACCATCACCTCCACCGAGGCCGAGCCCCCTGCTCTTTACGCCCTGCTGGACAAGTTCGGCGGCACCACCGGCGGCACCACCGGCAGCCTGACCGGCCAGTACACCCCCCGGGCGGTGCAGCTGGCGCTGTACCCGACGGGCACCAGTACCGTCAACGATGCCCCTCTGACCCGGATGTACATCAGCGAAGAAGAGACCCTGTACGACGCCGGACAGCTGTACAACAAGCTGCGCAGCACCATTGTGGCCGAGTATCCGCTGTCCAGCCTGCTGTTGCCGGGCTGGTCGCTGGGCAGCTACATCTCTCAAGACCAGCTGGCTACTCTGCTGGGGGTAGACCCCGCCGCCACCGGCTTGCAGCAGGTAAACGACTTCCAGCTGGACTTGAAGCAGATCCAGACCGTGCAGCCCGCCAACGCCAAGGAGGGCTACCTCTACCTTCAGCTGCCGAACCTCGCCGCCGGTGAAGATGCGCCGCAGCTGATTCTGGGCATCGAAAAGCAGGGGCTGCTCAAGACCCTGTCCCCTAAGGTACACATCCTTCTGGACGTGCCCGCCCACCACATTCATGCGGAGCTGACCGGCACGGTGACTGCCGCCCAGACCGTGGTGACCGCTCCCACCTCCCGGATGCAGGACTCTGACGTGGAAAGCCTTGTGCAGCTGCGCAAGACCATCGAGAGCATCGTGCAGTTCGTGCAGACCGCCGCCCAGAGCGATGACGCTTCCACCTCCTCTGCCGCATAAAAAGCTTCTATAAACGCAAAAAATCGGACAGACTGCGGCCTGTCCGATTTTTTTGCTATTTATGTTTTTTACTTCTTTACAGTCTTTTTGCAGGGTGCACGCTTTGCCTTGGGCTTTGCAGCGGCGGAGGCAGTCTTGGCTTCCGCTGCGGGCGCTGCCTTGGCAGCAGGTTCAGCCTTAGTAACAGGCTCGGCCTTGTTTGCCACGGCGGGAGCTGCCTTCACCTCTACTGCGGGAGCAGCAGGCTCAGCCTTTGCCTTAGCAGCCTTCTTTGCCGCGGGCTTTTCTTCCTTGACCGGCTCTGCGGCCTTTACTGCGGACGCAGCGGGCTTCTCCTCCACCTTCTTGGTGGTACGGGGCTTGCGGGCTGCGGGCTTCTTGGCGGGAGCGGCCGTAGTCTCGGCAACGGGTGCTGCTTCCTCAACCTTGGCGGCGCGCTTTACGCGGTCCTTCACCTCAGAGATGACCCACAGCTGATCACCACCGCCGGGTACTTCCTGCCAGATCTGCAGTACAGTGCCCACCTCGGCACCCATGCCCACGGTATCCACGCACTTGCCGCCTGCCCATGAGGAGCGCAGACGCACCTTGCCCTCTGGAGTGTGCTCCACCTTCCACATCTGGGACGTGCCGCCCACGTCCTCCCACAGGTGCAGCCAAGTGCCGTTGGCAGTGCCGGTCATGGTCAGATCCAGCAGCTTGCCGGAGGCACGGTTGCGGATGCGGTACACGCCATCGCCCTCGCGGACAAAGCTCCACTCCTGCTCAGGCTTGTGGTCGTACTTGCCCAGACGGACAGTGCCGCCGTCCTTGCTGCCCTCCACTGCCTGAATGACATTGCCGGTGTGAGCGGCAATGGTATAAAAGCGGTCGGCCTCGATCACAGTTTGTGCTACGGATTTCATGTATAAATCCCTCCCAATCATAAAATGCACAGATTTTTCCAATTCCTTCTTATAAAGAATACCACATATCGTGATTTTTCACAAGCAATTCGACAATTCTTTAGCACTTTATATAGAAAGCACCCTGTTTTCACCTGCTTTTTCGCCCCTTCGCAGGGGCGAAAGGCCGTTTTTTCTCCCTCTCGACATTTTGCCGCAACTGCGTTATACTGTTTCTATCAGGACTATCTGCCGCTCTGGAAGGGGCGGCTTTCTCGTTTTTGAAGGAGGATATTTGCCCATGACCCAGCAGGACCGCACTGCGGTGCAGTATCACAAAATGACCGAGACCCCTATCCCCCGGCTGATCCTCAGCCTTGCCGCCCCTACGATTTTAAGTATGCTGATTACCAGCATCTACAATCTGGCCGATACCTTTTTTGTGGGGCGCATCTCCACCAGTGCTTCCGGCGCGGTGGGCGTGGTTTCCAGCCTGATGGCTATTATACAGGCGCTAGGCTTTATGCTGGGGCACGGCTCTGGCACCATCATCAGCCGCCGCTTGGGCAGTCAGGATACCCACGCCGCCACCCGCTTTGCTTCCACCAGCTTTTTTACGGCACTGGCCTTTGGCGTAGTGCTGGC
>CAKSZF010000125.1 GCA_934525405.1 uncultured Faecalibacterium sp.
TGTTCCATGCTGGACCGGGCGGCAGATGCACCGTTGGATGCCGCTTTGCCGCCTGCGGTCTGCGCCGCCGTGCCCGAACGGGCGGCGGCATAGTAGCTTTTGTGGATTTCTTGCCGCTGTTTCCAGCGTGAAAGCCAGTTGGAACCGCCCTCGCTGGTGCCGGATGCGCCTGCATCTTGTGCCGCAGTCGGCTCCGATGCAGAAGATCTTGCGGTTTTGGAGCCTTTCTTGCCCTGCATCTTGGCTTTCTTTTTCAGCTTCCGGGCATAGCGGCTTTTGGAAATATCACGGACATTTCCTGCCGCTTTTTCGCCCTCGCTCAACGCCTGCACACCGACGTTTTCATCCTCGTACTGGTCAACTTCGTGATGCACCGCAGACCGGACGGCATGGGCAGCGTACATTTCCTGCTTCTGCGCCTTACTCAACCGGCTCAGTTCGTCCGGGGTCAGCTCCGCTTTGCCAAACCGCAGATGCTGTGCCTTTTCCGCAGCTTTATCCGCATCGGTTTTCAGTTTCTTCTTTCTGGGCACCGACTGCTCCACCTTGGCTTTTTTCGGAGGAGAACGGGTCTTTTTGGTAGACGATTCCTCTTTGATGTTCAGCTTCGGTTTGCTCATTTCTGCGCGCCCTCCGAAACTTCACCCAACTTGGTGGTCATAATGCGGTAGAGTTCCAGATCGGTGGGGAAACGGTCAACGAATGGCAAAATCACATTGCCGAAAAACAGTAGCCCTTCGCCCTCGCCAGAGTGGGTGACATAGGAAAGCTGGTGGGGCGAGATGTTGAGCTGCTTTGCGAGAATTTGCCGGTCGCCTGCCGCCTGATTCAGCATGATGATCATGTCCGAATTTTCAAAAATATTCTCGACTTCACGAGAAGAAAGCAGGTCTTTCACATTTTGCGTTAATCCTGTGGGGATGCCGCCCCATTTGCGGAAACGCTTCCAGATCTCGACGGAATAAGCGGCAGTCTGCTCCTCTTTTAAGAGGAGGTGCATCTCATCCATATAATACCGGGTGGACTTGCCGCTGCTGCGGTTTGCCGTGACACGCCCCCACACCTGATCCTGCACGATGAGCATACCGAGTTTCTTCATCTGCTTGCCCAATTCCTTGATGTCGTAGCAGACGATGCGGTTATTGACGTTCACGTTAGTGCGATGGTTGAACAGGTTCAGGGAGCCTTTCACATAGATTTCCAGAGCCGTGGCAACATGGTGGGCTTCTTTCTCGTCCTGTTGGAGCAGGGCATTGTACAAGTCCTCAAGGATGGGCATATTCTCCGGGCAGGGGTCCGCAAAATATTTGCGGTAAATCAGATGCACACAGCGGTCGATGACGGTTTTCTCCACCGGCAGCAGCCCCTCCTTGCCGCCCACCACAAGTTCGCACAGAGAAAGGATAAAGTCGGCTTTCAGGGACAGGGGATTATCTTCCTCGGAGTAGTTGGCGTTAATGTCCATGGGGTTGATGAACTGGGTGCTGTTTGGCGAGATTTTAATGACCTGACCCTTCAAACGATTCACCAGCGGCGAGTATTCGCCTTCGGGGTCGTTGATGATAATATCATCGTCTGTCACCAGAAACGCATTGGCAATTTCACGCTTTGCTGAGAAACTTTTGCCGGAGCCGGGAGTACCCAAAATCAGGCCATTGGGATTCTTCAGCTTCTTCCGGTCCACCATGATCAGGTTGTTGGACAGGGCGTTCAGGCCGTAATACAGACTTTCTTTGCCGGACTGGTACAGTTCCTGTGTGGTGAACGGAATGAAGATGGCCGTGCTGCTGGTGGTCAGCCCACGCTGAATTTCGATCTGGCAGTCTGCCAGCGGCAGGCTGCTCATCAGCCCCTGCTCCTGCTGGAAATCCAACCGGCACAGGTTGCAGTTGTGTTTCTGGGCGATGCTGGATGCCTGAAAAACATTGTTTTCCAGTTCCTGCTCCGTGCGCCCGGTGTTCAGCACCAGAAAGGTGACAAGGAACATCCGCTCGTTCTGGCTCTGCAATTCTTTCAGCAGGGCTTTGGCATCTCTGCCGTAGGTTGCCAAATCCGACGGAATGATGTCAATATCATATCCGGCGCGGATTGCCTTTTTCTGCTCCTCGATCTTTGATCTATCGAGTTCGGTGATGGTGCGCTTCACGGTCTTAATGGCACGATTCTGATCGACACTCTGGATGTGCATGGTGACGATCTGGGACGAATCCATGTCCAGAAAATCTTTCAGCAGCTGGTCGCTGATGTCAGATGCCGTGATGCTCAAAAAGCTGGCAGCGCAAAAAATGCCGCCCATTTGGAACGTCCGGGAATTTTTGAAGGCAAAGGCGGTAGGCGCAATGGCATCCTTCACGGAAAGGCCGCTTTTCACAAGGTCTTTCCAGTCGAAATGAAACTTGCTGGCACCGTCCATGTTGAACATATCGTGCATGAGTTTCAGCCGCTGGACACCGTTCAGAGGCTTTGCCTGCACACCCAGCCGGTGGAAGTTGTTCAGCAGATCGTTCTGGATGTGGTCAAGCCGCGGCTTGACCTGCGCCATGCTTTCGCCCTCCACACCGAAGGTGATGAACTTGGTCTTGGTCAGACCATTATTGCCCTTGGCAAGCTGCTGGCGCAGCATCTGGCTGTACTCAGCACGAACATCATCGAAACCATCTCGCTGGTACGGGATACGGATGCTTTTCTCAAACTCGGTGCTGTCGGTTGCCATGTTCACGAAGGACAGCTCAAATTTGATGGAGCTGTCGAAGAAGTTCAGAAAACTGCACCATTCCTCAAAAATCGCCGTCTTATCCTCCTGCTGGGCAAGCTGATAATTGATGTCCTGATACTGGATGGTGCGGGTGTAGTAATTGGGCTTCACCCGGCAGGTGCCATCCTCGAACATCCGCTGCATGGGGATGGACTGCTGGGCGGTCCGGGGAACAGCAGGCTTTGCTTTCTGCCTGCGCTTCTGCGCAGACTGGGGTTTGCTGTGCTTACCGGTCTTTTTCCAAAACGGGATCATGGGTCACGCCTCCCTTCATAAGCAGTGCATAGTAGTTGTTGGTCTTGTAGGGGCGAATCTTCGGGCGGAGAAACCGGGACTGCACATAGTACGACAGCAGCTTTTCCATGGGCTGACCGTTTTTTTCGTACATTCCAAGAAAGAACGCCGGCAGCATCACCGCCATCATGCCGAGGGTGGCGGCAGTGTTGCCGCCGGAATCCCGGAGAACAAAAAACAGCGGCACTCCAATGAGAGCCGCTGTGCCAAAGCAGACGAGCTGCCGTTTCGTCAGATTGAATGCGACCTTCGATTTCACTTTCGTCAGGTCACGGGGCACAGAGATATACGCAGCCAATAAAGCACCTCCTTTAATGCGCTCCGAGGACAGATTTCGTCACGGAGCTGGTTTTGAACAGGCTGAAACAAAGCAGGACGGTGTAGCCCACGATACTCCAAATGGAGTTGATGGCATCCCCGGAAATTGCCACGCTCTGGATCAGCACGGCATAAATTGCCACGCAGATGAGGATGAGAAAGCCCTGAAAGCCCAATGCGAACAGGCATTTCAGGTAGTTCTGCCCCATGTGCGATTGCTCGTGGTTGCCGAAGGTCGCCATGGGGATGGGCGCAAGGCTCACCATGCAATATATCTCAATCATGCGCCCATACACGATGACAAAAATGATGATGCTCAATATCCGCATGGTGATGCCAATGAAGAAACTTTGCAGGAACAGCCCGAACAGGGGGCCAACGTCCATCTGCATCAGGCTGGATTGCAGCATGGATAAGCCAATGTCGTTGACACGAGTATTTCCGGCAATGATGCCGCTGGAATCGGACACTACCTTCTGGGTGATGTCGAACACCGCCATCACAATATCAAAAGTATTGCTGATGAGCCAGACCGACACCGCCGTTTTGAAGATCCAGCGCATGATGAGTGCAGGCTCGAACTGCGCCATATTGTTGTGCTGGGTGATCATCTCAATCAACTCATAACAGGCGATGAAGGTCAGGATGATGCCTGCAATGGGCAGCACCACGTTCCGGGAAAGGGCTTCGATCATGGCGAACACTCTCGGCTCAAAGCTGGAGGGCTTGGT
>CAKSZF010000126.1 GCA_934525405.1 uncultured Faecalibacterium sp.
CTCTCGATGTCCATGCAGCCGCGCTCCTTGCGCAGGCGGGCACGGTGGCCGTACAGCTCCTTCATGGCGGGCAGCTGTGCCAGTACCTCGTGGTACTTACCGGTCAGTTCGTCGTCGGTGCTGCCGGCCAGCAGAGCGTTGATCTCAGAGTACACGCCCTTGACCCGGCTGCGGATGATGGACTTAACGAAGCGGTAATCAGTCAGGTTGCCGTCCTTATCCAGCCGCATCAGGCAGGAGAAGGCCAGCCGCAGCACACCCTCATTCAGGCTGCAAATGCCGTTGGACAGCTGCTTGGGCAGCATGGGCACCACCTGATCAGCATAGTAGACGCTGGTAGCGCGGCTGAACGCCTCGTTGTCCAGCTCGCTGCCGGGTTTGACGTAGTTGGAAACATCCGCGATGTGCACGCCCAGCTCAAAGCCGCCGTCCGGGGTCTTGGTCAGGCTGATGGCATCGTCGATATCCTTGGTCTCGGCGCTGTCAATGGTAAAGATGGGCAAAGCGCGCAGATCCATGCGGCCCTCGCAGTCCGCAGCGGATACCTCGGCGTTATCCAGCTTTTTGGCCTCGTCCCGCACCTTGTCCGGGAAGCGGCTGCGAATATCCTGCGCGTAGAGCAATGCCTTTGCGCAGCGCTTTGCCTCGTCGCAGCTGCCAAAGCGCATGGCAACGCCTACGCGGTGATCCTCCTGACGGCTGCCACGCAGCAGGATCTCCACTGCCACCTTGTCGCCGTCCTTGGCGCTGCCTTCGCAGTCCCGCATGACCTGCATGGAGATGGCGGGGCAATCGTCCGGCACAAACTTCAGGCGGCCCTCCACGCGGTGCATGGTGCCCACCAGAGCGTTCTTCTCTTCCAGAACAGCAAGGATCTCACCCTCATCGCTGCCCTCTACCCGGGGGTGTGCAAACTTTTCCACCAGCACCATGTCGCCGGGCATTGCGCCGCGGGTGAACCGGCCGGGGATAAAGATATCGCTGGTACCGTCCTCCAGCATGACAAAGGCAAAGTTTTTGCCCAGCTTTACTACCTTGCACAGCAGTGCCTTGTCGGCACGGCCGCTGCGCACGGTGAAGAACACGCCCTGCCGCTGGCAGATGACAGCCTCGTGCACCAGCTGGTCCACGGCCTCCATCACCTTGCGGTCTGCGCCGCGATCCCCGCCGAACTTATTCTTCAGATCTTTTACGGTGCACGGCTGATTCTGGATCGCGTGCTCAATTTTATCGCGCATTGCCATAAAATATTTTCTCCTTCACTTCCGTGGCCGTGCATCTCCTGCGGAGCACAGCCCTGCCTTGGGACGGGCGCTTTCCCCTGTCCCCTCTTTGCGGCAGCCCGCAGAACCGGCTGCCCGCACTTTTTTCTGCACAGAAAAACAGCCCCGTCCGTTCACGGGGCTGCAACGCCTTCTCAGCCTGCCAGACGGCCTGCAAACAGGCAAGCCAGAATAGCAACCACAAAGAACACCACGCCTGCAACGCGGGTGACCTTGGCCAGCATCTGGTCTGCCGGGGTCAGACGCGCATTGTTGGCACCGCCCACGCTGCCGTTAATGGCACCGGACAGGCCCTGACCGTGGGTGTGCTGCATGAGGGTGAGGAAAACGATGACCAGCGAAGCCACCAGCAGAATGGCACCGCCAACAATTTCGATAACAGACATGAATCGTAACGCTCCTTTTATTTGTAAATACGGAAAACCACGCAAAAATACAACTATATAGTAACATAACAAAGTCAAAATTGCAAGTAGAATCCGCGCATTTATCCCGCTGCTTCCAGCGCGGTGCAGACCTGCGCAAAGATAGCTGCGCCGGAGTATGCGGCGCGCACCGCACCGTCCTGCAATACCACAATGGTATAGCGGGGCTTTTCTGCCGGCCAGAACCCCGCAAACCACAGGTTGCAGCGCTCGGTGCCTTCCGGGGTGAACTGCCCGGTCTGAGCGGTACCGGTCTTGCCGCCCGCCCCACCGGAAAGCCCGGCGGCATCCTGCGCGGTGCCCTGCTGCACCACCTGTACCAGCATGGCACGCAAAAGCGCTGCACTCTGTGCCGGGAGCACCCGCCGCCCCCGGGGGTGGCTGAGGGTCTCCACCGGCTGCCCGGTGGTCTCGTCCAACGTGGCTTGCAGCACATACGGGGCGCGGTATACACCGTCCGCTGCAATGGTGTTGAACAGCGCCGCCACCTGCATGGGCGTAGCCAACAGACTGCCCTGCCCAAAGCTGAAATTTGCCAGCTGGCCGCTTTGCGCCAGCTCCTGCGGTGCAGGCAGCTGCCCGGCCTCGGCGGCAAATCCTTCTGCCAGCGGCAGGCTCTGCCCAAAGCCGAAAGCCTTGGCGGCGTCCAGCAAGCATCCCGCGCCCAGCTGCTGCCCCAGACGGATAAAATAGCCGTTACAGCTTTTTTCCAGCGCAGCGGCGAGGTCTACCTGCCCATGCGGCACCCCGCCCGCGCAGCGGAAAATTTGTCCATCCACTACCACCGCGCCGGTGCACTCGAAAACCGACTGCAAGCCCGCTTCCAGCGCAGCCGCAGCCAGTACCGGCTTGAACACCGAACCCACCGCGTAGCTTTGCAGTGCCCGGTTCAGGAAGGGACTGTTCTCTGCCTGCAGGCTGTCGGCAAGGTACTCCGGGTCGTAGCCCGGCACGCTGACGCTGACGCGCACCGCCGCTGTGGCGGTATCCAGCACCAGAATGCAGCCGTTCGTCATGGTACTTGCCGCCACTGCTTCCACCGCCCGCTGCACCGGGCGGGAGATGGTCAGCTGCACGCCCAGCGCCCCGCTGTCGGCTTGCAAAAGCTTGGGCGTTTCTCCGGTGCGCAGCGTACCCTGCGCCGTCACGGCGCAGACAAGACTACTGTTCTCCCCTGTGCCGGAAAGCACGATATCCAGCGCCTTTTCCAGCCCGGCAGCGCCGTGACCTGTGCTATCCAGATAGCCCAGCAGATGCTGACACAGCGGCACCGCCGCATACCGCCGGGCGGTGGGATAACCGGTCAGCCCAAGGCGGGCGGGGTCGCAGCTCACCTCCAGCAAAAACGGCGCAGCGCGGCTGCGGCTGCGGTACAAAAGCGCCTGCCCGGCGGCATCGGTACAGGCATACAGCCGGTCGTAATTGCCCTGCCCGGGAAAGCACAGCACCTGCCAGCGCTCCTCTAACCCTGTGAGCAGCCGCCCCTGCGCATCATAAAAGTTGCCCCGCCGGGCGGGCAGCTGTAATGTGACCGTACTCTGCGCCGCCGCCCGCGCGGCATAAGCAGGGTGCTGCGCCAGCAGATACAACCGGCACAGCACCACCATAAACCCCAGCAGCAAGGCGGCATATACCGCCAGCACCCGTTTGCCGGACATCCCCGCGCCCCCCTTTCCCTATGGTTAGGGTGGGCAGCAGGGGCGCGGGGTATACATAAAAAGAGGCGGAACCTCTCCGAAGAAAAGTTCCGCCTCTCTGGCGTATCTTATTAAAAAAGATTGATACGGATTAGTACATGCCGCCCATGTCACCGCCGGCAGGTGCAGCGGGAGCCGGGGGTTCCGGCAGATCGGCCACGAGGCTCTCGGTGGTCAGCACCATCTCAGCGACGGAGGCTGCGTTCTCCAGAGCGGAACGGGTGACCTTGGTCGGATCCACAATGCCTGCGGCGATCATATCCTCGACAAAGACCTCGTTCTGAGCATCGAAGCCGTAGTTGGGCTTGTTGGCAGAGATGATCTTGTCAATGATGACGCTGCCCTCCAGACCGGCGTTCTTGGCGATCTGGCGCAGAGGAGCCTCCAGAGCCTTCAACACAATCTTGGCACCGGTGCGCTCGTCGCCTTCCAGCGTATCGCACAGAGCGTGCACAGCGGGGATGGCGTTGATGGGAGCGGTACCGCCGCCAGCCACAACGCCTTCCTGCACAGCTGCCTTGGTGGCGTTCAGAGCATCCTCAATGCGCAGCTTCTTGTCCTTCATCTCAACTTCGGTAGCAGCACCGACCTTGATGACAGCCACACCGCCGGCCAGCTTAGCCAGACGCTCCTGCAGCTTCTCGCGGTCAAAGTCGCTGGTAGCGGCCTCGATCTGGCTGCG
>CAKSZF010000127.1 GCA_934525405.1 uncultured Faecalibacterium sp.
TGACCGGCGAGATCTCGGACGAGCTGTTCGGCTACAAATACACCGACTACGCCCCCACCGCCGATGCTTTCCAGCAGGAGAGCCAGAAGCGCATCCGGGAGCTGTACATGTACGATGTGCTGCGGGCAGACCGCTGCATCTCCTCCAATAGCATCGAGGCGCGGGTGCCCTTTGGCGATCTGGATTTTGTGCGCTACGTCATGGCCATCGACCCGGAAAAGAAGCTGAACCGCTACGGCAAGGGCAAGTACCTGCTGCGCAAAGCCTTTGAGGGCGACTGGCTGCCGCCGGAGATCCTGTGGCGCGAAAAGGCCGCCTTCTCGGACGCCGTAGGCCACAGCATGGTGGACGACATCAAGGAGTACGCCGAGAGCCTGTACACCGACGAGGAGTTCCAGATGCGCCGGGCAAACTACTCGGCACATTGCATGCCCTTTACCAAGGAGAGCCTGTTCTACCGCGAAATTTTCGAGAAGTACTACCACGACCAGAGCCGCACCATCGTGGGCTTCTGGATGCCCAACAAGGCATGGCCGGGCTGCAACGTCAACGACCCCTCTGCCCGCGTGCTGGCAAACTATGGCGCTTCCGGCGTGTAACGCCAGAGCATTTTGAATGCGCTTCGCTGTACTTTGCGCATAAATAGCGGAAAACATATTTTATTAGAACAACGTCGGACAGCCCGCGGGCTGTCCGACGTTGCGTTTTTACAAAAAAGCCCCCGCCGACAGAGGGAAAAAAGTGTCGGCGGGGGCTCAGGAAAATGTCAAATCAGGGGTTCAGGGCTCAGTCGTCTGCGGCCTCGTCCAGATTGCCCAGCTTCTTGGCCTGCTCCACAACGGCAGGCACCAGCATCTCGGGCAGGGTCTCATAGCGGGCAAACTCGGTGGTGAACCAGCCGCGGCCCTGCGTGGTCTGCCGGATAAAGGTGGTAAAGTTTGCAAGCTCTGCCAGCGGCACCTCGGCAATGATGGTCTGCAAGCCGTCCTCGTCCGGCTCCATGCCCAGCACACGGCCGCGGCGCTTGGTCACATCGCCCATGATGTCGCCGGTGTTGTCGTTGGGCACATGGGCCTTCAGGGTGTGGATAGGCTCCAGAATGACGGGGCCGGCCTCCGGCATAGCGGCCTTGTAGGCCAGCTTTGCGGCCATGATAAAGGCCATTTCAGAGCTGTCCACCGGGTGGTAGCTGCCGTCCAGCAGGGTGGCCTTCAGGCCGACCACGGGGTAACCGGCCAGCACGCCCTTTTCGGCAGCCAGACGCACGCCCTTTTCCACGGCGGGGAAGAAGTTCTTGGGCACGCTGCCGCCGAACACCTTCTCCTCAAACACCACCTGCTCGCTGTCGCAGGGCTCGAAGTTGATGATAACGTCACCGAACTGGCCGTGGCCGCCGGTCTGCTTCTTATGGCGTCCCTGCTTCTGGCAGGCCTTGCGGATGGACTCGCGGTAGGCGATGCGGGGAGCTTCCAGACCGATCTCCACGCCAAACTTGTTCTTCAGCTTGGCCTTGACCACGTCCAGATGCTGCTCGCCCAAACCGCCGATGACCTGCTGATGGGTCTCGGCATTGTTGATGTAGCACAGGGTGGGATCTTCTTCCATCAGGCGTGCCAGTGCGCTGGAGATCTTGCCCTCGTCGCCCTTCTTGGCCACGGTAACTGCCATGAACAGGCTGGGCTTGGGGAATACAGGCGCGGGCAGCTTGACCACACGGTCTGCATCGCACAGAGTATCGCCAGTCTTTGCGCTCACCAGCTTTGCCACTGCGCCGATATCGCCGGCACCGATGCCGTCGTTTTCCAGCTGCTTCTTGCCAAGGACGGTCAGGGGCTTGGTGATCTTTTCCACCTCGCCGGTGCGGGCGTTGGTCAGCGGCTCGCCTGCGGTCACCTTGCCGCTGATGACCCGCAGATAGCTCAGCTTGCCCACGAACGGGTCAGCCACGGTCTTAAAGACGTAGGCGGCAGTGGGCTCGTCCTCGGTGCAGTGCAGCTCCACCGGCTCGCCGTTGGCATCCTCGGCCAGCGTGCTGGCCTCGTGCTCCGGGCTGGGCAGCAGCTTGTGCATATTGAACAGCAGCATATCCAGTGCCTGCATATTCACGGCGCTGCCGCAGAACACGGGGGTGATCAGGCCGTCCTTAACGCCCTTGCGCATACCCTCCACGATCTCCTCGGTGGTAAAGGGCTCGCCGCCGAAGAACTTTTCCATCAGTTCATCGTCAGTTTCTGCAATGGCCTCGCTCATGGCCTCGATCAGGCCCTGGAAGCGGTGGCCGATGTCCGGCAGGTCCACCTGGATCTGCTTGCCGCCCTCGTACTTGAAGGCCTTCTGGCTGAACAGGTTGATGTACACAGGGGTGCCGTCATCCAGCTTTGCGGGCACGACGCAGGGGCAGACGGTGGAGCCGAAGCGGATCTTCATATCCTCAAGGATCTTGAAGTAGTTGGCGTTTTCCAGATCACACTTGGACACGAACACCATGGTGGCCTTGCCGTTCTTGCGGGCCAGCTGGAACGCCTTTTCCGCGCCCACAGTAACGCCGCTGCGGCCGGACACGCACACCAGCACGCTCTCGGCGGCGCGGATGCCCTCGTACTCGCCTGCTTCAAAGTCGAACAGACCCGGTGCATCGATCAGGTTGTACTTGATGCCCTCGTACTCCACCGGCACAACGGACGCCGACAGGCTGGCCTTGCGCTTTGCTTCCTCGGGATCAAAGTCCGAAATCGTGGTACCGTCCTCAACCCGGCCCATACGCTCGGCAGCGCCCGAAAAATAGACCAACGCTTCGGTCAGCGTGGTCTTGCCGCTGCCGGCATGGCCGGCAATCAGAATATTGCGGATGTTGTTGCTTGCGTATTTCATATCGGTTTTTCCCTCATTTCCGCCGCACGGAGCGTTCTCTCCGTTTTTGTGGCATATTTTACAAAGATAATACCACACTCGAAACGATTTTTAAATATATCGTTTCAAAATTTGGCAAAAACGCCTGCCAAACTTCCGGGCACCGTTTTGTGCAAGTTGACATTTGGGTGTAAAACGGACGGGCAGAAAAAGCAGAACTCCCGGCAGCGCGTACAGGCGCGAAACCGGGAGTTTTCGTTGCAAATATGCGGGTTTTGTGGTATGCTGTAAGTGCCGCTTCGGCGGTGAAAAGGCGCTGATTGCATAATCGGTGGTCTAGCTCCTTCCGGCTGCGCGCCAGAGGGGACGAAAAACTTTTTGCTTCCCCTGACGCGAAAGCGGAAAGGGGGGATGCCTCATGACGTTTGAACAGGTCGTGCTGCTGCTCACGCTTCTTGGCGGAGCAATCTACATTACCTTCGAGATCACATGGACGATTTCCAACGGCAAAAAGAAATGACCGCTCATGCCCTCAGAAAGCAAGCGGTCATTCTTTACGACTGATTAGCCGGATGAGGAGCTGACCATTGCAGTCAGCGCTCTTTCTATTCGTAGTATAGTCTATTTTTCCGGGTTTGTCAAGCCGCAGACCCGCATGAAGGGGCAGGAGGTTTTACGCGATGAAACGCGAGGATTATATCAACTGGGACGAATATTTTATGGGCATTGCGCTGCTTACCGCCATGCGCTCCAAGGACCCCAACAGTCAGGTGGGCGCGTGCATCGTAAGCCCGGAAAACAAGATCCTTTCCTTGGGCTACAACGGGATGCCCATGGGCTGCAGCGATGACGAGATGCCTTGGGAGCGGGAGGGTGCCCCCCTGCAGACCAAGTATATGTACGTCTGCCATGCCGAGCTGAACGCTATCCTCAACAGCGCCCACAACAACCTGAAGGGTGCCCGGGTGTATGTGACCCTGTTCCCCTGCAACGAGTGCACCAAGGCCATCATCCAGTCCGGCATTGCCGAGGTGGTGTACTACGGCGACAAGTACCACGACAGCGATTCCAGCATTGCGGCGCGGTTCATGTTCGAGCACGCCGGTGTCCGGCTGACCCCCTATAAGCCCACCGGACGCCGGGTAGAGCTGGAGCTGTAAGC
>CAKSZF010000128.1 GCA_934525405.1 uncultured Faecalibacterium sp.
GCGGACAGGCAACAATTTTCCGGTCGCCTTTCCTGTCTCTCTTCCGCCGCGCGCTTTGGTGGGAAGGGAGATTTTTTCATGCAGAATCCTATTTCTGAGCAGGCCCGTGCCGCTGCCCTGGCACAGCTGGACGCCGCCGAGGCTGCCCGTGAGGACATCCTTGTGCAGCACATTGCAAACGGCGTGGTCATTGACAGCCGCACCGTGCAGATCGCCCCGGAGGTGGTCATTGCCCCGGGCGCTGTGATCCTTGCAGGCACCATCCTGCGGGGCAAGACGGTCATCGGCGCAGGCTGCGTCATCGGCCCCAACACCCTCATCGAGGACAGCACTGTGGATGAAGGCACCACCGTGAACGCCAGCCAGATCTACGGCAGCCACATCGGCCCGCACAACAACATCGGCCCCTTCACCCATGTGCGGGTGAACACCGTCACCGACTACGGCGTGCATCTGGGCGCCTATGTGGAGACCAAGAACTCCAACTTTGCCCGTGGCAACACTGTGAGCCACCTGACCTACATCGGCGACAGCGATGTGGGCAAGTACTGCAACTTCGGCTGCGGCACCGTCACCTGCAACTACGACGGCAAGGATAAGTTCCGCACCCAGATCGGCGATTACTGCTTCATCGGCTGCAACACCAACCTTGTGGCCCCGGTCAAGGTGGGCGATGGTGCCTACACCGCCGCCGGCAGCACCATCACCAAGGATGTGCCCGCACAGGCATTGGGCATCGCCCGGGAGCGCCAGACCAATCTGGACGGCTGGGCAGAGCCCAAGATGGAAGCCTACATCGCCAAAAAACAGAAGCTGGAAAACGAGCAGAGCAAGTAACGTTCTGCCAGAAGGGAGCTGTGCATGAAGTCTGAAAGCTTTCGCAAGCAGGCGCTGAGCCTTGTCCTTTTCTTCGCGGCTGTTGCCGCCGTGTTCGCCCTGACCCGCCTGCGCAGCGACCCGGCCAAAAAACAGGCGGAGTTCGTGGTGCAGCAGCTGCTCTCCTGCTCCTCTGCCGTAGAGCAGGCCGTGGATGCCGCCGCGCCCGCCGGCAGTGAACCGGGGCTTGCTGCTGTGGACACCGATGGGCTGTACACCTTTCTTCAGGCGCAGCTGGGCGATGCCATGACTGCCGATTGCCTGAACAAAGTCATGGCAAACCGTCTGCCCACTCGCATCACCGCGCTGGCCGGGCAGTCCGGCGACAAGCTGGTGCCCGCTGACCTTACCCTGAAAAAGCGTGCCGGGGCAGAAAACTGCTACGACTTTTCTGCCGCCCTGCTGACCGCCACGGACAGCACCGCCGCCGCGCAGGTATCCGGCACCATCACCATGGTGAAGGAGGACGGCCGCTGGAAGGCCGCTGCCATCACACTGAACCTGTAATATAATGCTTTTCTGCCCCTGTGCCCTGCGGCATGGGGGCATTTTTTGCCTATAATGTATATCTTTTTGCGCGCGCGTATGTTATACTTAGATGTTGTATCACACTATTATCAGAAAAAGGTATTATTATATCATGAATGAAAACGATATCTGGCTCATTGCAGGGCTGGGCAACCCCGAAGCAAAGTACGATGGCACCCGCCACAACGCCGGTTTTGCCGCGCTGGACGCGCTGGCCGACAAGTGGAACATCTCTGTGGGCAAGACCAAGTTCCAAGGCCTGTGGGGACAGGGCGAGGTGGACGGCCACAAGGTGGTGCTGCTGAAGCCCCTGACCTACATGAACCTCTCCGGCGATTCCATCGCCCCTATGGCGGGCTTTTTTAAGATCCCTGCCGACCATGTGCTGGTGCTGTGCGATGACATCACCCAAGCCCCCGGCAAGCTGCGCATCCGTCCCTCCGGCTCTGCGGGCGGGCATAACGGCCTGAAGAGCATCATTGCCCGGCTGGGCGGGGAAAATTTCCCCCGCATCCGCATCGGCATCGGCGCAAAGCCCCACCCGGACTACGACCTTGCCGCATGGGTGCTGGGCAAGTTCCCGCCGGAGGACGCCAAGGCCATCGCCGACCGCTACGCCGACCTTGAAGCCGCCGCAAAGCTTATCATGGACGGCAAGCTCAGTCTGGCACAGAGCAAGTATAACGGGTAAGCGGAACGAACCCTCTCAGTCGCCTGACGGCGACAGCTCCCCCGAGGGGGAGCTTTTCCGCATCACCCCATAAACTTTCCCTTAAACGATAAACAAAATCTCTTTGTCAAAAGCTCCCCCTTTCGGGAGAGCTGGCATCGCGCCAGCGATGACTGAGAGGGTTTTGAGAAAGGAGGTTTTTCCATGTACGAAGCCTTACTCAAGGCCACACCGGAATATCAGAAGGTCGCCGCAAGCTTTGGCTCGGCAGGGCCGGCGGCGCTGTTCGGTCTGCCGCCCGCAGGCCGGGCGCTGCTGTATGCCGCCCTGCAAAAAGACCTTGACCGGGTGCTGTGCATCGTGACCCCCGGCGAAGCCGAGGCCACCCACTTTGCAGATGACCTCAAGGCGCTGGGGCTTACCGCAGCGGTGTTCCCGCCCCGGGACTTTATGCTGCGCCCGGTGGAGGGTGCAGGCCGCGAGTACGAGTACCGCCGCCTTTCGGTGCTGGGCGCACTGGCGGGCGGGCGGCTGCAGGCCGTCTGCGTGCCCGCCGAGGCACTTTTGCAGTACACCGTGCCCCGGGCTGAGTTCATCCAGAATACCCTCACCTTAAAGCCCGGCATGGTGTATAACCGCGAGGCACTGGTGGCGCGGCTGTTTGCCGCCGGGTATGTGCGGCGCAGTCAGGTGGACGGCCCGGGACAGTTCAGCGTGCGCGGCGATATCGTGGATATCTACGCGCCGGATATGCGTCAGCCCGCCCGCGTGGAGTACTGGGACGACGAGATCGACTCCATGTCCTCCTTTGACCTGCTGACCCAGCGGCGGGACGGCGCACTGGAAAAAATATACCTCTCCCCTGCCCGCGAGGTGCTGTTCGGCAGCACCGCCGAGACCGCCGAAGCGCTGCGCGATGTCATCAAAAAGGCGCGCGGCAAGCGCCGCGCTGCGCTGGAAAAGGCCACCGAAGCCGATCTTTCCCAGCTGGATTCCGGCCTGATGCCGGAGGCCATGGATAAATATTACGGCATCCGCTACCCCGCCCCGGCCACGCTGCTGGATCATCTTGACGCGCCGCTGTTCATTTTGGACGAAGTGGGCGGCATCCGGGATGCCCAAAAGGCCACTGAGTTCCGCCGCAGCGAGGAACTGACCGGACTGCTGGAAGAGGGTGTGCTCTGCCCCGGGCTGGATGTGCTGTACCAGACCATGGACGATCTTGTCATTGCCGCCCAGAACCACAGCACCCTGCTGTGCGAGAACTTTCTGCGCGGGATGAACGAGTTCAAACTGAAAGACCTCATCAACGCCGAGGCCTTTGCCGCCCCCAACTGGAACGGCGACCTTGCCTCCCTGCGGGAGGACTTAGACCCGCTCATCGCCCAAGGCTATGCCGTCACCCTGTTTGCCGGTACGCCCAAGGGCGCAGCCGCCCTGACCCGTGACCTTGCCGACAAGGGCTATGCCGTGAGCATGAGCCGGGATGTGCGCCCCGCCAAGGGCATTTTACAGGTGCTGTCCGGACATCTGACTTCCGGGTGCACCTTCCCCTTTGCCCACGCAGCAGTGCTTTCCAGCCGCCGCCACGGACTGGACGAGGAAGCCGCCGCCGAAGCCAAAAAGCGCAAGAAGAACAAAAACGCCCTGTCCAGCCTTTCAGACATCAAGCCCGGGGACTATGTGGTGCACCAGAGCCACGGCATCGGCATGTACGCCGGTATCCAGCGGCTGGAGGTGCAGGGCGCTACCAAGGACTACCTCAAGGTGCAGTATTCCGGCTCGGACGTGCTGTATGTGCCGGTGACCCAGCTGGATCTGCTCAGCCGCTACACCGCCCCCGGCGATGAGGAAAAGGTAAAGCTGGCAAAGCTGGGCGGCACCGAGTGGCAGCGCACCCGCGCCAAGGT
>CAKSZF010000129.1 GCA_934525405.1 uncultured Faecalibacterium sp.
CGCAGCTTTGCAACGCCCTTTCCATCGTAGCCCTGCACATACATATCGGAGGGGATGGCCATGACGCTGTTGTAGTTGGTGTGCTGGATGTAGTGGAAGCCGTTGTCCCAGTTCTCGTGGATCTCGCCGTCAAAGCGGATCTCCACGGCCTGATCCGGGTGGCTCTTCAGCCACACCTGACCGCCGGGCAGCCAGTTGTCGGCGCGCTCCTGCTGCCAGCCGTCCACGATCTTCTGCTTGAAGATGCCGTACTCGTACAGGATGGAGTAGCCGGTGCCGCAGATATCGGTGGTGGCCATGCCGTCCAGATAGCAGGCAGCCAGACGGCCCAAACCGCCGTTGCCCAGACCTGCATCGGGCTCTTCCTCAAAAATGCTGTCCAGATTGATGTCGGCGTCAGCCAGTGCCTTCTTGGCGACCTCGTCCAGACCCAGATTGAACAGGCTCATCTTCAGGCTGCGGCCCATCAGGAACTCCATGCAAAGGTAGTAGACCTGCTTGGTGCCGGTGCCGATGGCCTTGGACTGGAACTTTTTGTGGTTCTCGCTCATCATCTGACGGCAGATCAGAGCCAGAGAGCGGTAGATCTGCTGGTTGGAGGCAACATTCAGCTCCACACCGTACTCATTGGTGAGCTTGTCCTGAAGAATTTTGCCAAATTCTTTTGATGTCATAGTGTGCTCCTATCCGCATAAGCGTTTGCTTTGCTAAAATAATTGAGTAGATAATAGCAGCAGAAACGTTCCCTCTTTCGCCCGGCTGCCAACATAACACCGTTATTATAATATGAACGATTTATAAATGCAAGGAAACAGGCGCTTTTTTTCCGTAACTGCTATTTTTTTAGGCCACTTTCTGACAAATATGCCGAAATTTCAAAAATTCCACTTTTTCTTGCGGCGTATTTATATTATAATAGAAGGTAGAACTGAACCGCGAAACGCTTTTCGGGGAGTAATTCCGGCAGTAATGGGGCGGGAAACTCCATCGAAACGTTTTCGAACACCGAAACGTTACCGGGAACGGTGCCGAATCCCGGCAAGATGCAGAACAAACGGCCTTGCGCCGTACAGATACAGGATAAAAAAGGGGAAAACACCATGGTAAACAAGGTAAGGGTAAACATCGCGGGCACACCGTATGCCATCGCCACCACAGATTCGGAAAAGTACATCCTCGGGCTTGCAAAAAAGCTGGACGAGGATATCACAAAGCTGCTGGACACCAACGATAACCTCTCGGTGACCAAGGCGGCGGTGTTCTGCGCGATGGATTATCTGGACGAATACCGCAAGAGCACCGGCAGTGCTGAGAATATGCGCAGCCAGATCCAGGACTACATTGCAGATGCAGCCCGGGCAAAGCTGGCCGAGGACAAGGCACTGGCGGAAAACGCCGTGCTGCGCCGGGAAGCTGCCGCCCTGCGGGAGCAGCTGGCCAAGGAGCGCCAGCGCGAGACCCGCCGGGAGGAGCGCGCCGCCAGAGCTGCGGCAGAAACGGCACAGGAGCAGCCCTCCGCCCCGGAGACCCCGGCGGCAGACAGTGCGCAGGCAGACGAGACCAACTGAATGTACCTTATATAAATAGAAGTCAGAAGGAGAACTATGGCAAGGATCGAGATCTTAGCCCCGGTGGGCAGTGAAGAAATGCTCCGCGCTGCGGTGTTCAGCGGTGCGGACGCAGTATATCTGGGCTTTTCGGGTTTCAACGCCCGCACGGGTGCTGGCAACTTTGACGCAGACAGTCTAAAGGAGGCTGTGCGCTTCTGTCACGCCCGGGGCGTGGCGGTGCACGTTGCGCTGAATACGACCGTGTACGGCACTGAGCTGTCGGCGCTGGAACAGGCCATCCGGGCGGTGGCAGCCAGCGGCGCGGATGCAGTCATCTGTCAGGATCTGGCAGTGGCTACTTTAATTGGCAAAATTGCCCCGCAGCTGCCCCGGCACGGCTCCACCCAGATGAGCGTCCACACCCTGCAGGGTGCACTGGAGCTGAAGGAGCTGGGCTTTACCCGGGTAGTGCTGGCGCGTGAGCTGAGCCTGCCCGAGGTGGAGCACATCACAAAGCACTGCGGCATCGAGACCGAGTGCTTCATCCACGGTGCGCTGTGCATGAGCGTGAGCGGCCAGTGCTATATGTCCGCCTTTCTGGGCGGGCGCAGCGGCAACCGGGGCTCCTGTGCGGGCCCCTGCCGCCTGCCCTTTGAAGCCAACGCCCTGCCGGAGGGCAAGCCCGGGCGGCTGCATCACCTCTCTCTCAAGGATAACTCTGCCATCGACAAGCTGGACAAGCTGCAGGCGCTTGGCGTAGCATCGGCAAAGATCGAGGGCCGTCTCCGCACGCCGGAGTATGTGGCAGCGGCGGTCAGTGCCTGTCTGGCGGGCCGCGAGGGCCGCGCCTACGACCGCGACCTGCTGAAGAACGCCTTCAGCCGCTCCGGTTTCACCTCCGGCTATCTGGACGGAAAAATCGACGGCACTATGTTCGGTGTGCGCAGCGAAGCTGACGCCGAGCTGACCAAAAAGACCCTGCCCATGCTGCGTGAGCTTTACCGCCGCGAGCGCTCCCGCGTGCCGGTGCAGATGAAACTGGAAATCGAGGAGGGCGGCGAAAAGCTGACCGTCACCGATGCCGATGGCAACAAGGCCTTTGCCTATGGGGATGCCGAGCCGCAGCCTGCCCGTACCGACCCCACCGAGAGCCTGAACCGCAGCCTGACAAAGACCGGCGGCACCCCCTTTACGGCAGAGAAGATCACCGTGGAAATGGACGGCGGGCCGTGGTTCATCCCCGGCAGTGCTGTGAACGAGCTGCGCCGGGAGGCACTGGATGCTCTGCTCAAAAAGCGGGAGGCGCTGCGTCCCTGGCCCACCACCGAGGAGCACGTCGCCGCCCTGCCGCAGCGCACCCTGCCGCCCCGCCGCACCCTGCGCGCCCGGTTCGAGCGCTGGGAACAGGTGCCGGAGCGGGCGCTTGACGGGGTGGAGTACCTCATTTTGCCCATTGCGCAGGCCGACCGTGTGCCCCGGGAGTGGCGGGCAAAGACCCTTTTGGAGCTGCCCCGGGTCATGTTCGGTGCGCTGGAACAGGACACTGCCCGCCGCATTGCAGCCACGCAGGATGCGGGCTTTGCCGGGTACGAGGTCAGCAACATCGCCCATCTGCGCCTGTGCCGTGGCTTGCCTATGACCGGCGGCTTCGGGCTGAACATCACCAACAATGTGGCAGCGCAGTTCTATGCAGAGCAGGGGCTTTCCAGCCTGCTCATCCTGCCGGAGGTGAAAGACAGCGATATTGCGTCCATTGCGCCCACCCGGAACGGTAAGCCTGTGCCCACCGGCGTGATGATCTACGGTCATATGCCGCTGATGCTTACCCGCGCTTGCCCGCTGCAAAATATCCACGACTGTGCTCACTGCGATAAGACCGGCGTGCTGACCGACCGCAAGGCCAAAAAGTTCCCGGTGCGGTGCGGCCTTGGGGTGCGCACCATCTATAACCCGGTGCCCATCTATATGGGCGATAAGCCCGGCGCACTGGCGGTGGACTACGGCGTGGCCTACTTTACGCTGGAATCCCGCGAGGAGGCGGCGCAGATTCTGGACAGCATCCGCACCCACGCCCCCTTTGAGGGGGAGTTTACCCGCGGTCTGTATTTTAAAGGGACGAACTGACGGGAAAACACCGGCATTGCCCCAAGCTTTGCCTGCAAGAAAACAGAAAAAACGAAACGAGGTCATACGATGGAACCCATCACTGTAAAATATAAGGTACTGGATGCCCGGGCAAAGGTGCCCGCCTATGCCACCCCCGGCGCAGCTGCCGCTGACCTGTGCGCTGTGCTGGACGCACCGCTGACCGTTGCCCCCATGCAGCGGGTGCTGGTGCCCACCGGCCTTGCCATCGAGCTGCCGGGTGCCCATAG
>CAKSZF010000130.1 GCA_934525405.1 uncultured Faecalibacterium sp.
TTGGGGCGGTGGATGCCCACATAATCATAGATGAACTTTTTGCCTTCCAGCTCCGGGCAGTTGCCTGCCAGAACCTCCGGGTAGTAGGCCACCACCGGGCAGTTATAGTGGTTGTCACCCAAGCCCTCATCCACGTTGTAGGTCAGGCAGGGATAGAAGATGGCGTCCAGCTGCATCTGGCTCAGTGCCTTAATGTGGCCGTGGCTCAGCTTTGCCGGGAAGCAGGCGGTATCGCTGGGGATGGTGGCCTGTCCGGCCAGATACAGCCCGCGGGTGGACACCGGGCTGGTGTGCACCGCAAAGCCAAGGCTCGTCCAGAAGGCGTACCAGAAGGGCAGCAGCTCGTAGAAGCCCAGACACAGCGGGATACCGATAGAACCGCGTTTGCCGGGCACAGGCTTGTAGCTGGCCAGCAGCTGCTGCTTGTAGGCATACAGGTTCAGGCTGTTATCCTCACTTTTTCCGGTAACGGGCTTATCGCAGCGGTTGCCGGAGATGAACTTGCGGCCATCGGCAAAGGTATTGACGGTCAGCTGGCAATGGTTGCCGCAGCCGCCGCACTTGACGCTGACCACCTGCTGTGCAAACTTTTCCAGTTCCTGTTCGTCCATCATGGCAGAGGTGGTCTGGTTATTTTTATGGCTCTGGCGCAGGCCGTACAAAGCAGCGCCATAAGCGCCCATCAGACCGGCAATGTCCGGCCGGATAACCTCCACGCCCATCTCTTTTTCAAAGGCGCGGAGCACGGCTTCATTATAGAAGGTACCGCCCTGCACCACGATCTTGCGGCCCAACTCTTCCGGGCTGGAAGCGCGGATCACCTTGTACAGCGCGTTTTTGACCACGCTGATGGACAGACCTGCGGAGATATTCTCGATGCTGGCACCGTCCTTCTGTGCCTGCTTGACTGAACTGTTCATGAACACGGTGCAGCGGCTGCCCAAGTCCACCGGGCGGTCTGCGAACAGCCCCAGCGCAGCAAATTCCTTAACGTCGTAGCCCAGCGCCTGTGCAAAGGTCTGCAAAAAGCTGCCGCAGCCGGAGGAGCAGGCTTCGTTCAGGAAGATGTTGCTGATGGCACCATCCTCGATCTTGAAGCACTTCATGTCCTGCCCGCCGATATCAATGATGAAATCCACGTCCGGCATAAAGTACTTGGCAGCGGTAAAATGTGCCACCGTTTCCACCAGACCGTAATCACAACGGAAGGCGTTCTTCACCAGCTCCTCACCGTAGCCGGTGGTGGTGACGCTTGCCACCTGCAGCCCCGGGTGCTCCTTGTAAATCTTGAGCAGCTGCTCCCGGATGAGGGGCAGCGGATTGCCGAGGTTGGGCTGATAGTTGGTGTACAAAATCTGGCTCTTTTCGTCCACCACCACCAGCTTGACGGTGGTAGAGCCGGAGTCGATGCCGATATGCACCGGCCCGCAGTGGACACTAAAAGCCACGCGGGGCACACTATGGGACATGTGTCGTGCATGGAAAGCCTCGTACTCCTCCTTGCTGGCGAACAGCGGCGGCTCGCTGGCATAGGTTGCGGTGGCGGCGTACTTGTCCAGCGCATCGGCCACCTCGGTGAGCACAAACTCCTTGTCGGCATACAGGGCAGCGCCCAGCGCCACATACAGCAGGCTGTTTTCCGGGCAGGTGCCAGTCACGTTCAGCGCTTCATCAAAGCTTTTGCGCAGCACGGTGCTGAAGGTAAGCGGACCACCCAGATAGAGGATGTTGCCCTTGATGGGGCGTCCCTGTGCCAGACCGGCTATGGTCTGGTTGACCACAGCCTTATAGATGCTGGCGGCGATATCCTCGGTGCGGGCGCCCTGATTGATCAGCGGCTGCACGTCACTTTTTGCAAACACGCCGCAGCGGCTGGCGATGGTATAGGTGCGCTGTGCCTGCTCGGCAGCCTTGTTCATCTCATCAGCGCTCATCTTCAGCAGAGTGGCCATCTGGTCGATGAAAGCACCGGTGCCGCCGGCACAGCTGCCGTTCATGCGCACCTCGGTGCCGTTGGTCAGAAACAAAATCTTGGCATCCTCGCCGCCCAGCTCGATGACACAGTCGGTCTTGGGCATAAAGCGCTTGACCGCCACGCGGGTGGAGAACACCTCCTGCACAAAGGGCACACCGCAGCTGTCTGCCAAGCCCATACCGGCAGAGCCGGAGATGCTGAGCAGCGCCTTGCAGCCATGCAGCTGCTCGGCATCAATGCGCCGCAGCAGCTCCTGCGCCTTTTCCAGAATATGACTATAATGTCGTTCGTATGTAGAATACAGCAGTTCATCCTGCTCGCCCAGCACCACACACTTGATGGTGGTACTGCCGATGTCAAGACCTACTCTCACCTTGTTTTCCCTCCTAAGGACAAATAACCGGAGCATAACGCCCCGGCTGCCATGACAAACAGCCGTTATGCGGCAAAGACACGCAACGGCAGCTCTCTCTTTTCAGCAACCCGCATTGCGCAGCTACGCTGTTTTTAAGCAGCATTCGCTATAAAAAATGCAGCAAATGCGTTTTTGCATACACTATTATTATAATCCAATCGCGGGCGGCATTCAATCCATGTTGTCTATTTTACACGAAAAAAATAGTATTTTTTGCTCAGAAGGCTGAACTTTTTGTGAACAAGTGTCTTTTTCCCCCGCAAAAAAGCCGCCGCACAGAGTTTATGCAGCGGCCTTGTACCGGCGGGATGTTTTGCATGGTTTCCGCGTGCGCTTTGGGCATTTTCATGCGGAAAGCACCTCTACGACCCCACGCGTGAAACGCCTTTGGAGTGCTCCATTCTTCTTACCGGTTCACAAAGTTCAGCACCAGAACCAGCAACAGCATGTGCACGGGGTAAAAGGCATAGCAGGCATACTGGAAAGGCTTGCTGTGGTAGCCCTGCCGCCCACGGTACAGCCAGATGGGCACCAGTGCCAGCAGCGCCAGCCCCTGCTGGCAAAGCTCAAAGTCCATGCCGAAGAGCTGGATGGGGTACATCAGCCCGCCCAGCAGCTCCACGTTGACCCAGTATAATGCAGCCAGCTGCCCCAGCAGACACCACCACTTGCGCCCGTGCCCGTGAAAAAAGTAGAAGATGAACACGGTCAGCACCCCTGCGCCGTAGTAGTCCACCATGCCCAGCGTGCCCAGCACCGCGCCTGCCACCACCACAAGGGCGGATACCAGCAGGTACAGCACCGTTTTCTGCTTTTTGCGCACCGTTTCCATCAGGTGGATGCCCAGAATGCCCAAAAGCAACGTCCAGATGACATTCTGGTGCACCGGGTAGAACCATGTACCGCCGTACATCAAATCGAAGGGCACTTCCGAAAGCAGGGCAAACAGCAGCAGACGCAGGGTGTATTTTTTCAGGTCATGGGTGTGAAAATAGCCCTCCACCGCCATAAAGGCAAAGATGGGAAACGCCACCCGCCCCGCGCAGGTCAGCCATTCTTGCGCAGGCAGCAGGGTAGCCCACAGGTGGTCCATCAGCATCAGCGTCATGGCAAGGATATGAAGAGCCGCTGCGCTCAGGTCAAAGCGGGTCGCGGCAGTGGAATGGATCGGTTTGGTTGACATACGCATACCTCGTCTTTGTCGAAATTCGTTGTTCTGTCTGGAATACGAACGGCTCCCGCAAAGAATTGCAGCCCCGGCCAGATTTTTCCACCGCCGGGGCTGCAGGAATGCTTTATTTTTTCTGCTGTGAAGCACCCAGACATAGAAAGGTCGAGCCAAGGCAGAGCCACACCACCGCCGTGGAGCGATTTTTCGCAGTGATAAAATTCAACATCGCAGTAAGAAAAGACAGCAGTCCGCTGAGATAAAA
>CAKSZF010000131.1 GCA_934525405.1 uncultured Faecalibacterium sp.
ATCGTCCTCGATCTCCGGGAAGGTGCCCACCGAAAAGCCCATGCCGGAGAACACGTCGATGATCTGGTTGGTGATCAAGGTCAGCGGGTGCAGGCCGCCCATGGGGCGGGTCTTGGCGGGCAGGGTGATATCCACCGTCTCGGCGGCGTTGCGGGCAGCAAGTTCTGCCTGCTTCACGGTCTCGGCGGCGGCATCGTAGTCTGCCTGCACCTTCTGCTTGAGTTCGTTGATGATCTTGCCCATGGCGGGGCGCTCTTCCGGCGCAACGGTGCGCAGATTCTTCATCAGGGCAGGGATCTTGCCGTTTTTGCTGAGGTATTCCTGCCAGAAGGAAGCCAGCGTCTCCTTGCTGGACACCTGACCAAGGCTTTCAGCGGCCTGCTTGGCCAGCTCATCGATCATTGCTTGCATGGATTTTCTCTCCTTTATTCTTTGTGTTCATGGAGCGGAGTACAACAAAAAAGCTCCGTCCCCTGCCCGACTGCTCAGGCAAAAGGGACGAAGCTGTAACCATTTCTGCTCCGCGGTACCACCCGGTTTCCGTCTGCGCAAAGGCAGACGGCGCTCAAACGCCGTAACGGGGCGCAACCGTTCTGTGCTAGTAGATGCGCTGTGCATTGTTCGCGCAGACCGCTCGGGAGCGAACTTCAGCCCCTGCCGCACATGGAAGCCCTTTCAGCCGGTGAAGCTTCTCTCTTTGCCGTGCAGACAGCGCCTACTCTCTCCGTCGCTGCGTTTGGTACTATGATAACCAAGAGTTATGTTACCACATTTTGCGGCGGTTTGCAAGCCGCAGAGCTGTTTTTGTTTGCCGGAGTTATGTTTTTTCCCTTCTCCCCGGTCAGGCGGCAGGCCTCGCAGGCCGTGATGCAACACACCGCGAACACCAGCAGAGCGCAGTCTGTCGGCACCCGCTGCATGGGCACTACCCGGGCACACAGGGTATTGAAGCTTTCCACGGCGTCTTGCGGCAAGCCCAGATAAAACAGCGCCAGCGAAAGCGGCAGGTGCAGCAGCCTCCCCCACAGCAAGGGGCGGAGCGAGACCTCCGGCGGGCAGAGGGTGCGTACCTGCAGCAGCACCGAGGCGCCCTGCACACTGAGCGCGGCGCAGCACAGCCCGCTTGCCCACAAGCCGGTGCGGGCGGCGTAGTCACAGCCGGAGCACACCTCCAGCAGCATCGCCGGAAAGGGCGCAAACTCTGCTGGCAGCAGCAGCCCGCAGCCTGCCGCCAGCAGCCGGAAATACAGCACAAATCCGCACAATTTCAGGTAGGTCACCGCCGCCTGCGCAAGGATAGCATCCAGCGCCGGCGGCGGTGCTTTTTGCGCGGCAGCGGGCGGTGCGGACAAAGGCTCCGGTATGCCGCGGACACGGCAGAGCAGTGCCGCCGTCAGCCAGCCCGCCAGCACCTGTGCGACAAACAGACACACCCCCGCTGTGCGGCTGCCCAGCAGCTGCTCCCCTACCGTCAGGATGACAAAGGACGGCCCGGAGCAGATGCAGGCGGGCAGCAGAGCCGAAGCCTCCTGCGGGGTCAGCTCTCTGCTGCGGACTGCCTCGGCAGCAGCGGCAGCGGCAGGGGCAAAGCCGCCCACAAGGCCGATAAGCAGCACACTGCCCGCGCTGCGGCTGCGCAGACCGATGCAGCGCACCACCGGCCAGAGCAGCACGCCCAGCACCTCGCCTGCGCCGCTGCGCATGATGAGCGCCGACACCACCAGAAACGGAAACAGTGACACCAGCAGCGGCCCGCCGCAGAGTGCAAGACCCTGCCGCAAGGCTGCCGCACAGGTCTGCGGTGCGGCAAATACCAGCGTCGCCGTGGCTGCACCCAGCAGAAAGAGCCCCGGATACAGTGGTTTGCAGCTTTTACTCATAAGCACGCCCTCCCCCTCCATATATATGGAAGCATGGGCTGTGCAATGTACAAAGCGCGGGACGGGAGGGACAACGATGGCCAGAGCACACCACGACCGGCGCACCCCGGGCGACTGGCTGCGCGGGCTGTTCCGACAGCCGCCGCCCGGGTTTTACAGCCGCCCTGCCGTATACCTGAGTGGCGACCGGATGGAGATAGAGCATTTTTGCACGGTGTTGTTTTTTGATGAAAACAAGCTGTGCCTGCGGCTGGCAAAGGGGCGGTTCACGGTATACGGCAGCGGACTGCGCATCTGCACCCTGACCGCCGCCCGGCTGACAGTACAGGGGCAGTTTTTGCGCACCGATTTTTCCGATGAATAGGAGGCCGCCATGGAAGCTGCAAGCTTTTGGGCCGGGATACGCTTTACCGCCCGGAACGGCAGCCCCGAGGCGCTTTTGACCGATGCCGCCGGGCAAGGGCTGCATTTATATGGAATTTCTTCCCTGCCCGGGGGCTTTTGCGCCCACTGCGCTGCTTGGCAGTACCGGCGGCTGGCCGCACTTGCTCGGCACAGGCGGGTGCGGCTGCGGGTGGAAAAGCGGAAAGGGCTCTATTTTTTGCTCCGTCCGCTGCTGCGGCGCAAGGGGCTGTGGGTAGGGCTGGCAGCATGGGGGCTGGTGCTGGTCTGGCTGCAAGGGTTTATATGGGCAGTGGACGACAGCAGCCTGACCACCGGGCAGCGGGCGCGGGCGGGCGCGGTGCTGCGCAGCTGCGGTTTGCAGCCCGGCACTGTCGTAACCGAAGAGCTGCTGCGCACCGGAGAATATGCCCTGCTGGAAAGCGGGGAGTTCTCATGGGCAAGCCTGAATTTTGAAAAAGGCCGACTTGCGGTGGAAGCCGCCCCTGCCCATGCACGGCCGGAAATCGCCGCAGGCACCTTACACGGGCTGCGGGCAAAGTGCAATGGAACGGTGCTGCGTACAAATCTTACCAGCGGCACCATGCTGGTAGTCCCCGGGCAAACCGTGGAAGCCGGGCAAGGATTGATCGGCACAGCACGCAGCGAGCGGGACGGCACTTTGATCTTTGCCCCAGCGGCAGGCACGGTGGTGGCGCAACTGGAGTGGCAGACAGAACAGAGCGTTCCGCTGGCAGAGGCCCTACCACAGCTGACCGGCGAAAACAAAACAAATTACCGGCTATTTTTTGCGGGGCATTCTGCCGCGCTCCCGTCATCTGTACTCGATGAGGACGGGCTGTGCCGCACCCGGCATCTGCAATTAGAGGTTTTCGGTCTGCCCCTGCCCTGCGCGGTAGAGGAGACCACTTATTACGGGCAGCAGCAGGAGACGATGTACCGCACCGAGGCGCAGGTGCTTACACTGGCGCGGTTACAGGGGCTGCGGGCGCTGCACGATGCTTTCCCGGATGCAGACATCCTCGCCCGCCGGGAGGAATGCACCGTGCAGGAGGATACCCTGCACTACAATGCCGTGTATACCGTGGCGGCAGATATCTGCACATAACAAGCAGAAAGATTATTTACAGGTCTGGAAAATCTGCAGATTTTCCAGACCTGTCTTTTCACGCAAGAGGGCGTGACGGAAAACGGCAGCTATAAAAAAGCAACTTGCTTTTGAAAAGCGTTTTTTATTTTGATAGTTCGGGAAAATCCGTGGATTTTCCCGAACTATCTTTTCACTGGATGGGCTGAGCGTTTTCAGCTGCCTGTGCATCGTACTCGGCAATCAAAGCGTTCAGGTCGTACTGATACTTGCTGTGGCAGAAGTGGCACACCACCTCACAGGTGGGGTCCTCGTCCCGCATACGCACAAGCTCTGCACGGCCAAGGCTGAGCAGCATCTCCTTGGTGCGCTCGGCGCTGCAATCGCACTGGTACTGCACCGTGCGCTCGTCCAGCAC
>CAKSZF010000132.1 GCA_934525405.1 uncultured Faecalibacterium sp.
AGGTCGCCTTCCGGCGAGAGGAACACCTGCGTTTTCTGCTTGAGACGCCGGAAGGCCTTGCAGTGCAGCACCCGGTCGCGGTCCCGCTGGAACACCGGGCGCAGCGGGTCCTGCGGCTCCGGCACGGCTCTGCCGCGGCTTGCATCGCTGAAGGTAGCCCACGGTGCAAAGGTAAGGCGCTCGATCTCTTCGGTTCTCTGGCGCACATCCATACAGATCCTCCTTTTTCTGGCCTCTCCCCTCCCCTCTGCACGCAGCCGATCCCAGTTGCTGCGCTGTGGCAATTGTAGCACATCGGCCGTGTCGAAGGGGGAAGTTCCGTGTCGGTTTGCAAAAAAGACTTTGTTTTTTAAAATGGTGCGTAGAACGGGTCAGATACCGTTACCCGAGCGCTGCCCCGGGTCAGCTCCCGCAGCTGTTCCAACAGCGGGGCTTCAGTGTGCTCCGGCATCTGCCAGCGCAGGGTGACCCGGTCTGCAAACTCCGGCGGCGCCTGCTTCGCCCCGGCGGCATCAATGAGCAGAGACGCACGCTCGTAGAGGGCGTAATCCACCGTTACCTGTAATTCCACAACGCTGCGCACCGTGACCACCTCGGCGTTTTCCAGTGCGCGGGCGGTGGCGGTGGTGTAGGCGCGCACCAAGCCGCCGGTGCCCAGCAGCACTCCGCCAAAGTAGCGGGTGACCACCACAATCAGGTCGGTCAGACCACTATGCTGCAGCACTTCCAGTGCGGGCGTACCGGCGGTCTTTGCCGGCTCGCCATCATCGGAATAGCGTTCGCGGTTGCCCGCCCGCAGACGGTAGGCATAAACATTGTGCCGCGCAGTGCGGTTAGCCGCCCGCACCTGCTCCAGAAAGGCAACGGCAGTTTCCTCGCTGTCGGCAAAGGAAAGCTGTGCGATAAAGCGGCTCTTTTTCTCTTCGTATTCGCCGGTGGCCGTGCCCCGGACGGTGCGGTAATCCTCCACGTTAGATCCTCCTGATAATAACTCAGAATAAGTATAGCACAAACGGGCGCAAATAAAAAGACTGACAGAATCCTGCAATTTTCCAAAAGGCACTTATCAAACTGACCTATTTGCGCTATGCAGCCTAAAATAAAGTGGTCACAGCAAAAAAAGGTGTTTCACACAAAAAGAGGCCGCTGCACAAAAATGTGCAACGGCCTCTCACAATTCAGGCTATGCTATTAAACAATGCTCGGGGACAGGCAATCACAGAGCAGCCTTTGCTGCCTCGATCTGCTTGATGAGCTCGGGCACGACCTTGAACAGGTCGCCCACGATGCCGTAGTCTGCAACACCGAAGATGGGAGCACCCTCGTTCTTGTTGACAGCGATGATGCACTCAGAATCCTGCATACCGGCGGTGTGCTGGATAGCACCGGAGATACCCAGAGCCACATAAATCTTGGGGTGCACGGTCTTGCCGGTCTGACCGACCTGATGGTCAGCGGTCATCCAGCCTGCATCGGTGACGGCACGGGATGCGCCCACGACGCCGCCGCCCAGAGCGGCTGCCAGCTGCTCGGCCAGCTCGATGCCCTTGTTGACATCCTTGCTGATACCACGGCCAACGGAGACGATAACGTCTGCGCCGATCAGATCGACCAGCTTCTCAGCGGCCTTCTCTACGCTCAGCACTTCGGTCTTGATGTCCTCAGCGGTCAGGCTGAAGGCGGGCTTGACGATCTGGCAGGCATCAGCCTTGGCCTGATCGAAGGGAGCCTTCTTCATAACGCCGGGACGCACGGTGGACATCTGGGGACGGAAGCGGGGGCAGATGATGGTAGCCATCAGATGGCCGCCGAATGCGGGACGGGTCATCTTCAGGTTGCGGTCTTCCATATCGAACTTCTGCTTGGACAGGTCGATAGTGGAGCTCTCCTTCAGGAAGTCGATGTACTTTGCAGTGTCGATATCCAGATGGGTAGCATCGGCGGTCAGGCCGGTGTGCAGACGGGCTGCGCAACGGGGGCCGAGGTCGCGGCCGATGTTGGTAGCGCCGATCAGCAGCACCTCAGGCTTGTACTCGTTGACCATATCGCACACGACCTTAGCGTATGCGTCGGTGGTGTAATCCTTCAGCAGGGGGCTGTCGCAAACCAGAACCTTATCGGCACCGTAGCCGCCCAGCTCCTTGGCAATACCCTCCACGTTGTCGCCCAGCAGCAGGCCGGTGACTTCGCAGCCCAGCTCGTCGGCCAGCTTACGGGCCTCGCTAACCAGCTCGAAGTCAGTGGACATCAGTGCGCCCTGGCGCTGCTCGCAAAAGACCCATACGCCCTTGTATTCGTTAAAATCAGCCATTGTAATCCTATGCTCCTTTCATCAGATCAGGTGCTTCTTGGCCAGGATACCAGCCAGCTGTGCGGCAGTATCGTCGCCCTTCAGCATGGTGCCTGCGCCCTTCTGCGGAGGAGTGAAGGACTTAAAGACGTTCGTCGGAGAACCCTTCAGACCAATGGTATCGACCTCGATCAGCGGATCGTCCTTCAGTGCGTTGTAATCGAACACTTCCATCGGCTTGTCGTAGCAGGTGAAGATGCCGTTCACGCTCATGTAACGGGGCTGGTTCAGCTCCTTGATGCAGGTCAGCAGGCAGGGAGTCTGCACCTTGACCATCATGTAGCCGTCCTCCAGCATACGCTTCACGGTCAGGGTGTTGCCGTCCTTCTGGATGTCGGCAACGTAGGTGACCTGCGGCAGATGCAGCTTTTCAGCGATCTGGGGGCCGACCTGTGCGGTATCGCCATCAATTGCCTGACGGCCGCAGAACACAACATCCTCGGGGCCAACACCGATCTTGTTGACGGCAGCAGCCAGGATCTGGCTGGTTGCAAAGGTATCGGAACCGCCGAACTCACGGCCGGAGACCAGAACGGCTTTATCAGCGCCACGGGCCAGCAGCTCACGCAGCATGCCCTCTGCCGGCGGGGGACCCATGGTGACAACAACGACTTCGCAGCCAGTGGCGTCCTTCAGCTTCAGGGCGGCCTCCAGAGCGTTCAGGTCATCGGGGTTAGTGATGGTTGCCATGGATGCACGATCCAGAGTGCCATCGGGTTTGACGGACACCTTGCCGGAGGTATCAGGAACCTGCTTTACACAAACAATTGCTTTCATTGTAACTCTTGCCTCCCTTACTTCAGCAGCGCGCCGGAAATGACCATCATCTGCACTTCGCTGGTGCCCTCGTAGATCTCAGTGATCTTGGCATCACGCATCATGCGCTCGATGGGGTAGTCACGGGTGTAGCCGTAACCACCGAACAGCTGCAGGCAGCGGCGGGTCACATCGCTTGCGGTGCGAGCTGCGATCAGCTTAGCCTGTGCAGCCTCGACGCTGTAACGAACCTTTGCGCCATCCATAGCCTGCTGCTTCTTCAGAGCGGCAGCATAAACCAGATACTTAGCAGCCTCAACACGAGCCTTCATCTCAGCCAGCTCGAACTGGGTGTTCTGGAAAGCGGCGATGGCACGACCGAACTGCTTGCGCTCCTTGACGTAAGCAACGGTCTCCTCCAGAGCACCCTCGGCAATGCCCAGAGCCTGAGAAGCGATACCGATACGGCCGCCGTCCAGCGTAGCCATTGCCAGCTGGAAGCCCTTGCCGCGCACGCCCAGCATACGATCCTTCGGGATACGGCAATCCTCAAAGATCAGCTCGCAGGTAGAAGAACCGCGGATACCCATCTTGTCCTCTGCCTTACCAACAGAGAA
>CAKSZF010000133.1 GCA_934525405.1 uncultured Faecalibacterium sp.
CGCGGCGGCTACGGCAACGCACACTTTGCCACCCCCACCCGCCAGATCCCCAAGTTTGCAAAGCCCGGTATGCCCGGCGAGGATCTGCAGGTGACCTTGGAGCTGAAGTTGATCGCAGACGTGGGTCTGATCGGCTTCCCCAACGTGGGCAAGTCCACCCTCATCTCCACCATCAGTGCGGCAAAGCCCAAGATCGCAAACTACCACTTTACCACCCTTGTGCCCACGTTGGGCGTTGTGTCGGTGGGCGAGGGCGCAAGCTTTGTCTGCGCCGACATCCCCGGCCTGATCGAGGGTGCCAGCGAGGGCATCGGTCTGGGACACGATTTCCTGCGCCATGTGGAGCGCTGCCGCCTGCTGCTGCATGTCGTTGACGTTTCCGGCAGCGAGTGCCGTGATCCCATCGAGGACTTTGAGAAAATCAACGAGGAGCTGGCCAAGTTCAGTCCTGTGCTGGCCGAGCGCCCGCAGATCGTGGTGGGCAACAAGTGCGACCTTGCCACCGAGGAGCAGATCGAGACCTTCCGCCAGTATGTGGAGGGCAAGGGCTTGACCTTTGTGGCCATCTCTGCCGCCACCATGCAGGGCGTCAAGCAGCTGCCGGGGCTCGTGTACAACCGCCTCAAGGATATCCCGCAGGTGCCGGTGTTCACCCCCGAGTACAAAAAGCCGGAGCCCAAGAAGAACGGCCGCGACTTCACCATCCAGCGCATGGAAGCCCATGTGTGGAGCGTGGATGCCCCGTGGCTGGAGTATATTCTGGCCGGCAGCAACGTGGACGACTACGAGAGCCTGCAGTTCTTCCAGCGTCAGCTGGGCGAGAGCGGCATTCTGGACGCGCTGGTGCAGAAGGGCGTGGAAGAAAACGATACCATCCTCATCGGCGAGTATCAGTTCGACTATATCTTCTAAGGATAAAGCATCATGAACGAATCAGAAAAGATCGACCCGCGGGAGCTCAGCCCGCTTGCGCTGGCCTTTGTAGGGGACAGCGTGCTGGAGCTGCTGGTGCGTCAGCGTCTGGTGGAGCACCACCGCCTTTCAGCCGGAAAGCTGAACGCCGAAAAGGTCAAGTATGTTTCTGCCAAGGCGCAGTTCAGAGAGGAGCAGCTGCTGGAGCCGCTGTTCACCGAGGACGAGCTGGCCGTGTTCAAGCGCGGCCGCAACGCCAGCAAGGCCAGCGTAGCCAAGCACGCCTCCCCGGAGGAATACCGTGCCTCCACCGGCTTCGAGTGCCTGTTGGGTTGGCTGTACCTGAACGGACAGCTGGAGCGTGTGCACCAGCTGTTTGAGGTGCTGTGGCAGCAGTTTGACCCTGACCAGAAATAAGAATGCGAAAGCCCGCTGCTTTCCGCACTGGAAACCAGTGGTGGAGGGCAGCGGGCTTTGCTTGTTGGCATCTGTGGTCCGTCAGATGCCGCTTACGCCATCAGCGGCTGTTTTTCGCGTTGGTGGAACGGCTGTTGGTGGAGTTCTTGGCGCTCTCGTCATCGGCACCCTTGGTGTACTGGTTGGGGTGCTTGTGCTCGTTGGTGGCGCTGTTGGTGGTCTTGCTGCTGGTACGGTTAGAGGTCTGGTTCTTGCAATTGGTACTGCGGTTCTCACTGCGGTTTTCCATGGTGTGAATGCTCCTTTCGGTCGTTGCTGTGGGGGCGGGGCCGCCCTCACAGTCCATAGTGTGGCCGCAGCCGGCGGCTTTATACATCCCATGGGAGGAAAAGAATATGCCTACGGAATATTTTGAGCAGCGGGAGCGTGCCCTGCTGGGGCAACGGTACGCGCAGCTGTATGCCGCCCCGCAGCAGACGGCAGAGCGCGGGGTCACCGTGTCTGCGCTGCGCACCACGCCGGAGCAGTTTGCGCAGAGGGCAGATTTCCTGCTGGAACCCTCGCCCTTTTGCAAGGCGGCTTTTGTGGTGCATCAGCCGGACTTTAAGCCCGGGCGGCATCCGTACCACCATGCGGGTGTGTTCTACTCGCAGGAGCCATCGGCCTCCTCGGCAGCGCCGCTGCTGGGGGTACAGCCGGGGATGCGGGTGCTGGATCTGTGCGCTGCGCCTGGCGGCAAAAGCAGCCAGCTGGCGGCGGCATTGCAGGGGCGCGGTGTGCTGGTGAGCAACGAGTATGTGGCTGCGCGCGCTGAAATTTTAAAAAGCAACCTTGAGCGCATGGGCGTTTCCAACGCCGTGGTGCTCAACGAGACCCCCGCCCGCATTGCTGAGGCGCTGCCGGAGTTTTTCGACCGGGTGCTGGTGGATGCGCCCTGCTCCGGCGAGGGAATGTTCCGCAAGGAGCCGGTAGCGCTGCAGCAGCACTGTGAGGCACTGGTAAAGCAGTGCGCAGAGCTGGGCGCGCAGATTCTGGACTGCGCCGCAGCAGCACTGGCTCCCGGCGGGCAGCTGGTGTATTCCACCTGCACCTTTGCGCCGGAGGAGGACGAAGGACAGGTGGCGGCCTTTTTGCAGCGCCACCCGGAGTTTGCATTGGCCGATGTGCTGGGCAACGTGGACTACACCTTTGGCAGCGTAGGTGAAGAGAACCGCACCGGCGGCCTGCCGCTGGACGTGAGCAAGGTGCGCCGCATCTGGCCCTGTCAGGGCGGCGAGGGGCATTTTATGGCCCGGCTGGTCAAGGCGGGCACGCCCCGCACTCTGCCGCCGGAGGGAGAATACACCCCGGAGGAGCAGCTCTGGCTTGCCGCCGCTGCCGAGGCGGGCAAAAAGGGCAAGGGCAAGGCAAAGCCTGCCAAATCCGCAGATGCCCGCAGCGCCCGCCGCGCGGATAGCCGCGCCTGCCGGGACGCCGTGCAGGGCACGAGCCGCCGCACCCGGGATACCGGGGCAGGGGAGGCCACCCCGGCGCAAAGCCTTGCCGCATGGCAGGAGTTTGCCCGGCAGTATTTCCCCGCGCTGGCGCAGCGCCCGGCCGTGGTGCACGGCGGCGGTGTGCTGCTGCCGGTGGCTTTTCCGCAGACGGGGCTTCATGTGCTGCGGGCGGGGGTGTTCGTGGGCAGTGTGCAGAAGGGTCGCTTTGTGCCGGAGCATCATCTGTTCACGGCCTTTGGCAGCCTGTGCACGAACTGCGAACAGCTGACCCTTGCCGACTGCCGCTGCACCGAGTACCTCTCCGGCCGCGAAGTGGAAGCCCGCACGGCAGCGGACGGCTGGTGCTGCGTGACTGTGGACGGCTGGCCGTTGGGCAGCGGCAAGGTGTCCGGCGGGCGGGTGAAAAACCACTATCCCAAGGCGCTGCGGCTGCTGTAAACCGCAGATTTACACGCATCCGGGCGAAAATCGGGCTTTTCAGACTTGAACGCGCCGGTGGATTGTGATAAAATAACAGAGTTAGATTTTGTGTGCTGCCACAAGCGGGCGACCACAGCCCGTCTGCCCGCAGGCGGAGATACCGATAAATTTAGGAGGCTCTTTCCCATGTCTGGACATAGCAAATGGAACAACATTAAGCGCAAGAAGGAAAAGACTGACGGCGCCCGCGCCAAGGTCTTTACCAAGATCGGCCGCGAGATCAGCGTTGCCGTCCGTGACGGTGGCCCCAACCCGGCTTCCAACAGCAAACTGGCAGACCTGATCGCCAAGGCAAAGCGCATGAGCGTGCCCAACGATAACATCCAGCGTATCATCAAGAAGGCCGAGGGCGGCGACAAGACCGAGTTCGAGGCCATCACCTACGAGGGCTACGGCCCCGGCGGCGTGGC
>CAKSZF010000134.1 GCA_934525405.1 uncultured Faecalibacterium sp.
GATATCTCTGCCTACGATGTGGTCAGCAGCCTGTTCCCCGATAAGCAGAAGGACTTTGTGTTCAATATCAGCGAGACCGACACCGTGCTGGTCAAGGAGATCCGCAAGGGCATCGACCGCACCGATATGGAAAAGCTGGCTGCCAGCATTGTGGATACCCTCTCCGGCGAGCACTACATCAAGGCTGTGGTCGGCATTGGCACCCCCATTGCCAATGTGAAGGATCTGGCTACCTCCTTCAAGGAAGCCCAGATCGCCATGGAAGTGAGCAAGGTGTTCGATACCGAAAAGCAGATCATCCGCTACGATAACCTGGGCATTGCTCGTCTGATCTACCAGCTGCCCACCACCGTTTGCGAGATGTTCCTGCGCGAGGTGTTCAAGCAGGGCAGCATTGAAAGTCTGGATCAGGAGACCCTGTTCACCATCCAGCGCTTCTTCGAGAACAACCTGAATGTGTCCGAGACCAGCCGCGGCCTGTTTGTGCACCGCAATACGCTGGTGTATCGTCTGGAAAAGATCAAAAAACTGACCGGTCTGGATCTGCGTGAGTTCGACGACGCTATCGTCTTTAAGGTAGCGCTGATGGTAAAGAAGTACCTGTCCAACAACCCGGCCAAATACTGATATTCCGCTGTGCGGGCTTTGCCCCGCCGGCGCCGAACCGGCCGCTCGAAACCGATGCTGGCCGGTTCTTTTTGCAGTGTGGGCTGCGGACGGGCTGTCTTGACCGTCAAAAATCTTGATGTCAGGAGCTAATACGATTCCATGATCGATTTTGAACACGTTTCCAAAGAATATAAAAAAGGTGGACGCCTTGCGCTGGAGGATATCAACTTCCATGTGGATGAAGGTGAGTTCGTTTTTCTGCTGGGTCACTCCGGTGCGGGCAAATCCACCCTGCTCAAGCTGATTTTGCGGGAGACGCTGCCTACCTCCGGCAAGGTGACCGTGCTGGGTAAGGATGTAGCCAAACTGCGCCGCCACAAGATCCCTTACCTGCGCCGTCAGATGGGCATCATCTTTCAGGACTTCCGACTGATCCCCAGCATGACCGTGTACGAGAACGTAGCCTTTGCCATGCATGTGCTCAACGTGCCCCACAAGGAAATACGTCCCCGCGTGGAGTACATTCTGGAGCTGGTGCATCTGGAGGATAAGGCCAAGTGCTACCCGGATACCCTTTCCGGCGGTGAGCAGCAGCGTGTGGCTGTGGCGCGTGCGCTGGTACATAACCCCAAGCTAGTCATCGCGGACGAGCCCACCGGCAACATTGACCCGGAACTGAGTCTGGAAATGATGCAGCTGCTGGAGCGGGTGAGCAAAATGGGCATTACAGTGCTGGTGGTCACCCACGAGCACGAGCTGGTGCACCGCTTCCATCAGCGTGTGGTCACCCTGAGCCATGGCCGCATCGTCTCGGATGTGCCCGCAGACCCTGTGGCTGCCGCCAAGGACGATCTTTCGCTGGATGTTGCCGCCTTTGATGCGGACGATGCGTCCGCTGCGAAAAAGGAGGTGGCTGCCGTATGATGCGACCCTCTACCTTCTTTTTCCTCACCCGGCGCGGTGTGCGCAACTTGGGCAAGCACTGGGCTATGACCATTGCCTGCATCGCTTCTTTGAGTGTTTGTATGACCCTGAACATCTTTGCCAGTTTGGCCGAGGTGAATGTGGGCAGCATGGTGGCCTATCTGGGCAGCCAGAACGAGACGGTGGTCTATCTGGACCCCGAATGTGATGATGCCACCGCCGCGCAGGTAGGCGAGACCCTTTCGGCTATGCCGGGGGTCAGCGGGGTGCAGTATGTTTCCAAGCAGGACGTGCTCGACACCTACCGCGGTTATATGCAGGATTATTCCTCCCTGTGGGATGAATTTGAGACCGACAACCCCTTTAAGGCCAACTACCGGGTCACCCTGAGCGACCTGACCCAGATGGAGAGCATGAGCGTGAAGATGCAGGCCATCCCGGGCGTTGTCAGCGTTACCGCTCCGGTGGAGATGACCAATATCTTTGTGGAGATCCAGAAAGCCGTCACCAAGGGCGGCCGCATGATCGTGCTGGTGCTGATGGTGGTCAGCATCATCACGGTGGGCAGCACCATCCGTCTGAGCGTTTTTGCCCGCCGCCGCGAGATCGAGATCATGAAGTATGTGGGTGCTACCAACCGCATGGTCACCCTGCCTTTCTTTGTGGAGGGCCTGACCATGGGGCTGATCTCCGGTATCCTGACCGCAGCGGTCAGCCTTGGCTGCTACAGCTATGTGGTCAACGCCGCCGGTGGTCTGGGCGGCATCTGGCAGATGCTCATGGGCCGCGCACTGGTGCCGGTGGCAAATGTGCTGCCGACCATCGTGGTAACAAGCTTGCTCAGCGGTGCCATCGTAGGCGGCGTGGGCAGTATGTTCTCTATCCGCAAACATCTGAATGTGTGACCGAAAGGAGCCGCGTTTTATGAGTAAAGCAATGCACGCAAAGCCCTTCCGGCTCACAGGCCCTTATACCGCCCGGCACGCCCGGCCGGAAAGCCCCCGCAGCAAGCTGATCCGTGCGGTCAGCCTTGGGCTGGCCTGTGTCTGCCTGCTGCTGACAGCCACGGTGTACCCGGCCTCGGCAGCTACCAGCAATACCAGCATGGCCAGCTTGCAGAGCAAGCTGGATAAGCTTTCCCAGTCTATCAATCAGCACAAAAAGGAACTTTCGGACGCCAAAAAGAAGGAATCTGCCGCAAAGGCGCTGGAAAGCGAGCTGAAGGAGCGGGTCACCGTTCTGCAGGATCAGATCAGTGTGCTCAGCGACCAGATCGCTGCAGTGCAGAACAGTATTGGCGAGAAGGAACAGCAGATCGGTGTGATGCAGACCCAGATCACGGACAAGCAGACCCAGATCGAGGAAAAGCAGAACGAGATCGACGGACAATGGGATGATTTCAAAAAGCACATGGCTGCCATGCAGGAGCTGCGAGACGGCGGCAGTGTGGCTATGCTCAGTGCGGTGAACGACCTGTACGAGCTGCTTACCTTCAACGAGGTGATGCAGGATATCTCCATCAAGGACACCGAGATCATGAACAACATGAAGTCCGCCAAGCAGGGGCTGGAGGACGATAAGGCCGCGCTGGAAGAGCAGAAGGCTGGTCTGGAAGCCGAAAAGGCAGCGCTGCAAAGCCAGAAGAGCGAGTTGGACAGCCAGAACGCCCAGATGAAGGGCAAGCAGAGCGAGCTGAACAGCAGCATCTCTGCGGCAAAACTTTCCGCTGCCGAGGCACAGGCGGCGCAGCAGAAGGCACAGGCAGCCATTGAATCCGACGAGTTGAACTATGAGGCCGTGAAAAAGGAGATCCAAAAGCTGATCGCAGCGGCCTCTGCCAGCAAGCCGCAGCTGAGCTTTAGCGGTTTTGCCTGCCCGCTGAAGAGTTATAGCCGTATTTCCAGCGAGTACGGCTGGCGCAAGAACCCCGTCTCCGGCGTACACAAGCTCCATGCCGGTATCGACTTCGCGGCAGCCGGCGGCACGCCTATCTACGCAGCCGCCAGCGGCTATGTGCAGGTGGCGGGCTGGTCTACCGGCGGCTATGGCAACTACGTTATCATCTACCACGGAAAAATGTCCGATGGCAATACCTATACCACCCTGTACGCGCACATGCGCTCGGTGGCTACCAGTGCAGGCAAGTATGTGAAGCAGGGCGAACT
>CAKSZF010000135.1 GCA_934525405.1 uncultured Faecalibacterium sp.
AGGGCAACCTATGGACAAAGAGGTGATAAGCATGGAAAACATCGGCGTGACCTGTGATGTCTGCGCGTGCTGCCACAATGTGGACGGCTGCAAATGTGATCTGCCGCAGATCAAGGTGACGGAGCAGTGCAGCTGCACCACCCAGCAGGTGGAGACCCCGCACTACTGCCAGAGCTACGAGGAAAAGTAAGTTCCCACCAACGCAAAGCAGCCCCTGCCGGAAAGATCTTTCCGGCAGGGGCTGCTGCGTTTTACTATATCAATGCTCAGCGCAGCGTCACGTTACAGGTGGCAAGGCTGCGGATCAGTGTGCCTACGCTGTCTTTCATCTGGATGCCGGCAAAGCCCAGCGCAAAGGCCGCCTGCACGTTTTCCAGCCTGTCATCGATAAATACGCACTCGCTGGCCTTCAACTGATATTTCTTCAGCAGAGCCTTGTAGATCTGCGGATCGGGCTTGTTCACCTGTACCTCGCAGGAGGCTACGCCGCCGTCGAACTGGGCCAGCACGCCGCGCTCGGTCAGCAATTCCAGCACATCTTGCGGAATATTGCTCAGGTAATACACGCAATAGCCGTGGTTCTTCAGCCGCCGCACCAGTTCCAGCATCCGCAGACGCGGGCGCAGAATGTGCATCCAGTCGTCCAGCACGCCCTGTACCTCAAAGGCGCAGCCCTCGGCGCGGGCACGCTCCAGCATCCGCTGGTTGCCGTCATAGCGGGAAAGCTTGCCTGCGTCCAGCAGCTGCCACTCCTCGCTGCCAAAGGTCAGGTCATAGACTTTTTCTTCCATTTCGGCGTTGCACAGTCGGTCTACAAGGTATGCCTTGGGGTCAAAATCCACCAGCACACCGCCGATATCAAAAATAATGCTTTTATACATAACTGTTGCCTCGCTTGTTTTGGATATATTTCTCAGATATTTTCCATAGTATACCACAACTGGGCGGGTGCTTTCCACCCCTTTGGTATATAAAATGCCGCCCCGGCGTATGCTGTGGCAGAAAGGGGAGAGCGCTGTGACGATCCGAGAACTGTGTGAGAAAGAGGTCGTTCAGCTGGAGCAGGGGGTGTGCCTTGGCCGCGCGGACGATCTGGAATTGGACCCCGCAACGGCGCAGCTGCAAAGCCTGATTTTGCTGGGCAGGCCGCGGCTGCTGGGTCTGTTGGGCCGGGACGAGAGTCTGACCATCCCGTGGCAGGAAATCGAGACCATCGGCACGGACGCCATTCTGGTGCACACTGCCGTGCCGGAAGCACCGGCAGCGCCTCGCGGTTTCTGGCAGCAGCTGCGGGCAAAGCTGGGTCTGTGAAAAATAGGGGAATATTTTGAAAAATCAAACACGAATTTTTGTAAAATCATGAATGGACATTTTCAGCAAAATGACTATAATAGGCACGAAAGGCTTGTGCAAATAGCACAGCCACTTTGAAAATAGGGTTCGGGACGTGGAAAGGGATATCGACTATGAAAACATCCAAACCGCTGTTGACCCTGCGGATGCTCTTCCCGGCGGCAGCTTCCTTTATCGTGCTGCTGCTGGGTGAGTGGATCGCGCGCGGGTCACTGACCGCTGATACCTTTATCAGCTTTATTTTCCCCCATTTCGGGGCGTATCTGCTGGCATGGCTGCTGCTGTTTCTGGTGTGGGAGCTGCTGGACTGGGTGCTGCGCATCCCGCCGCTTGCTACGCTTGGCATGGCCGTTCTGGGCTGTGCGCCCTGCGCAGTAAACTTCTATACCATGCAGCTGCGGGGCGAGCCCTTTCTGCCGTGGGATCTGATGCAGGTGTCCGAGGCCGCCGGTGTGGCCTCTGCTGCAGGGCTTAAGCTGCAGACCAGCATGGCAGTCTCCATTGTGCTGGTATTGGCGCTTACGGTGGCAAGCTTCTTTATTTATCGCGGGCGGCTGCGCCAGCGCTGGCTGCCCAGGCTTGCAGGCACCGGTGCCTCGGCGGCGGCGCTGTGCCTGCTGATCTTCGGTGTTTACTTACAGCCCGCAGTCACGCAGGTCTTGGGCATCACGCCGGATGCGTGGATGCAGGATCGCTACTATCGCTACTACGGTGTACTTACCGGTTTTATGACCAACCTCACCAATCTGGAGATCGACAAGCCCGAGGGCTACTCGGAACAGTCAGTGGACGACATTCTGGATAACGTGGCCGAGAGTGAGAAATTCTCCACCGGCCCCATGTATGCAGGCAGCTATGCCGCCACCACCCCCAAGGAGGAGCAGGCAAAGCAGCCCACCATTATTTATGTAATGGATGAATCCTACTGGGATGTCTCGGAGCTGGAGCAGTACGGCATCACCTTTGATACCGATGTATCGCAGAACCTTCACGCCCTGCAGCAGACCAGCGCTTACGGCAGGGCATACAGCCCCAGCTTTGGCGGCGGCACCTGTGATGTGGAGTTTGAAGCCCTGACCGGCTACTCGGTGTCCTTCCTGCCCAGCGGCAGCAAGCCCTACCAGCAGCACGTCACAAAGCCCATGTTCGCCCTGCCCAATTACCTCAAGCTCAAGGGCTACCAGACCGCTGCGGTGCACTGCTTCTGGGCAAAATACTGGAGCCGCGATAAAGCATACCCCAACCTCGGCTTCAGCGATTTTATCAGTCTGGAGGATATGCACGGCGTGACCAAGGTGCGCAAGCACTACTGGACCAGCGGCCTTGTGACCGATGACTCCATGGCCGACCAGATCATTCAGCAGTACGAGAAGATGAGCACTTCCTCTGATAAGCCCATCTTCCTGCACGCGGTCACCATGCAGAACCATACCAATTATAATAGGGATAACTACCCGGACGACGAGCGGGTACACGTTGTATCTCATCCGGTGGGGCTCAAGAGCAGCACCGTGGGTGCGCTGGAAGATTTTGCTACCGGCATCCGGGATGCAGACGCCATGCTGGGCAAACTGACGGCGTACTTCTCTCAGGTGGACGAGCCGGTCATTCTGGTGTTCTGGGGCGACCACTATAACCCCATTGACTCCAACTACGATGTCTACACCACCACCGGCTATGCTAGCGGCTCCAGCACAGACCCCCGTCTGCACCAGACCACGCTGCTGATGTGGTCGAATTACAGCCAGCAGCCGGTGGACTTTGGCACCATTGCCGCCTACGATATCTCCCCGGTGATGATGGAACTGTTCGGGCTGGAGCAGCCGCTGTACTTCCAGTTCCTCAACCGGCAGCTCCGGGTCGCCAGCCGCAGCTGCACCCGCGGCACCACCATGAATCTGGATGGCACCACCACCCAGCAGCCCACGGAGTTCCAGCAGCGCTGGACAAACGAGCACTGGATGCTGCAATACGATCTGATGTTCGGCAAGGGATACGCCCTCAACCGCATGGGTGTTGCGGGCCTGAGCGGGATGAATACGGGCAAATAAGAGAAAAAACAAGGAATTCTTTATACAAAACAGAGAAAACTACTTGCAACCGCATTCTTTTTGTGCTATTATAACAAAGCATTACACACGCATCACTATGCCCTTTTGTGCCCTTTTGGGTTGAGGGCAGTCCGCCGGTACCCGATGTACCGCGCAGATCACGGTGTGCGGAGGCAAAAACAATATCTGGAGGTATTTTATTATGGCAGTCGTTTCTATGAAGCAGCTTCTCGAGGCAGGTGTGCACTTCGGTCACCAGACCCGCCGCTGGAACCCCA
>CAKSZF010000136.1 GCA_934525405.1 uncultured Faecalibacterium sp.
GGGTTGTCCGGGTCGGTGGTCTGGATGATGGCAAAGCCGGGCTCTTTTGCGCGGCCGCTGCGTCCCACCACCTGTGTGATCAGGCTGAACACGTTCTCGTATGCCCGGAAGCCTTGCGCAAACAGCAGCGAATCAATGCCCAGCACGCCCACAAGGGTCACGTCCTCAAAGTCCAGACCCTTTGCCACCATCTGGGTGCCCACCATGATGTCGTATTCATGCGCTGCAAACTTGGCAAGCAGCTTTTCGTGGGCGTCCTTGGCGGCGGTGGAGTCCTGATCCATGCGCAGCACCCGCGCCTCCGGGAAGAGCTTTGCAAGCTCCTCCTCGGCCTTTTGGGTGCCGAAGCCCCGGTACTGCAGCTTGCCGCCGCAGACCGGGCAAAGGGTGGGCGGCGGCTCCTGCTGGGAGCCGCAATAGTGGCACAGCACCTTATGCGCCGATTTATGGTACACCATAGGCACGCTGCACTTGGGGCACTTGAGCACCTCGCGGCAGTCCTCGCACTGGGCAATGGTCTGGTAGCCCCGGCGGTTGAGCAGAAGGATGGTCTGCTTTTCCGCATCCAGATTGCGGCGGATGGCGTCCTCCAGCGCAAGGCTGATCTCCCGGGGGTTGCCCGCAGCCAGCTCTGCCCGCATATCCACGATCTGCACGCTGGGCAGCGGGTTGCCGCCGTAGCGCTTAGTCAGGCGCACCAGCTGGGTGCGGCCATTCTGCGCAGCGTAAAAGCTCTCGGTGCTGGGGGTGGCACTGGCCAAAAGCAGCAGAGCGCCGTTTTCGGCGGCACGCTGCCGGGCGACCTCGTGGGCGGAGTAGCGCGGTGCGGATTCCGACCGGTAGGTGTGCTCCTGCTCTTCGTCAATGATGATAAGGCCGATGTTTTCCAACGGCGAAAACACTGCGCTGCGGGTGCCGACCACGATATCTGCACCGCCATCCTGAATCATCTGCCATTGCAGCAGACGCTCGGTATGGTTGAGCGCGGAGTGCTGCACCGCCACCCGGCGGCCGAACTGCCCTTTTAGCCGCAGGATCATCTGCGGGGTCAGGCTGATCTCCGGCACCAACACCAGCGCCTTGCGGCCAAGTTCCAGACAGCGGGAAATCAACTTTAAAAACACCAGCGTCTTGCCGCTGCCGGTAACACCATACAGCAGCGCCGAATGGGGCGCGGCATCTTCTAGCTTGGGCAGCAGCGTGTCGTAGGCAGACTGCTGCTGCTCCGTGAGGGTGATGGGGTCGTTACGCAGCGGGATGGAGGCGTACAGGTCGATGGACTTATTCACCTTGCTGCATTCCAGCACACCTTTGGTGCACAGGTTATCCAGCACTGCGCGGCTGATGCCCTTATCCTCCAGCTCGTTCAGGGTGCGGGGGCCACCGCTCAACAGCGCCACCGCCGCCAGCTGTTTTGCCGTAGGCTTTGGCTTTTGCGGCAGCGTGCTCACAAGCTTGTAGGCGTTTTCGGTGTGACGGGTAAGCTGCTTTTGCAGCACCGGGGTCACACCGTCTGCCGCCACGGCGGGCTTATACTGCGCACCGTACGGAATGACTGCCTTGACAGCTTCGTAGTAGGTGCAGAAGGTGCGTTCCTTTAAAAAGTGTACCAGCCGCAGCAGCTCCGGGGTCAGGCAGGCCGAGGCCGGGGCTACGTCGAACAGATATTTCAGCTTGGAGTGCTCCGGCTCGGCATCGCAGGCCAGTACCACACCCATGCGGGCGCGGCTGCCCTTGCCAAAGGGTACCAGCACCATGCTGCCCAGACGCACCGCATTCTGGTGCTCCGGCAGAACAGCGTAGGTATACAGCTTATCAAAATGGAAGGTCGCATTGCTGACGGCAACGCCTACCGTCTTGGGCATTCGTCCAACTCCTTCAACGCTTGATTTTTAGCCTTGCAGCCCGGCGCGCTGGCAGATGACCTGATACAGCTCTGCGGCGCAAGGCTCGATCTGGTTGTTGACCAGCTTTACGGTAAACTTATCCTGCTCAGCCAGCTCCTGCCGGGCGGTGGCAAGACGCTCCTGAATGCTTTCCTCGGTCTCGGTGCCGCGGCCACGCAGACGGCGTTCCAGCTCCTCCACAGAGGGCGGCAGCAGGAACACGGTGGTAGCGCCCGGGAACATCCGGCGGATATTGGCAGCACCATGCACGTCAATGACCAGCACGACCACCTTACCGGCTTCTAGCCGCTTTTCCACCTCAGACTTCAGGGTGCCGTAGTAGTTACCGTTATAGAAGTTGTGCTCCACCACCTGATCGTTTTCCAGCAGCTGCTGGAACTGCTCACGGGTGCGGTAGTAGTAGTCTACGCCCTCCTGCTCGCCGGGGCGCGGGGTGCGGGTGGTGGCAGAGACGGTCTTTTCGATCTCGGGGTGTGCCTCGCGCAGTGCCTTGACCACGCTGTCCTTACCGGTACCGGCTGCACCGGAAACTACAAACAGAAATTTATCATTCGCCATGAGATGCTTCTTCCTCCATTGATGTTCTGCCCTCCTGCCCTGCGGCGCGGCTTGCCACCGTTTCGGGCTGAAGGGCTGACAGCACGACATGATCGGAGTCCATGATGAGCACAGCCCGGGTGCTGCGGCCGTAAGAAGCATCAATCAGCATCCCGCGTTCGCGTGCTTCCTTCACCAGACGCTTGACCGGTGCAGAGTCCGGGCTGACGACTGCCACCACGCGCCCTGCACTGACCATATTGCCAAAGCCGATGTTGATGAGTTTCATAGGCTCCTCCACAACATATTATTCCAGATTCTGGATCTGCTCGCGGATTTTTTCGATCTCCGCCTTCATATCCACCACGATGCGGGTGATATCCAGATCCTGACACTTTGAACCAATGGTATTGGTCTCACGGTTCAACTCCTGCGTCAGGAAATCCAGCTTGCGGCCCACAGGTTCGTCCAGCTGCAGGATATCGCGGTACTGTGCAATATGGCTGCGCAGACGGACAGTTTCTTCATCCACGGCGGTCTTATCGCCAAAGATGGCGGCCTCGGTCAGCACACGGGCATCGTCAATGTCCCGATCCTGCAGGATGACCTTGAGTTTCTCGTACAGGCGGTTGGTGTAGTTCTCTACCCGGCCTGCACTCAAAGCTTCCACCTTGCCGACGCACTCCTCCAGAAACACAAGACGGCTTTCCACGTCTGCCTTCATCTTGGCACCCTCGGCGGCACGCATCTCCACAAAGCGATCCAGCGCCTGCGCGGTAACGGCAGACACATCCTGCCACAGCTGCTCCTCGTCCACATCGGCGTGGCGGGTGGTCAGCACATCCGGGAAGCGGGTCAGAACGGCGGTGGACACATCATTTTTGACCCCCAGCTGCTCGGACAAGTCCCGCATGGCCTGCTGATAGCTGCGGGCAAGCTCCATGTTGACGGCGACCACGGTATCTGCCGCGTCCACGTTCTGCACGGTCATGCTAAGCTCTACCTTGCCGCGGGAGATCCGCTGGTTGAGCTGTTTTTTCAGGCGGCTGTCCAGAGAACTGCAGGTGCGCGGGATGCGGGAGGAATACTCGAAATAGCGGGAGTTCACGCTGCGCAGTTCCACAGTGATCTCGCGGCCATTGAGCACGGCAGTCCCCCTGCCGAAACCGGTCATGCTTAAGATCATACTAGCTCCTATTCTTTT
>CAKSZF010000137.1 GCA_934525405.1 uncultured Faecalibacterium sp.
TTCATCAAAAAGAGCCGGGCCACGAGGGTCCGGCTCTACGATTGCAGTTATTCAGAAAGAAGTTACTGCTTAACGCTGCACTTCTTGCCGCTCTTGCCCACGCGCTCGAAACGGACGGTGCCGTCCACCAGAGCAAACAGGGTGTCATCGCTGCCCTTGCCAACGTTCTCACCCGGCATGATGTGGGTGCCACGCTGACGAACCAGGATGTTGCCGGCCAGAACGAACTGACCGTCTGCACGCTTGGTGCCCAGACGCTGTGCTGCGGAATCGCGGCCGTTCTTGGTGCTGCCTACGCCCTTTTTATGTGCCATTGTAATTTACCTCCTTAGCCGTTGATCGCAGTGATCTCAACCTTGGTGAAGGGCTGACGATGGCCCATACGGCGAGCACTGTGCTTCTTTGCGCGATAGGTGATGATGTTCAGCTTCTTGCCCTTGCCATTCTTGATGACCTTGGCAGAAACGGTAGCACCCTCAACAACAGGAGCGCCAACCTTCACAGAACCCTCCTCGCCAATAGCGAGAACCTGATCAAACTTCACTTCGGAGTCGGCCTCAACGTCCAGCTTTTCGATGTAGACGATGTCGCCCTGCTCCACGCGGTACTGCTTACCGCCGGTAACAATGATTGCGTACATTTTGTTCATTCCTTTTCGTTGTACTCGCTGGTCGTAAAGGCAGGCCCTTACAGCGGGCCATTTCAGGCGCCCACACCATGCGGCTAGAATATTATAGCAAAAACCAAGCCGGATTGCAAGAGGAAATTTCCCCTTTTGCGCAAATTTTTTACGTTTTTTTCTGCCCGGCCTGTTCTATGGCGGCTTTTACCTGCGCATTGTAGGCCTCAGTCTTTTCTAAAAACAGCTTGCGCGGGCTGGAGGCCAGCAGCTGGGTGTCCTTGCCTGCAAAGGCAATGGGGCCGTCCAGCTTCTTTTGAGCCGCCTTGTTCTCTGCGTTCATCGCCAGCGGCACCAGCAGAGGCTTGTCCTTGAGCTTGCGGGTAAAGTACACCTCTGCCGCAATGCCCGCCACCACGGCGATGCCTGCCACCAGCTGGGATGCCCGCAGCCCGATGGAGGGCACCAGCATCAGGCTGTCGGTACGCAGACCCTCGATCCAGAAACGGCCTGCGCCGTACCAGATCAGATACCGCAGGGTGATATCGCCGTTGAACTTGCGTTTTTTGATGTAGCGGAACAGCAGGAAAAAGCCCACAAAGCACCAGATGCTCTCGTACAAAAAGGTGGGATGCACCGGCAGGTTGGGGTCGATGACCACGCCCTTGGGTACCGTGACCGTGCTGCTCATCAGGTAAGCGCGAGTGGCCTCGCTGTACATACCCCACGGCAGGGTGGTGTTGCAGCCAAAGGCCTCCTGATTGAAAAAGTTGCCCCAGCGGCCGCAGCCCTGCCCGATGAGAAAGCCCATAGCGGTCAGGTCGAACATGGGCAGCACCGGCACGCCCCGCCACTTGCAGGCCAGACCGCCGAACAAAAAGCCTCCGATGACGCCGCCGTAGATGGCAAGGCCGCCATCGCGGATGGCGATCATCTCCCAGATGCTCTCGTATTTAAAAGGTGCCATAGCCACATAGTAGGCGCGGGCGCTGATGATGCCCAGCACCACACCGATAAGGATGACATCCACCATGCTGTCCGGGTCTACGCCAAATTCCAGACTATGCCGGAAGGCAAAGACCAGTGCCAGACACAGACCCACCGCAATGCACACGCCGTACCAGTAGATACTGACCCCGCCGATGGTAAAGGCCACGCGGTTCAGGTGAAAACTCAGTCCCAGACCCGGGAACTGTACCAGATTTGTCATTCTTCTTCCTCCTCGTCCTCTTCTGCCGCCTGAGCCGTGCCATCCGGCAGGATGTACATGGTGGCCATGCGGTCGGTGCACAGAATGTGCTGCAGGGCAGCGTCCGCATCCTCTGCGGTCAGCCCGGCCAGCATGGAGATCTGCTGCGCCACCGTCTGGCCGCTGAGGGCAAAGTCTGCCATCTGGCTGGCCGAGTCCTCCACGTTTTCCAGATTTTCGATCAGCTGACCGTATTTTTCGTTCTTGCACAGGGTAAACACTTCCCTATCCACACCGGCGGCGCGCACCCGGGCGATCTCGTCCAGCAGCAGCTGGCGCACGGTGTCCGGCACATCGCTTTCGCCGGTGAACAGGATGCAGCAGCAGCCGTCCACCCGCAGCACCTCGCCGCCAAAGCCGGGGTTCACAAGACCTTCGTCGTACAGGCGACGGTACAGCGGCGACATCCCGCCCACGATGCAGCTGAGCACAAGGTCGTACAGTGCCTCGGTGCGTAAATCGTCCGCAGGCAGCGGCTCTTCCTTAAAGCCCACGCCGAAGCAGGGCTTGGAGACCGGCATGGTCAGCGTTTTTTCCGTGGCGGCAAGGGTCATGGGCTCCGATGCCCACAGCCGCTGCACTTTTTCTGCCGGGCAGGGCTCCATTAGGCCGTGCCGTTCACAGGCGGCAAGGATCTGCTCCATGGTGGTGTTGCCGGCCGCAGCCAGCACCATATTGCCCGGGGCATAAAAGGCCTTGCAGCTGTCGTACAGCATGGCGGGCGTAATCTCGGCAATGCTCTCCACCGTGCCCGCGATATCGCTGCGGATGGGGTGGCTGTGGTACAGGCACTCGAACAGGCCGGTGATGAGCCGCCAGTCCGGGCTGTCATCGTACATTTTGATCTCCTGCCCGATGATGCCCTGCTCCTTGGCGATGGTCTGCTCGGTAAAGTAGGGGTGGCCTACCATACCCAGCAGCACGTCCAGACTTTCGTCCAGCTGCTGGGTGGCAGTGAACAGGTAGCAGGTGCGGTCAAAGCTGGTAAAGGCGTTGGCGTTGGCACCGGTCTTTGCGTATTTGGCAAAGGCGTCGCCGTCCTCGTCCTCGAACATCTTGTGCTCCAGAAAATGCGCCACGCCCGCCGGCAGATGCACCGCTTGCCCATTCAGGCAGAAGTCCCGGTCAATAGAGCCAAACTTGGTAGCATAAATGACGTGCGTGCTGGAATAGCCCGGCATGGGGCGCACCAGCACCGTCAGGCCGGAGGGCAGGGTCTGCCACTGGTCGGCCACGGTCTTTTCCAGCAGGGTCTGGTTATTCTGCGGCATGGGCAGTATCCTCCTTTGTAAGCAAATAGCTGACCGAGAGGGTCAGGCGGCGCAGGATATCCCGCACCTCGTCCTTGGTCACGGCGCGCAGGGCATTCCGCGCCTGCTCCGGGCTCTGGATGGGCGCAGCGCTGTTGGCACCGGCGCGCAGCACCTCGATGTAGTACCAGCTTTCGATGCCGCCAAGGCTGTCCTCTACCCCGTTCATGCCGCTGAGCAAGCCTCGGCGGCAGTCCTCAAATTCCTCGTCGGTGATAGGCCCGGTGCACAGGTCTGCAAGTTCCTTCAGAATCGCCTGCTCTGCGCGGGCGGCATCGGCGTGCTCCACGCCGCTGTTCACCGCCATGCTGCCGGTAAAGCTTTGGAAGGAGGAGGAGCAGTAGTAGCACAGATGATCCCGCTCCCGCACATTGAGGAACAGGCGGCTGGTCACGCTGCCGCCGTACAGCGCCATGGCAAGGCGCACGGCTGCCAGCTGCTGCGGCTGCATGGGCTGCCCCAG
>CAKSZF010000138.1 GCA_934525405.1 uncultured Faecalibacterium sp.
GCCCGCAAGCAGGCAGGCCGCTTCCTTGCACAGGAGCACCCCGTGGAGGCCGATGTGGTCATCGGCGTGCCGGATTCCGGCTTGGATGCAGCGCTGGGCTACTCGCAGGAGAGCGGCATCCCCTATGGCATCGGCTTCATCAAGAACAAATACATCGGCCGCACCTTCATTCAGGGCAGCCAGAAGCAGCGCGAGAACAGCGTGCGCATCAAGCTGAACGTGGTGTCCAGCACCGTCAAGGGCAAGCGCGTGGTGCTGGTGGATGACTCCATCGTGCGCGGCACCACCTCTGCCCGCATCATCAAGCTGCTGCGGGATGCCGGTGCTGCCGAGGTGCACTTTATGGTCTCTGCGCCTCCCTTCAAGTATCCGTGCTACTTTGGCACCGATATCCCGGATCAGAAGCTGCTGGTGGCCACCGGCCGCACGCTGGAGCAGATCAACGAGGTCATCGGCGCCGATACGCTGGGCTATTTGTCTAACGAGCACGTTGTCCAGCTTGCCAAAAACGCAAAATGCGGTTTCTGCACCGCCTGCTTTACCGGCGAGTATGCCGTAGAGCCGGAAAGTGTGCTTTCTACCGATATTCACGACCGTCACCTGAACGACCGTCCCAAGGACGCCAAAAAGTTAGGAGAGTAAGAACATGGAAAAGAGCTATTCTGAAAGCTACGCCGCAGCAGGCGTGGACATTACCGCCGGTTACCGCTCTGTGGAGCTGATGAAGCAGTATGTCGCCCGTACCATGAACGAGCACTGCATCGGCGGCTTGGGCGGCTTTGGCGGCCTGTTTGAGCTGGACTGCACCGGCTACAAGCACCCGGTGCTGATCTCCGGCACCGATGGTGTGGGCACTAAGCTGAAGGTCGCCATGATCATGGATAAGCACGATACCATCGGCATCGACTGCGTGGCCATGTGCGTCAACGATGTCATCTGCGCCGGTGCAAAGCCGCTGGTGTTCCTGGATTACATCGCCTGCGGCCGCAACGTGCCGGAAAAGATCGCCAACATCGTCAAGGGCGTGGCCGAGGGCTGCGTGCAGGCCGATTGCGCTCTGGTGGGCGGCGAGACTGCCGAGCACCCGGGCATGATGCCGGAGGACGAGTACGATCTGGCCGGTTTCACCGTGGGCGTTGTGGACAAGGAAAAGATCCTGAACAACGAGACCATGGCAGCCGGTGATGTGATCCTCGCCCTGCCTTCCACCGGTGTGCACTCCAACGGTTTCTCGCTGGTGCGCAAGGTGTTCAACATCGACGCCGACCCCGATGTGCTGTTCTCCACCCCCGCCGAGCTGGGCGGCAAGACCCTTGGCGAGGCGCTGCTGGCTCCCACCAAGATCTACGTCAAGCCCGTGCTGAAGGTGCTGGAAGAGGTGCAGGTCAAGGGCATCTCCCACATCACCGGCGGCGGCTTCTACGAGAATATCCCCCGCAGCCTGAAGAAGGGCTGCTGCGCCCGCATCAACAAGGCAGATGTGCGCACCCCGGCTCTGTTCCACCTGATGCAGAAGGTGGGCGGCATCTCCGAGCACGATATGTTCAACACCTTCAACATGGGCGTGGGCATGGTGCTCACCGTGCCCGCCGAGCAGGCCGATAAGGCACTGGAGATCCTGCACGCCAACGGCGAGCCGGAGGCTTACCGTCTGGGCGTCATCGCAGAAGGTGAGGGCGTGGAGCTGTGCTGAACATTGCCGTGTTAGTGTCCGGCGGCGGCACCAATCTGCAGGCGCTGCTGGACAGCGAGGCCCGGGGCGAGAACCCCAATGGTAAAATCACGCTGGTAGTGGCCTCCAAGCCCGGCGTCTTTGCGCTGGAACGCGCTGCAAAGGCCGGTGTGGAAGGCTGTGTGGTGCGCCGCAAGGACTACGCCACCAGCGAGGAATTTGACGCTGCGCTGCTGGAAACGCTGCGGGCGCACAAGATTGATCTGGTGGTGCTGGCGGGCTTTCTGTCTGTGCTGGGCCCCAGCGTCATTGCAGCTTATCCGCGCCGCATCCTGAATGTGCACCCCGCGCTGATCCCCTCTTTCTGCGGGCCGGGTATGTACGGCCTGCGCCCCCATGAGGCTGCACTGGCTCGTGGCTGTAAGGTGACCGGCGCTACCGTTCACTTTGTGAACGAAGAGTGCGACGGCGGGCCCATCCTGCTGCAAAAGGCCGTGGACATCCTGCCCGGCGACACCCCCGAGGTGCTGCAGAAGCGGGTGATGGAACAGGCGGAATGGAAGCTGCTGCCCAAGGCGGTGGCTATGATCTGTAACGGTGAAGTGGAGTAAAAACTCCTTCTGTCACGCCTGACGGCGTGCCACCTCCCTCAAGGAGGGAGGCTTAAGGCCCCCTCCCCGAGGGGGCTGTCGCCGCAGGCGACTGGGGGAGTTCCGTAAATAGGAGAACAACAATGGAAAAGATCAACCTGAACGAGTATCTGGCCTCCAACGAGTACCCCGGCCGCGGCATTGCTGTGGCAATGGCACCGGATGGACGGCAGATGTTTATCGGCTACTTTATCATGGGACGCAGCGAGAACAGCCGCAACCGCGTGTTTGACCCCGTGCCTGAGCGCGGCGGCATCTGCACCGTGGCAGCTGACCCCGCAAAGCTGGAGGACCCCAGCCTGATCATTTACAACCCGGTGCTGACCCTTGGCAAGACCCACATTGTGACCAACGGCGACCAGACCGATACCATCTACGACCTGATGAGCCAGGGCAAGAGCTTTGCCGACGCCCTGCGCACCCGCACCTTTGAGCCGGACGGCCCCAACTACACCCCCCGCATCTCTGCTGTGGTGTACGCCGACGGCAGCTACCAGATGAGCATCCTCAAGTCTGCCGACGGCAACGGCGACAGCGTGCAGCGCTATTTCTTTGATTATCCCCAGCCCGTTGCAGGCGAGGGTCACTTCATCAGCACCTACAAGCACAACGGCAACCCCATCCCCAGCTTTGAGGGTGAGCCTTTGCGCTTTGCCTGCCCCCGCACCATCGGTGATTTTGCCCACGATATGTGGAGCAGCCTGAACATGGACAACAAGGTGAGCCTGTTTGCCCGGGTCATTGATCTGGAAACCGGTGAGAGCGGCGATATGATCTTTAATAAATATGATCCGGTGTGCAGCGACCTTGACGACCCCGAAGAGCCGGAGCTGCTGCCCGAGGAGCTGGAACTGCTCAAAAAGCTTGACGCCGAGGAAGAATAAGAGTAAACCTTAGGATATAAGGAGGATGCACCAATGAATGAACTCGCACTGAAGTACGGCTGCAACCCCAACCAGAAGCCCAGCCGCATTTATATGGAGGATGGCTCCGACCTGCCTGTTACCGTGCTGAACGGCAAGCCCGGCTACATCAACTTTCTGGATGCCCTCAACTCCATCCAGCTGGTCAAGGAACTGAAAACCGCCTGCGGTCTGCCCGCAGCGGCCTCCTTCAAGCACGTTTCCCCGGCGGGTGCAGCACTGGGTCTGCCCCTGACCGAGGTGGAGCGCCGGATGTACCACATTGCCCCGGAGACCGAGCTCTCCTCGCTGGCTTGCGCCTACGCACGCGCCCGCGGCGCAGACCGCATGTCCTCCTTCGGCGACTGGATCGCCCTGTCTGACATCTGCGATGTGCCCACCGCAAAGCTGAT
>CAKSZF010000139.1 GCA_934525405.1 uncultured Faecalibacterium sp.
ATCCGCAAGGACGCCAATGCACAGGTCATCCTGAACCAGCTGTACCAGTACACCCAGCTGCAGGACACCGTGGGCGTTATTATGCTGGCCATCGACCATAAAGTGCCCAAGGTGCTCACCCTGAAGCAGATGCTGCAGAAGTATGTGGAGTTTCAGGACGAAGTGGTGCGCCGCCGCACCCAGTACGACCTGAAAAAGGCCAAGGAGCGCGCCCACATTCTGGAAGGTCTGAAAAAGGCTACCGATATCGTGGACGAGCTGATCGCCACCATCCGCGCCTGCAAGGGCGGTATGGCAGAAGCCAAAGCTGCCATCATGGAGCAGTTCGGCTTTGATGACCCGCAGGCAGACGCCATCGTTAAATTGCAGCTGGGTCGTCTGGCTGGTCTGGAAATCTTGAAGATCGAGGAAGAGCTGGCCGGTCTGCACGCCAAGATCGAGGACTGGGAAGCTATTCTGGCCGATGACGCCCGGGTGCTTGCCATCGTCAAGGACGAGCTGCTGGAAATGAAGAAGCGCTTCGGCGACGAGCGCCGCACCGAGATCCAGTCCGTGACCGGTGAGGTGGATATCGAGGATCTGATCGCCGAGGAGCAGTGCGTCTACACCCTGACCGAGGCCGGTTATATCAAGCGTCAGCTCAAGGCCACCTATCAGGCACAGCGCCGCGGCGGACGCGGCATCTCCGGCATGACCCGCAAGGAAGAGGATATCGTGCAGGAGATGTTCGTAGGCTCTACCCACGACTATGTGCTCTTTGTCACTGACCGGGGCCGCCTGTTCCGCATCAAGGGCTACACCATCGCCGAGGGCAGCCGCACCAGCAAGGGTATGAACATCGTCAACCTGCTGCAGCTGGCAGAAGGCGAAAAGGTGACCAACATGATCTGCCAGAGCAAGGACGCTGAGCAGTCGGGCGGCTATGTGACTATGGTCACAAAGCAGGGTCTGATCAAGCGCACCCCGCTGGAGCAGTACGCCAACATCCGCAAGAGCGGCTTGATCGGCATTGCTCTGAACGAGGGCGATGCGCTGGCATGGACCCGCCTGACCTCCGGCCACGATATGCTCATCGTTGCCACCCGCAACGGTCAGGCCATCCGCTTCAACGAGGAGGATGCCCGCCCGATGGGTCGTAACGGCCACGGCGTGCGCGCCATCCGTCTGGCGGAGGGCGATGAGGTCGTCGGCGTGTGCATCTGCCGCGAGGGCGGCACGGTGCTGACCGTGACCGAGAACGGCAAGGGACGCCGCTCCGATATCGACACCTACCGCATCACCGCCCGCGGCGGCAAGGGCATCCGCAACTACGATGTGAGCCGCGACAAGGTTGCCGCCGTGAAGATCGTGGACGATGTGGATGACGTGCTGCTGAGCAGTCAGGAGGGCATCATCATCCGTCTGCACGCCAACGAGATCCCGCTGCAGAGCCGCTACGGCTCCGGCGTGCGGGTGATGCGTCTGGGCGAAAACGACAAGGTGATGGTGCTGGCACGCACCGACCACGACGACGAGGCACAGACCGAGAAGATCGATACTTCTGAGGCTGATGCTGAGCCCACCGCCGAGCAGCTGGCCGAGATGGAAGCCGCCGACGCAGCCGCCGCCACCGAAGCCCCGGAGGCAGACCCCGAGGAGAAGGAATAAGGCGCTGAGGGGAAAGCGTCTGCTTACGGCAAAGTGAACTCCCCCAGTCTGCTCCCGTTGGTCGCAGACAGCCCCCTCTGGGATGGGGCCTTTGGCATAGTGGGACAGTTTCCGGCTCAAGCGCAAAGTTTGCGGGCGCGCCAGAGGCTCCCTCTCCGAGGGAGCTGGCAAAACCGTTAGGTTTTGTCTGAGGGAGTTTTCTCTCCCGCGACAAACGCGAAATTCAAAATCGTTTCACCGTCAGGTTTGTCTGGACTTCCCCTTAAAACTGTGCTAGAATAAACAAAATCACAATACCCGTGGGGGAGTAGCAGGCGCTTTGCAGAGCGCAGCAAGTCAACATAATGACTGTTTCAGGTCTGGCTTGCTTTCATTTGCGAGACTCATGTGTTTTGGTGCGTGTTTGCTGCGCCCGTGCACATGGAGTGGATCTCAAAAAATCACCCGGTCCCGGACGTACAACGCGCCCGGGGCCGGGTTTTGTTTTGGTTTGGATTACGGTCAACAAACAGGAGGCAGACAGAATGGAATGGAGTTTTGTGTTTTTTCTCAACAGCGTTTTGCTGGGCGTGGGGCTTGCGATGGATGCGTTTTCGGTGTCCATGGCAAACGGCCTGCACGACCCTAAAATGAACAAGGGCACCATGTGCAAAATTGCGGGCACCTTCGGCATTTTTCAGGCGGCAATGCCCATGATCGGCTGGGTGTGCGTGCATACCATCGTGGAGCTGTTCTCGTCCTTTGAAAGCCTGATCCCGTGGATCGCGCTGGCACTGCTGGGCTACATCGGCGGCAAGATGCTGCTGGACGGCGTCCACGGCGAAGAAGCCGAGGAGGCGGCAGAACTCAGCGCCGGGGCACTGTTCATGCAGGGCGTGGCTACCAGCATTGACGCCCTCTCGGTGGGCTTCACCATCTCGGAATACGGCTGGCTGATGGCACTGACCGCCGCCATCATCATTGCGGTGGTCACCTTCTTCCTCTGCATGGCGGGTCTGCGCATCGGCAAAAAGTTCGGCACACAGCTTTCCGGCAAGGCCAATATTCTGGGCGGCGTCATCCTCATTGGCATCGGACTGGAAATCTTCATCACCGGAGTGTTCTGAATATAACAAGCCCGGAGCGTCTGCGGATGCTCCGGGCTTGTGCTTTAACTCCCTCAGTCGCGGCGTGCGCCGCGACAGCTCCCTCGGAGAGGGAGCCAACCCTCTCAGTCTGCTCCCGATGGTCGCAGCCAGCTCCCCCGAAGGGGGAGCTTTATTTGCGCTGACCGGAAGATGCAAAAAGCTCCCCCATTCGGGGGAGCTGGCACGCCGTAAGGCGTGACTGAGAGGGTTTGTCTTTGTTCCCCGTGGAACAATTTTGCATTATTTCACGGTCTCCGGCTCAAAAAAGTCGGCGTATTCCTCGGTCAGCTTGCTGCCAAGGCGGCGGATGCCGCCGTACAGGTGCCGCTCCACCAGCGGCTCAAAGGCGGCAAGGTCGCACCGCTCGATGGCGTTCAGCAGGTTGCGGTGGTCGGCGATCACCTCGTCCAGCCCGCCGGTGGTCATGGTGTCCAGCATACGGAACCGGCTGTAATCGGCGTGGGCGTTCTGTAAGGTGCTCCACAGGTACATCTTGTCCATGGCGGCAAACCACGTTTCGTGCAGGCGGCAGTCCATCTCGTACAGCTTGTTGAAGTCCGGGTTCTCGGCGCGGACAAGGGCCTCGTAGGCGTCCACCCGCGCGCGGATCTGCGCACGCTGCGCCGGGGTGGCGATGGGGGCAAAGTCTCGCAGAATGCGCCCCTCCACGGCGGTGCGCTCGTAGATCAGCTCGTCCACGATGCGCCGGTTCAGCCGGGTGACGGTGGTGCCCTTGTAGGGCACGATGCGCACCAGCCCGTTTTCCTGCAATTTTTGCAGCACCACCCGGATCAGGGAGCGCGGCGCACC
>CAKSZF010000140.1 GCA_934525405.1 uncultured Faecalibacterium sp.
TCGCCTTCCAGTGCGACCTCAAAGGTCACACCGCAGTGGGCGCAGTTGGCTTCGCCTGCATCCAGATCATCCTCGCTGACGTAGACGGTCTCGCCGCAGGCGGGGCAGGCTACCTCATAGAAGGGCTCACTGGCGATGTCGTCATCTCCCGCATCCTCATCCTCGTCGGCTGCGTCGTCGTCCTCGTCCTCGGCATCCTCGTCCTCGTACAGGTCGGCTTCCAGATCCTCCAGCTCCTCGCTCAGATCATTGATCTGGTCGTAGGCATGGGTCAAATCCTCGTCCATGGCGGCAATGGCATCGGCCATCTCGCCCAGCAGCGCGGCCATGGCCTTGATGATCTTGCCCTCTTTGGTGCTCTCATCCACGCCCAGACCGTCCACTAAGCCCTGCAGGTAGGCTGCTTTCTTGTTCAGTTCCATCTGAAATGCCCTCCTTATTTGTAATACAAAACCGGGCAAACGGTTGCCCGCTGCCCGGTATGCGACAAATGATCAGACGCGCTCCATATACTCGCCGGTGCGGGTATCGATGCGGATGTGATCGCCCTCGTTGATGAACAGAGGCACGCGGATCTCGGCGCCGGTCTCAACGGTAGCGGGCTTCAGGGTGTTGGTAGCAGTGTTGCCCTTGACACCCGGCTCGGTCTGGGTGACTTCCAGCTCGATGAAGTTGGGGATCTCGACGCTGAACACCTTGCCCTTGTAGCTCAGCAGCTTGCACAGCTCGTTCTCCTTGCAGAACTTGAAGTTATCGGGCACATCGGCTGCGTTGACGGGGATGTCATCGTAGGTCTCGTTGTCCATGAAGTGGTACAGGTCGCCATCCTCGTAGCTGTAGGTCACGTCCTTACGCTCGATGAAAGCCTGCGGGAACTTTGCGGTGGGGTTGTAGCTGGTCTCGACCACAGAGCCGGTGATGACGTTCTTGGTCTTGGTACGGACAAAGGCAGCGCCCTTGCCGGGCTTGACGTGCTGGAACTCAACGACCTGAAGAACCTGGCCGTCCTGCTCAAAGGTCACGCCATTGCGAAACTCGCCTGCAGAAATCATAGGAATTCCTCCATAAATTTAATCTCAGATGCTTAACGCATATCTCTATTTATTTTACCCAATCTGCCCCTGTTTGGCAAGGGGTTTGGGCAAAAAAGACGATAAAAACACAAAATTTTTTACACATTCCGCGCTGCGCGGTACATTTGCTGCATCGTCTGCGCGTCCTCGGCCTGTGTGCCCGCACTCTCACAGATGACTACCGGGGTCAGCTGACGCTCTGCCAGCAGCTCCATCAGGGGCTGAGGCTCCGGGCCGAACTGAGTATCGGCAAAAGTCCAGTGGCGCTTTTCGCCGCCCGCCGAGTACTCGATGCGGGAAAAATGCACATGGAACTGCCGGGCGCGGTCATCGCCCAGCACCTCAGCCATGCGGTCCAGAATGGCGGCATAGTCCGCCTTGGTCTGGATGCCGCCCAGCGTGCGGGCGTTCAGGTGGCCAAAGTCGATGCAGGGGGTGATGCGGCTGTCCACGCCGCACAGCGCCAGCACCTCGTCCAGCGTGCCCAGCTGCCCCACCTTGCCCATGGTCTCCGGGCACAGGGTCATATCTCCAAAGCCTGCCTCGTCCAGCGCTGCCACGGCGCGGCGCATGGTATCCAGCGCCTTTTCCAGCGCCGCCTCCCGGCTCTGCTTGCCGCAGCTGCCGGAATGGAAGATGATGCGTCTGCCGCCCAGTGCCCGGCACACCGCCGCGCTTTGCAGCAGGTACTGGATGCTGTTCAGCCGCTTGTCCTCTTCCAGACTGGACATACTGATATAATAAGGTGCGTGGACGCTGAACAGGATGTCCCGCTCCGCGGCAAGGGCAGCCATGCGGGCGGCCTTATCCAGCCCCAGACGCACCCCGCGCCCGCACTGGTACTCAAAGGCGTTCAGCCCCATTTTGGCGGTGTACTCCGGCACGTCCAAGCTGCTTTTGTAGCCTTGGGCGGCAAAGCTGTCACTGGTGCCTGCAGTGCCGAACCGGATGTTCCAAGTCTCTCTCACAGGGTCTTACCTCCCCGGTCATAGTACTTTTTCCAGTGCTTCTTTTCCCACTTGCGCTTGAGGATGACCTGCGCGCCCAAGTCCGGCCCGCGGGGGATGACCATCAGCCCGGGGATGCCGTACAGCGCCGCCACCATGCGGTCGGCGTAAAGCTGGTCGCCCACCATGGCCATCTGGCGGTGCTTCACCCCCATGCGGTGCTGCGCCACCATCAGCGCAAAAGGCAGGGGCTTGGCGGCGCGGTACAGGTAGGCAAGGCCCAGCTTTTCCGCAAAGGGGCGCACCCGCTTTTCTGCACCGTTGGAGACGATGGTCAGCTTTACCCCGGCCTTGCGCATGGCGGCAAGCCACGCGGCGACCTCCTCCGGCAATTCCTGACTGCGGTCTGCGGTCAGGGTGTTGTCGATATCCAGCACCAGAGCCGTAATACCCTTGGCGGCAAGCCATTCTGGTGTGATATGGGTAACGTCCTTAAAAACATATTCGGGGGTAATGAGCATAAATAGACCCTCTCAGTCTGCCCTGCGCAAAGCGGCTTTAAAATGAAAATAGGGGAACCTGCATAAACAGGCTCCCCTACATCGGCGTTAGCAACGCGTTTAAAATCTAAAGCAACGTGCGATTCCAAGCAATCAATTACTTGAACTTGCGCTTGCGGGCTGCTTCGGACTTCTTCTTGCGCTTAACAGACGGCTTCTCGTAAGCCTCGCGCTTACGAACCTCTGCGAGCACACCGCTGCGAGCAGTGCTGCGCTTGAAGCGACGCAGTGCGCTTTCCAGCGACTCGCCCTCTTTAACACGAATTTCCGACATCTTATTCCCTCCCTTGGACCGTGAGGCAGGAATTTCGTTGTTACATGGTAACTAACAGTAGACAGTATAGCGCATTTTATCCGGTTCGTCAACCTTTTTTTAAAAGTTTTTGCGCAAAAATTTTGAAAGATTTTTGAATAGACGCTCCCGGGTGTTTCCTGCGCCAGGTCTGCCTCTGCGGGTGATGATATGTTCACGCTTATTCAGCGGAGCAGCAGTTCTCAGCCCTTGGCAGCCAGATTGACCAGACGACCCTTGACGTAGATCTCCTTGACCAGCTGCTTGCCCTCCAGCGCGGCAGCCACAGCAGGGTCTGCCTTGGCGGTGGCAATGGCGTCCTCGGCGGTGATGTCTGCGGGCACCTTCAGGCGTGCCTTCACCTTGCCGTTCACCTGCACGGCGATCTCCACAGCAGCCTCCACACACTTGGCTTCCTCGTAGACAGGCCAAGGATAGTAGGCCAGCTGCTCGTCGTGGCTGTGACCCAGCTTCTCCCACAGCTCCTCGGTCATGTGAGGAGCGAAGGGGTTCAGCAGCTGCACCAGCGTCTCAAACTCGGCCTTGGTCGCGCCGCCGTTGTCGTACATGGCGTTGACCAGCGTCATCAGCTGGGCAATGGCGGTGTTCATCTTCAGGCTCTCGATATCTGCGCTGACCTTCTTGATGGTCTGGTGCATCAG
>CAKSZF010000141.1 GCA_934525405.1 uncultured Faecalibacterium sp.
TCCTTGCCGCCGTCCTTATTGGGCTCCCATTCGCCCTGCTTGCGGTTGTAGTCCAGATACAGCATGGAGGCCACGGCGTCCACGCGCAGACCATCGATGTGGTACTGCTCCAGCCAGTACAGTGCGCTGGAAATGAGGAAGCTCTGCACCTCGTTGCGGCCGAAGTCGAACACCATGGTGCCCCACTCCTTGTGCTCGCCGCGCTTGGGGTTGGGGTCCTCGTAGCAGGCCTCGCCGTCAAAATTGTACAGGCCGAACTGGTCTTTGGGGAAGTGGGCGGGCACCCAGTCCATGATGACGCCAATGCCTGCGGCGTGCATCTTATCCACGAAGGCCATAAAGTCCTTGGGGGTGCCGTAGCGGCTGGTGGGTGCAAAATAGCCGGTGACCTGATAGCCCCAGCTGCCGTCAAACGGATATTCCATCACCGGCAGCAGCTCTACATGGGTATAGCCCATATCCTTGATGTACGGGATCAGCTCGTCCGCCAGCTCGGAGTAGTTGTAGGGCTTGCCGCCCTCCTTCAGCTTCCAGCTGCCGGCGTGCATCTCGTAGATATTCATCGGGCCGTTGATCACGTCCGCCTTTTTCTGTGCGGCCTGCCATGCGGCGTCGTGCCATGCAAAGCCGGACAGATCGTAGACCTTGCTGCCGTTGGACGGCCGGGTCTCGGCGTGGAAGGCGTAAGGATCGGCTTTGTAGACAAGGTCGCCTGCGCGGGTGGTCACGCAATATTTATAAACATCGTATTCCTTCATGCCGGGAATGAACAATTCCCACACGGAATCGCCATCCACCTTGCGCATGGGATGGCTGCCGGGCTTCCAACTGTTGAAGTCGCCCACAACACTAATGGCTGCGGCGTGCGGTGCCCATACACGGAACACGACGCCGGACTCCCCGACCCGCGTTTCCAGATGTGCGCCGAAGTAGCGATAAGCCTCGCAGTTGTTGCCCTGTTTGAACAGGTACACCGGCAGATCCGATGTATTGCTCTGAATCTTTTCTTCGGTCGGTTTCATAGACTGCTCCTCCCCGTGCGGAAGCCGAAAGCGGATTCCGCAGCTTTGTACTCTTTTATATTAAAAGGTTTTGACCATTTTTGCAAGACTTTTTGTCCAAAATTCAAATACAATTACCACAAATTTTCTAGACTTCTCTGTATGTTGTGGGCATACCATCCAAAATTTGCAGCTCGACATCGTGTAAACTGCTCATTTGCCAAACGGTTTCAGCGAAAGCGTTGCGAAAAAAGAAGGAAGGGTTTCGGTTAAAGTCCCTTCCTGTGAAAATAAAAAAATCGGAGCACCCGAGGGTGCTCCGATTTTTAGTGGTTATTGTGTTTTGTTTACGGCTCAGCCCACAACGTAGACGTTGACCTGAATGGCGCCGTTGATGACGCTTTCAGCGTAGGTCTCGTAGAACAGGTCTACAAGGATCTGCCCCTTCTGGACGGCGATGCCGGTATCGGTGGCTACGGCGTAGCCGTAGACGAACTTGCCGTCGGTGGAGGTGATGTAGAGCTTGGTGCCGTAGGGGATCACATCCGGGTCCACAGCCACGGTGCCGTAGCCCAGACCCAGACCGGAAGAACCCTTGCCGGTACGGGAATAGTAGCCGGTGGCCTTGCCGGTGAGCACCTTGCTGTAAGAGGTGGGGGCGTTGGTGGTGCCGTCCGCACCGGTCAGGGGGGACACCGGCGCACCTGCGCCGTAGGTCTTGATGACGTGGTCGGTGGGCTCCACCGTGGTGGTGGTATCCACAACGGTGCTGTTCTCCAGCTCGCCGTCCACATAGCGGTCGCGGGTGGTCACGGTCTGCTGACCGGCTGCGCCGTGCTGCATAGTAGTGGTGCGGCCGGTGTTGCGGAAGTACAGGCTGGTGTAGACATACTGGGTGTCGTAGGGGATAGCCTGTGTCTCCACACGCTCTTCGTAGTCCACGCGGTGGACCACGATCTTGCTGCCGGCGGTCACAACATGATCCAGCGCCGGCTCGGTGTAGTCGTCCCCTTCAAGGGTGATACCGGCGCGCTCCAGTGCATCGGCTACGGTGCCGAACACCAGCTTGACCGGGTACTCCTGCCCGTCGGCGGTGATGCTGACGGAGAATGCGCGCTCGATGTTCAGGGAGGCAAGATTGCCGCTGAACGCGGTGTAGTAGACCTCATCGCCCTCTTCAGAGCGGATGCCGGAAAGGTGCATGACCTGTGCGGGGGAAGCATCGGCATCGGTCAGAAGGACCTGCCGTGCACCATTGGAGTCGGTGACGTAGGTCAGCCGCAGATTTGCAGCGGTGACGCCAAGGGTAGCCACAAGGCATACCACCATGACACAAAATGCCAGCACACGGGGAGATACTGCCTGCTTTGCGGCAGTAACTGCTTTCTTCAATTTAACGGAAGCGATACGAGACAACTCCTCTCTTTGTCGTATTTGGCGCGGCCGCAGGCAGTGCATCGGCACCCCGGCCGCCCGGACTGCGGCTGCTTTGAACACAAGCGCCTCACAGTCAAATACGATGCTCTCTTTGGGTAAAAGAAGGAGCACCGTATTACAGGTTGGAATTCGCTTTGGGCAGACCACAAAACTGCCCCGGCACGGGCCGCATCTGCCCATGCCGTGCCGCACGCAGGACGGCATTTTACTTCATCCAGATAGAATTTAAACGCTGCAACGTTCGTTGCACAAACGGTATTTTACCAGAGTGTAAAGCATCTGTCAAATCTGCGTCCTGCACTTTGTTAGATTTGTAACATTGTTTTTTGTGCAGTTTTCACAGTGTTTCTTTTGATATTTTGGTTTTTAGGTAGTTTCCTTCTGATTTTTTCCTTTTTTCTGCGGGTAATTTGTTCATGAATTTTTAACATTTGTTTCGCTTTCTTTCTCTGCAAATAAGGCCGCAGCAGCTGCCGCCGCGCTCAAAACAAGCTGCCCCACATCGCGGGTTTTGCATGGAAAACCCACAGGGGAATTACCCTATTCCAGTAGGGTGGAAGGGGCTGCATTTCCGGTGCAAAAACCCCGTTTAGCAAAATGCCGAAGAGCAGAAAATTTCACGTTTTTAGTACACTCTGGATAGTTTTGCACCCCCGGCGGTACAATCGGGACAGCAAACAGAAAAGGAGGTTTTGCATGGAGATCGAGATCCTCAAGCAGCAGTGCGGCGGCACCGAATTTGTGCCCCAGCCGCACCGGCTGCACCTTGGCGCGCAGAACGCCGAGGGGGTGGACCGGCTGCAGTTCATCCTGCCTGCAGCGTGGGCGGGGTGCACCATGGCGCTGTATCTGCGCCGCAGTGACGGGGTGCAGCTGGCCGCCATTCCGCTGGACACCGACGGCAGCGTGACGGTGGACCGCCGCCTGACCGGCAGCGTGCGGGGGCAGTGGATGCTGGCTGCCATAGGCAGCGGCGGCTACACCGCCTACACCCGCCCCGGCAGCTACGATGTGTACGCCACCCTGCCCACGGACGGCGGCAGTGAGGAGCTGCCGCCCTCGGTGTACGAGCAGTT
>CAKSZF010000142.1 GCA_934525405.1 uncultured Faecalibacterium sp.
GAATACGGCGCTACCAGCATGATCGCGGGCTACACCCCCGGCAAGACCGCCACCATTGCCACCACGGTCTACCAGCTCTGGCGCACCAACGATGAACTTGGTGCCATGCGGTGGGTGCTGGTGGATATCGCCATTTCGGCGGTGGTGCTGCTGGCGGTGAACCTGCTGGAGAAAAAACAGAAAGCGGGTGCCCGGAAATGAGCCTTGAAGTCAACATTGAAAAAAAGCTGGACGGCTTCACCCTGCGCGCCGCTTTTACCGCCGGCAACACCTCCACCGCTCTGCTGGGCGCTTCCGGCTGCGGCAAAAGCATGACCCTGCGGTGCATCGCGGGCATCGTAAAGCCGGACTGCGGAAGCATCGTGCTGGACGGGCGGGTGCTGTTCGACAGCGCACAGCACATCGATCTGCCGCCGCAGCAGCGGGGCGTGGGACTGCTGTTCCAGAACTATGCGTTGTTCCCCAATATGACCGTAGAACAGAATATCCTCTGCGGTCTGAAGGCGGAAAAAGACCCTGCTGCCCGCCGCGCCGCCTGCGCCGAAATGCTGCGCGCCATGCGGCTGGAGCCGTTTGCCAAACGCTACCCTGCCCAGCTTTCCGGCGGGCAGCAGCAGCGCACCGCGCTGGCACGCATTCTGGTGGGCAAGCCCCGCATTCTGATGCTGGACGAGCCCTTCAGTGCGCTGGACAGCTACCTGCGGGAAGAGGTCGAGGGCGAGGTAGGCAGCCTGCTGGCAAGCTTTGCGGGCACCGCCCTGCTGGTGACCCACAACCGGGACGAGGCCTACCGCCTGTGCAAAGAAATGATCGTGCTGAACGAAGGACGGGTGCTGCGCGCCGGTAGCACCAAGGCCGTTTTTGCCGACCCGCAGAGCGTTGCCGTCGCGCGGCTGACCGGCTGCAAGAACATTCTGCCCTGCACTCCGCTGGACAGCCACACCGTCCGTCTGAACGGCTGGGACACCACCTTGCGGCTGGCGCTGCCTGTCCCGGCGGGCTGCACCGCTGTGGGCATCCGTGCCCACGACTTTGCGCCCTGCGCCGCCGATGCACCCAACGCCATCCCTGTAAAGGCGGTCTCCACCAGTGAAAATCCCTTTGATTGGAACCTCATCTGCACCCCGCCGGAGGGCACGGCGCAGCTGTGGTGGAAGGTAAGCAAAAAAAGTCTTTCCTCGGCAGCACCCGCCGCGCCGCAGTACCTGTGTGCCGCCCCGGAGAGCATCATGCCGCTGAAGGGCTGATAAAACGAATGGCCTGCACTGCGTTCCGGCCATATTCAGCGGAAGGAATAATTTGAAGATAGGGGATTTCCCCACACGCAAAGCAGCCGCTGCACGGTAAGATGCAGCGGCTGCTTTGCTTATTTGTGTAAAAAGGGGAGTGCTTATGCCATATCGCGGCAGGTCACAATGTCAGCCCCGGTGCCGCAGACGTCGGTCAGCACCACATCACCCACATGGATGGGGGCGTGCAGCACCACGCTGTCCAGCGCGGCGACCACCTCGGCCATCTGTCCCTTGGGCACGGGCTTGGAGGTCTTGACCGGGCAGCGGGAGTGCAGGCAGCCCTCGGCGCGCACGGTGCTGGTGATGATGCGGGTGGGGTGGGTCAGCTCTTCCTTGCCGTAGGCGATGCCGTTGGGGCAGCCATTGCCGGTCACCTTGTAGTCGTTGGCCTCATCCACCTGCAGATGGCAGCCCTGAGGGCAGCAGGTGCAAATTACTTCTTTCATATCGCTCATGCCTCCTCGATCTCAATGGTTACTTCGTCCACGGGGGCTCTGTCCAGCAGCACTCTGGGTAGGGCAATGTGCTCCATCTCGCCGGGGGCAAGGCGGTCGCGTTTGAAGCGTGCGATCACCGTGTCACCGCTCTTGACAAGGATGGTGCTCTTGCCGCAGATGCGGCGGACGCGGAAGGACACGTTGGTGCTCTTTTCCACGCCTTCCAGACGGATGCGCTGCGGCAGGGTGTAGCCAAGGTCTGCGCCGGGCTTCACGGTCAGCACACGCCCCGCGGCCACAGGGCCGTTCTGGATATAGTTGGCAGCGGCTGCACCGGCCAGCTCGCTTTCGCCGGAAACAAAGTCCACCAGATCGTGCACCTGCACCACGTTGCCGCAGGCAAACACACCTGGAATGCTGGTCTCCATGTTCTCGTACACGATGGCACCCTTGGTACGGGGGTCCATCTCGATACCGGCCTGTTTGGTCAGCTCGTTCTCGGGAATCAGACCCACGCTTAGCAGAATGGTGTCCACATCAAACTCCATCTCAGTGCCGGGGATGGGCTTGCGGTCGGGGCCGATCTCAGCCACGATGGCCTTTTCTACGCGGTTCTTGCCCTGAATATCCACGATGGTGTGGGAGAGGTACAGGGGGATGTCAAAGTCGTTCAGGCACTGCACGATGTTGCGGGTCAGGCCGCCGGAGTAGGGCATCACCTCTACGCAGGCCAGCACCTTTGCGCCCTCAAGGGTCATGCGGCGTGCCATGATCAGGCCGATGTCGCCGCTGCCGAGTATCAGCACCCGCTTGCCCACAAGATAGCCTTCCATGTTCACATAGCGCTGTGCTGCACCAGCGGTATACACACCGGCAGGGCGGGTGCCCGGGGTACCAATGGCACCACGGGTGCGCTCGCGGCAGCCCATGCCCAGAACGATGCTCTTGGCTTCGATGATCTGGTAGCCGTACTCCTTGGAGACGCAGTGCACCTTTTTGTCCGGGGTCACTTCCAGCACCATGGTGTCCAGCTGCACCTTCATACCGGTGTCCTTGAGCATCTCGATAAAGCGTCCGGCATACTCCGGGCCGGTCAGCTGCTCGCCAAAGCGGTGCAGACCAAAGCCGTTGTGGATGCACTGGTTCAGAATGCCGCCCAGCTCCTTATCGCGTTCCAGAATGAGGATATCGCGCAGACCGCTTTCCCATGCCTTGCAGGCAGCAGCAAGACCCGCAGGGCCGCCGCCGATAATGACCAGATCAACCATTGCTCTTTCCTCCTACCTTTGTTTCGCTGACAAGAACGTTCGAGCCGTTCTTGTCCTGCAGGATATCCAAGGGGTCTATGCCCAGCTCGCGGCTGATAAGCTCCAGCACGCGGGGGCCACAGAAGCCGCCCTGACAGCGGCCCATGCCTGCACCGGCGCGGCGCTTGACGCCATCGATGGTGTTGGCGGGCACCTCGCTGTGGAGGGCTGCCAGAATCTCGCCCTCGGTGATGGTCTCGCAGCGACAGATCACGCGGCCGTAGGCGGGCTGCGCCTTGACTAGCGCGGCCTTTTCCTCCGCAGAAAGCTCCTTGAAGCGGATGTGGCGGCGGCCGTCCTTGTAGTCGGCCTTTTCTGCGCCCAGAACACCGCGCTGCTGCAGGATGGCAACGGC
>CAKSZF010000143.1 GCA_934525405.1 uncultured Faecalibacterium sp.
CGGCGGCAGAATGCGGCTTTGACGGCAAACGCATCACCCTGCATTACGAGGAGAACGAGGAATGAAGCTGACACTTGCCCCCGGGGCAGCTGCCCTGCTGGACGCCCTGCACGCAGCGGGCTACGCAGCCTATGCCGTGGGCGGCTGCGTGCGGGATAGCCTTTTGGGGCGCACCGCCCACGACTGGGACCTGTGCACCAGTGCTCTGCCGCAACAGGTAATGGAACTGTTCGGGGCAGAGCAGTGCATCCCCACCGGGTTGCAGCACGGCACGGTCACCATCAAATACGGCGGGCAGCTGTACGAGACTACTACCTTTCGCACCGAGGGCAGCTATACCGATGGCCGTCACCCGGACGCAGTGCAGTTCGTACCGGACGTGCGGGAGGATCTTGCCCGGCGGGATTTTACCATCAACGCTATGGCGTATAATGAAGCCGAGGGTCTGGTAGATCCCTTTGGCGGGCAGGCAGATTTGCAAAACGGTCTGCTGCGGGCGGTGGGTGAGCCGCAGCAGCGCTTTACCGAGGACGCGCTGCGCATCCTGCGGCTGTACCGCTTTGCCGCAAGGTTCGGCTTTGCGCTGGATGCAGCCACAGCCCGGGCGGCGCGGCAGCTGGCACCGCATTTGGAATGCATCTCTGCCGAGCGCATTCAGGAGGAACTGGCAAAGCTGCTGGCTGCCCCGCAGCCGGGGGCGTATCTGGAACCCGCTGTGCTGGCTGTGGTACTGCCGGAGCTGACCTCGGCGGCGCTTGCTGCCGCAAAGCCGGTGGTGGATGCCTGCCCGGCGGGAGAGGAAAATCTGCCGGTACGCTGGGCGGCGCTGCTGGGCGCTCTGGGCGAGACCGGTACCCGCCGGGTGCTCAAGCGTCTGCGCTGCTCTAATGCCAGCATCGAGGAGACTGCCGTTCTGGTGCGGGAAACGGCGGGGGAAGGTGTGTCCGAGGAGAAAGCTTCTGTACACCCCGGTGATATCCACATTCGGCAGCTTTTAGGCCGATATGGGCTGTGCACTGTGGAGCGGCTGTGTGCGCTGTGCGCGGCGCTGCACCCGCAGAATGCCCCGGCTTGCGCCCTTGCGGCGCAGCGGGCGCGGCAGCTGGAGGCCGACGGCGTATGCTGCCGGGTGAGCCAGCTGGCGGTGAATGGCCGCGACCTGATGGCAGCGGGCATCCCGGCAGGACCTGCGCTGCGCCGGGTGCTGGAAGCGCTGCTGGACGGCGTCATCCGCGCAGAATACCCCAACGAAAAACCGGCGCTGCTGGCTGCGGCGCAGAAAATTATAGCGTCTTGACAAGCGGTTTATGCTGCGGTAGTATTATACTACTGCTTTAGTATGTTGAACCCATAAAAGGAGAACCTATGACCACTCAGAACCCTGCAAACCGTCCCCGCGCCCTCATTGCCATGAGCGGCGGCGTGGATAGCTCGGTGGCGGCCTGCCTGATGCAGCAGGCGGGCTACGACTGCACCGGCATCACCATGCGGCTTACCCACAACGAAACGCTGGGACAGTCTGGCTACCAGACCTGCTGCTCGGAAAAGGATATCGAGGATGCCGCCGAGGTAGCCTTTGCGCTGGATATGCCGTATCAGGTGCTGGATTTCACCGCCGACTTCCGGGCGCAGATCATTGAAAAATTTATCCGCGTCTACGAGATGGGCGGTACCCCCAACCCCTGCATCGACTGCAATAAATATATGAAGTTCCGCCACCTGCTGGACTGGGCGGAGGAACACGGCATGGAGTATGTGGTCACCGGCCACTACGCCCGGGTGGAACAGGACGCAGCCACCGGCCGCTGGCTGCTGAAAAAGGGCTTGGACGAGGGCAAGGATCAGAGCTATGTGCTGTATAACCTCACGCAGGAGCAGCTGGCGCATATCCGTCTGCCGCTGGGTGCGCTGCACAAGACCGAGGTGCGAAAGATCGCGCAGGAGCACAGCTTTATCAACGCCCAAAAGCACGACAGTCAGGATATCTGCTTTGTGCCGGACGGCGACTATGCCCGCTTTATGGAGCAGTTTACCGGCAAGCACTACCCCGCCGGGGATTTTCTGGATCGGAGCGGCAAGGTGGTGGGCACCCACAGCGGCGCAGTGCGCTACACGCTGGGGCAGCGCAAGGGGCTTGGCCTCGCACTGGGTGCGCCGGTGTACGTCTGCGGCAAGGATATGCAGGCCAATACCGTCACCGTCGGGCCAGAAAGCGAACTATTTGACCGCATCGTTTATGCAGAGGATGTGAACTGGATCGCCATTCCGGCGCTGACCGAGCCGCTGCGGGTCACCGCCCGCACCCGGTACCATCAGGCCGAGCAGCAGGCCACCGTTTACCCCGCAGAAAACGGCTTCCGGCTGGAATTTGACCAGCCCCAGCGTGCCCCCACCCCGGGGCAGGCAGCCGTGCTGTATCAGGGCGATGTGGTGCTGGGCGGCGGCACCATCACCCGCGTAGAAAAGTAAGGAGAACAAAATGCAGGATCAATATTCCCGCACCCAGCTGCTGCTGGGTGCAGAGGCTATGGAAAAGCTGCACCACGCCCGGGTGGCAGTGTTTGGCATCGGCGGCGTGGGCGGCTATACGGTGGAGGCGCTGGCACGCAGCGGCGTGGGCGCACTGGATCTGATCGACGACGATAAGGTCTGCCTGACCAACCTCAACCGTCAGATCATCGCCACCCGCAGCACGGTAGGGCAGTATAAGGTGGATGTAGCGGAACAGCGCATCCACGATATCGACCCCAACATCAAGGTGACCACCCACCGGTGCTTCTTTGGCCCGGAGACGCAGGACGATTTCGATTTTACCCAGTACGACTATGTGGTGGACGCCATCGACACCGTTACCGGCAAGCTGGCGCTGGTGATGAAGTGCAAGGAGGCGGGCACCCCCATCATCTGCTCCATGGGCGCAGGCAACAAGATGGACCCCACCCGCTTTGAGGTGACCGACATCTACAAGACCTCGGTCTGCCCGCTGGCCAAGGTGATGCGTACCGAGTGCCGCAAGCGCAAGATCAAGCACCTGAAGGTGGTCTACTCCAAAGAGCCTGTCATGACGCCCATCGAGGATGACTCCATCAGCTGCAAGAACCACTGCATCTGTCCCCCGGGCACCCAGCGCAAGTGCACTGTGCGCCGTGCAGTGCCGGGCTCCAACGCTTTTGTGCCCTCGGTGGCCGGTCTGATCATCGGCGGCGAGGTCGTCAAGGACCTTGTGGGTTTTGTACCGCTGAAGGGGTAAGGATACTAAAAGCCACCGGCATCTGCAAAAATGTGCAGATGCCGGTGGCTTTTTACACGCAGCAGCGTTCCATAACATAAAATTGCAACCAATTTGCAATTTGGTATTGCAATTGGGAAGGATATCGTGTATAATCTT
>CAKSZF010000144.1 GCA_934525405.1 uncultured Faecalibacterium sp.
TCCACCGGCTCGCCGTCTGCCCACAGGTGCTCCAGATCATAGTAGGCGCGGCTGTTGGGCACAAAGACGTGCACGATGACGTTGGAGTAATCCAGCAGCACCCAGTTCTTGGTGTCGTGACCCTCAACGCTGTAAGGCTCCAGACCCTTTTGGGAAAGCTCGTACTCCACCTCATCGGCCAGAGATGCCACCTGCGTGGTGGAGGTACCGGAGGCGATGACGAAGTAATCGGTCAGGACGGTCAGACTTTCCACCTTGAGCACCCGCACATCCTGTGCCTTCTTCTTGTCCAAAATCTTGGCGATCTCAATGGCAAGCGCCTTGCTGTCGTTGAAATTATCCATATGTTTCTCCCTTCTGTCGGAACATCCCTGCACACCATGTGCAGGGTCTTGTTTTCTGTTGTTACTGTCCGGTGCCCGCTGCCTGACCATCGGTGGTCACAGCGCCGGAAAGGTCGGTATCGCCGCTGAGGATGGCGTCGTCGGATTCCTTATCGATGCGTCCCATATACTGCACGTTGGCATCGGTGGATGCGCTGCCGTGGGGCCACTGGTCGGTGACCATGTGCAGCTCGCTTACCTCCACCGGGCCGGTGTAGGTGCAGAAATACTGGTTGAGCAGGTTTGCGATGGAGCCTGCATCCGGCACCACGCAGGAGTAGCCGGCAAAGGAGTCGGTCTTGCCCACGTTGGGCACGCCCATGAATACCGGTGTCTGCGCCAGAATGATATTGGAGCTGTCAATTTTAAGGAAGGACGCCAGCAGCTTTGCAATGGTGGTGATATCCATATCCGTGTGGATATAGTCCTTGAACACCAGCGGCAGCTGGTTCAGGATATCGGTGATGCCCATGGCGCGGGCGCGCTTGAACAGACCTGCGTAGAAGTAGCGCTGCATATTCAAGCGGTCGATATCAGAGTTTGCGTAGCCGTCGCCGTGGCGGCAGCGCACAAAGAACTCTGCCGAGGCACCGTCCAGATTGCGGTAGCCCTTCAGCAGCTTACTGCCACCGTAGGACATATCCCGGGGGATATACACCTCGATGCCGCCGAAGTTGTCCACCATTTCCACCAGTGCCTGCATATCAATGGTGACATAGTAGTCGATGGGCAGGTGGTACTGGTCGTAGATGACATCTGCCAGCGCGGCAATGCTGCCGCCGTTGGAAAGCGCCACCGAGTTGATCTGGTAGTTGGAAACGGCATAGGTCTTGCCGTTGGAGAGGGTAAGCTTGCGGTTCTGGGTGGTCACCAGCGTATTGCGGGGGATCTGCAGCATCCGCAGCGCACCGCCCTTGATATCGAACTGGCAGTACAGGATCATATCCGTCATGCCGTCGTTGGAACTGGTGTCGCTGTAAGTGCGCCCCTCTTCAAAGTCGATGCCGCAGACCAGAATGTTGACCACATCGCCCTTGTACTCCTCGGCGGTCTGGATCTCCTGCACGATGGAGGGAGCGCTTTCTGCCGGGCGGATGCTGTCCTCCACCTTGTTCACAAGGCTCACACCGTACACCACCACACCGGAGATCACGGCGATCACCCCCATCACGATGGCAAAGGGCAGCCACAGCGGGGTCTTTTTCTTCTTTTTGCGGCGGCGCGGTGCATCGTTTCCGTTCATATTGGGCTGTGTCGGGCGGCGGGGCGGGGCGGCGTGCTGTGCCCCGGCGTTGCTGCGGGTGTTCTGCTCCGGGGCAGCCTGCGGGGCGCGCGCCGCCTGATCCGGGCGGCTGAGTGAGCGGTCTGTATTGATATGGCGTGGCGTCTGGCTCATGCTTTTTGTATCCTCCAGCTTTTCACTGCTCTGCAGAGTTTTTTACTTGCAGACCTGTCATATCCTTCAGTATAGCATGGTACGGCAAAATCTGCAATTGTTTTATCCGGGGATGGCCGGAACCATTTTTAACCGGCGTCCGGCTTTTCACCATTCATTCTGCCCGCTGTGCGCTAAGATATCCTCGTAGGCAGCCTTGCTCTCGGGGTCAAGGGGCTTGCCCTCGGACAGCACAAAGCCGTTGGTCTGCTTGAGCGCTGCCAGCATGGCGGCGTCCAAGTCCTTCATTTCCAGCTTGCGCAGCTTTTCCACCCCCGGCCAGTCCCGCTCGGCACTGGTCATATCGGCCAGATACAGGATCTTGTCCAGCTGGGTCATGCCCGCCTTGCCTGCGGTATGGCAGGCGATGGCGCTGAGCACGGCTTCGTCCGTAACGCCCCACTCGGTACGCGCCAGAATGGCGGCGCAGATGCCGTGCCACACCGGCGTGGGGCGTGCTTCGCCGCCCTGCGCATATTCCGGGTGCGCCTGCATGATGGCGCGCATCTCGTCCTTGGGCAGTTCCTTGGCGGCATCGTGCAAAAGCGCCGCCAGTGCGGCCTGCTCCGGGTCGGTGCCGTAGTGCTTGGCCAGCTTGACGGCCATTTTTTTCACATTGATGGTATGCTCGTAGCGCTTATCGCTCAAGCGACCGCGCACAAGCTCTTTTGCCTGTTTCAGATCCATTTATCTGCTACTTCCTTCTGTGTTCCGGTATAGTCCCTCCCGCCGGATGACGCTGCGCACTTCCTCCGGCAGTTCGGCTTCGCACTCTTCTCCGTCGGCAAGCCGGGCCCGCAGCTGGCTGCTGGACATGGGCAGCGCCTGCACCGGGGCAAACAGGATGCGTCCGCCCGACGGGTCCAGCTGCTTTGCCTTTGCGTGCAGCGCCGGGGCATCGCCGATATCCCGGCTGGTGACCACCACCCGCGCAATGCGCAGGATATCCTGCCAGCGGTGCCAGCCCTCAAAGCTGAGCAGCATATCGCTGCCAATAGCAAGATACAGTATCGCGTCCGGGTTTTCACGCGCAAGCATTTCCAGCGTGAGCACGGTATAATTGCGGCTGCCCGCTGCGGCCTGCGCCACCTCCCAGCCGCTTACTTGCAGCGGCGGCATCCCGGGCTCCTGCGCCAGTGCCGCAAAGCACCGGCACATTTCCAGCCGCAGCGCACCGGAGGCATTCGTCCCCTCCTTAAAGGGGGAGGTGCCTGCCGGCATCACCACGATCTTATCCGGGTGCACACGCTCTGCCGCTGCACGCAGGTTGTTCAGGTGGCCGTTATGAGGCGGGTCGAAGCTGCCGCCATAGAGAAGGATCTTCATCTTACTTCAGCAGGGCAGCGTAGGCGCTGTCCTTTTTCTTCTGCAGATACAGCACAAACTTGGAACCGATGACCTGCACGCAGTCTGCACCGGTGGCCTCGGCCAGCTTGGTAGCGGCCTCGCGGGCGTTGTACATGCTGTTTTCCAGCACCTTGAGCTTGATGAGCTCCCGGGCGTCCAGACAGTCCTTCACGCCCTGGATCAGGG
>CAKSZF010000145.1 GCA_934525405.1 uncultured Faecalibacterium sp.
GGCAGCACCGGACGTTCCAGCGGCAACCACTGCCACTTCGAGATCCGGCGCAACGGCGCTTACGTTTCGCCGCAGACCGTGTTCAACCGCAGCAGCTATCGCAACCGATAAATTACAATAAGATAAAAGGAGAGATCATCTATGTCTACCCCTCACATCAGCGCAGAAATGGGCGATTTCGCCAAGACAGTCCTTATGCCGGGTGACCCCCTGCGTGCCAAGTTTATTGCCGATACCTTTTTGCAGGATGTCCGGCAGGTGACCGGCGTGCGCGGGATGCTGGGCTTTACCGGCACCTACGAAGGCCGTCCCATCAGCGTGATGGGCAGCGGTATGGGGATGCCCTCCATCGGCATCTACTCCTACGAGCTGTTCAGCTTCTACGGCGTGGAAAACATCATCCGCATCGGCTCTGCCGGCAGCTATACCGAAAAGGCTAAGCTGTTCGATACCGTGCTGGCTACCGGCGCTGTGAGCGAGAGCAACTACGCCCGGGTGCAGAGCGGCTTTACCGGCAACGTCACCCTGCCCAGTGCAGCTTTGAACGAAAAGCTGCGTGCCTCCGCTGCAAAGCAGGGCATTCCCCTGATCGAGGGCAACATCCACTCCTCGGATGTGTTCTACCGCCAGCCCTCGGACGCAAAGCCCACCTACTGGGAAAAGCTGCGGGACGAGGATGGCTGCCTGTGCGTGGAGATGGAAAGCTTTGCTCTGTTTGCCAACGCGCAGGTGCTGGGCAAGAACGCCGCCTGCCTGCTGACCATCTCGGACAGCTTTGTGGCCCCCGGCATCACCACCGCCGAGGAGCGCCAGAAGAGCTTTACCGATATGATGAAGGTCGCTCTGGGCGCAGAGTACTGATCGCATAAATTTTCCAGCGCGGCTGCCGCCCCAAGGCACAGCCGCGCTGTTTTTGCCCATAAAAGGAGGAAACAGCATGACAAAACTGACCATGGAAGAAAAGCAGCAGCTGATCCGCATGGCACTGGCCGCACGGGAAAAGGCCTATGTGCCTTACAGTGATTTTATGGTGGGCGCTGCACTGCGCGCTGCGGATGGCCGCATCTTTACCGGCTGCAACGTGGAGAACGCCGCCTTTACCCCCACCAGTTGCGCCGAGCGCACCGCCCTGTTCAAGGCGGTAGCTGAGGGCGTGACCTCGTTTACGGATATCGCCGTGGTGGGCAGCCGTCGGGGCGAAGTGAACCGGCAGATCACCTCGCCCTGCGGGGTGTGCCGTCAGGCATTGTTCGAGTTCGGCGGGCCGGAGCTGAACGTCATTATGGCAAAGACCCCGGAGGATTTCATTGAGCGCAGCATGGACGAACTGCTGCCCTTCGGCTTTGGCCCCTCTAACGTGGCGGGCAACAGCGCCGTGGAAGGAAAGTAAGTGTTCTTCTTTGAAAAAACAGCGCAAGCAGGGGAAAATTAGTGAAAAAGCATTATTTTTTCCTGAATTATACAAGGGATTTGTAAAGAATTTGTAATCGGAAATTGCTTGCATCTGTCACATCCACCCGCTATACTTGAGCCAGTAAATGTGCCAGAGTGTACATTTCATTCATTTGACGCAATTTTTTAAAAATAAAGGAGAGTTTCTTATGAAGATTTCTCGTCGTAATTTTCTGGCTGTGGCCGGTGCTGCTGCCGCTGCCGCTGCTCTGACCGCCTGCGGCGGTTCTTCCGCTTCCTCCACCAGCACTGCTTCCTCCGCAGCTGCCAACTCTTCCGCCGCTTCCGGCGCAGCAGACGGCGCTGAGAAGATCGCCAAGGTCGCTCTGACCTGCGATACCGGCACGATCGATGATGAGAGCTTCAACCAGGCTTGCTGGGCTGCTGTTTCCGGCTACATGGGCAAAAACTGCCAGTACTACATCCCCGAGTCCGATGCTTCCGATGAGGACCGCGAGACCATGATCCGTCTGGCTGTCAACGAAGGCGCTGATGTTATCGTCTGCGTTGGCTACCTGTACGGCGCATCTCTGGCATGGGCTGCTGAGCAGTACCCCAACATCAAGTTCATTGCTATCGATGTGACCCAGTTCGATATCGGCACCGACAGCATCCCCGCCAACTGCTACTGCATCACCTTCAAGGAGGAGCAGGCAGGTTATCTGGCAGGCTACGCCGTTGTGAAGGACGGCTACAACAAGCTGGGCTTCCTGGGCGGCATGGCTGTGCCCGCTGTTATCCGTTACGGCTACGGCTATGTGCAGGGCGCTGACGCTGCTGCAAAGGAGCTGGGCACCAACATTGATATCAACTACTTCTACGGCGGCCAGTTCTACGGCGACGCTAACATCACCTCCCGTATGGAGGGCTGGTATGCCAACGGCACCCAGATCGTCTTTGCCTGCGGCGGCGGCATCTACACCTCCGCTGTCGAGGCTGCTCTGAAGAACAACGGCTACGTTGTGGGCGTTGACGTTGACCAGAACTACATCGGCGTGAACGGCGTGGAAAAGGACGGCTACGCTTACAACCCGTTCGTCACCTCCGCTATGAAGGGCCTGTCTGAGTCTGTCAGCACCGCTCTGGGCGACATCGAGGCCGGCGAGTGGAGCAACATCGCTGCCACCAACGGCAACTTCGGTCTGGAGGACGGCGACTACGTTGGTCTGCCCACTGCTGATGACAGCTGGAACTTCAAGACCTTCACCAAGGACGAGTACGAGACCCTGAAGACCAAGATCGCTTCCGGCGAGCTCGTTGTGGACAACAGCTCCGACGACGCTACCAAGCCCACCGTCAGCGAGTTCACCAAGGTCAACTACATCCAGTAATCGCTTTCCCGGAATTACTCCCGTGAATAGGGGCGGGGTGCTCATGCAGGGGCACCCCGCCCTTTTTGTATGCCTGTGTAGGAGAAACGGGTAGGAAATCATGCAGACTGTACAAAAGTAATACTTTTGCTTGTGCTTTTTGACAAAAAATCAAAAAGCCGTGTGCAAACCGCAAAAAATCAGGTATAATGGTTTGTAGTATAGAAAAGGTGTCGTTACGGCACGAAAGGAGAGTGAGCAGATTGGCAGAGGATTATGTGATCGAGATGCTCCACATTACCAAGGAATTCCCCGGTATCAAGGCAAACGATGATATCACCCTGCAACTGCGCAAGGGCGAGGTACACGCCCTTCTGGGCGAGAACGGTGCGGGCAAAAGTACGCTGATGAGCGTGCTGTTCGGCCTGTATCAGCCGGAACAGGGCAAGATCCTGAAAAACGGCAAGGAGGTCGCCATCCGCAACCCCAACGATGCCAACGCACTGGGCATCGGCATGGTGCACCAGCACTTCAAGCTGGTGGAATGCTTCAGCGTGCTGGACAACATCATTCTGGGCGTGGAGCCCAA
>CAKSZF010000146.1 GCA_934525405.1 uncultured Faecalibacterium sp.
CCAATTAACAACCGTCAGGGAATTGTAATTGATGGTGAAGGTTCAAAGGTTATTTGCAAAGACTAATTTGAAAATTTCCAGTTTGCCGCACTCATTATTTTTCTTTCTTGTGAAAACGGGATACCGGAGCGTTCGCAGACGCTCCGGTATCCCGTTTTTATCTATAATTCTTCTCTTTTTATTTACGGCTGCGCGCCGGGCGGCGGTGGAGGGCGCAGTAATAGCCGAAGGCGGTACCGCACAAGCCGCCCACGATGTGCATAAAGTTTGCCACGTTATCGTGCACAAAGATGATATCGTACACCTGCTGGCCGAAGTACAGCGCCGCTACCAGCAGCATAGTGACCGGGATGCCGCCGGAAAAGCCCGCCAGCGAGGACAGCATGATGAGCATGAACACGATGCCGGACGCACCCAACAGCCCCGTGTGGGGGAACAGGATGCATTGCAGCACGCCGGTGACCAGCGCGGTGAACAGAATGCCCTTGAGCAGCGGGATGCTGCCGTATTTTTCCTCCATGGGCGGGCCCACCACCAACAGCAGCAGCATATTATTGAGAAAATGCTCCCAGTTGGCATGACCCAGCACATGGCCGAACAGCCGGATGTAGCCCAGCGGGTCCCGCCACGAAGAGCGGTACACGCAGAACAGGTTCATGGTGCTCCAGCCGTTCGTCCAGCCGTCTGCCAGCAGCACCAGCATGGACAGCAGAAAAAAGGTAAGGATCACCGGCGAGTTATACTGGAGTTCCAGTTTCAGCTTACTCTTTTTCGTAAACAGTCATTCCCTTCACAGTATTGTTGGTGTTATCCTCTGGTTTGTGCCCAGTATGCACCCATGCTCTGGCCGGGCTGGTTCGTTACTTCATCGTTGAGGTATGCCGCAAGGCCGCAGGCCGCAGGCTGCCAGCTGAGCGCGGCTTCCACCGTGGGGTACTCCACCTCGGCGTACCAGAACGCTGTGGGCAAGCCCTCGTCCACATGGTTCACCTCCAGCACCGCGCCGTCCGGCAGACGATAGCTCCGGCGCACCTTTTTGATCAGGGGTTTACCGATGATCTTTTCCTCCAGCTGCACAAACAGGTCTTTGTCGATGCTGCGCTCGATTTCCTCCCGCGCCAAGCCCCCGGCGGACTTGAAGCAGAGGATATAGTCGGTGCTGCCGCCGGTCAGTGCTTCCTCCCGGATGCGCACTGTGGGCTGCACGCTGATATAGCCCTGCCGCATGGTGAACTCCTCCTCAAGGGGCAGCCCCTCCGGCCAGCCAGTCACCATCCATTTGCGTTCGATCTCCATAGCGTTCTCTTCCTTCCGCAAAATTTTGTATTTATTCTACCACATTTTTATGTTATGATAAAGAGCAGAACAAGCATCATTTTGCGCATTCTCAGTTGAAGGAGCATTTTATGAAAAGCGAACGCACTTATCCTGTATATAAAGTCAACAAGCACGCCGAGGGTCTTTTGGTGGGCGGGCACCCATGGGTGTACGAGAACGATATTCTGGAAGCACCCGGCACCGAGCCGGAAAACGGCACGCTGGTGGATGTGGTCAGCCCCAAGGGCGCCTATCTCGGCACCGGCTTTCTCTCGCTGAAAAGCAAGATCCGGGTGCGGCTGATTTCCCGCAACGCCAACGACACCTTTGACGCCGCATTCTGGCGCCGCCGGGTAGAGTACGCATGGGCTTACCGCAAAACGGTACTGGAGCCTGCCGACCTTTCTGCCTGCCGCTTCATCTTTGGCGAGGCCGACCAGTTCCCCGGCCTGACGGTGGACCGGTTCAACAATGTTCTGGTCACCCAGACCCTGAGTGTAGGCATGGAAAAGCTGAAGCCGGTGCTCTTCCCGCTTTTGGCTGAGGTGCTGCGGGCAGACGGACAGACCATTGACGGCATCTATGAGCGCAACGACGAAGCCCTGCGCGCCAAGGAGGGGCTGGAACAAAACAAGGGCTGGTTCACCCTGCCCGGCGAGAGCCACCCGGAAACCACCCAGACCGAGATCTGCGAAAACGGCGTGTACTACCATGTGGACTTTGAAAACGGGCAAAAGACCGGCTTTTTCCTTGACCAAAAGTATAACCGCCGGGCGGTGGCACGCCTTGCCGCCGGGCACACCGTGCTGGACTGCTTTACCCACACCGGCAGCTTTGCCCTGAACGCTGCCAAGGGCGGGGCAGCCCGGGTAACCGCCGCCGACATCAGCGCCGAAGCCATTGCCATGGCAAAACGCAACGCCGACCGCAACAGCCTCGACAACATGGACTTCCTCTGTGAGGACACCTTCGAGCTGCTGCCCCGGCTGGAAAAGGAGGGCAGCCCCTACGACTTCATCATTCTGGATCCTCCTGCCTTTACCAAGGCGCGCCGCACGGTGGAGAACGCCATGCGCGGCTACAAGGAGATCAACTACCGCGCCATGAAGCTGCTGCCCCGGGGCGGGTATCTGGCTACTGCCAGCTGCTCCCACTTTGCCACCGAGGAGCTGTTCATCAAGATGCTGCGCGCTGCCGCCAAGGACGCCCACCGGCAGCTGCGGCAGATCGAGGTAAAGCAGCAGGCACCGGATCACCCCATTTTGTGGGGCGTACCGGAGACGAACTACCTCAAGTTTTTCCTGTTCCAGGTCATCTGATGCTTTTACAATAAGAACAGTCGCCGCGCGCTGCGCACCTTTCAGCCGGAGAAAGCCGTCCTGAATGGGGCTTTTTCGATGCAAAAGTCATACCAATCGCGGTTATTCCAAAAATCCGAGATCGTGTTTGTGCAGAATCGTCAGTTTTGTCAATTGCCTTTTTTGCCCGCAAAGACTATAATCTTAGCCATAGACAGCAACGGCGCTGTGGGTCACCTCCTGACTCGCAGCGCCGTTTTTGTTAAAATGTTATCCGTGCTTTGGGCTTCTGCATTGCGGCAGGCTCGAAGCGTATAAGAAAGTAAGATCAAGTAAGGAGTAGGATTTATGGCAGCAAATGTTATGGAGATCTACGGCAGCAAGGTCTTTAATGAGCACGTTATGAAGGAGCGCCTGCCCAGCGCTACTTACAAGAGCCTGAAGAACACCCTGCACAAGGGTGCTCCGCTGGATATTGAGGTGGCAAACGTTGTCGCCAGCGTGATGAAGCGTTGGGCCATGGAACTGGGGGCTACCCATTACACCCACTGGTTCCAGCCCCTGACCGGCATCACCAGCGAGAAGCACGATGGCTTCGTCAGCCCTGTGGGCGACGGCACCGCCATCATGGAGTTCTCCGGCAAGGAGCTGGTACGCGGCGAGCCCGATGC
>CAKSZF010000147.1 GCA_934525405.1 uncultured Faecalibacterium sp.
AACGCCAAGGTCATGGCCTTCACCACCAACAAGCTGGATCCCCTGTTCGAGAACAACGACCTGAAGGCTTCCGGCACTGGCATCTATCAGGAAGTGTTTGATAACATCGACTACGGCGATCAGACCCCTGAAGAGGCTGTCGAGACTCTGCTGGACGGCATGGAGTCTGTTGGTTACACCGTCGGCTAAGCTTATCACACTGACAGCAGCCTGAACCGGGCAGCTGTTCTCTGGATTGAATAAGGGCACCTGCCGCCCGTACGGTAGATGCCCTTGTTTTTTCAGAGAATGGTTATCAAACCTTGAAAAAACTGTTACCGGTCTGTGACCTGCTGCACTGTTCGCTTCAAATCCTGTAAAAGGAGGACTTCGGATGAAAAAAAGTAATGCGCCCGCTGGCGCACGAACTCCGTTTCAGAAATGGGTCGATAAGTATCAGGGTCTGTTTTACCTGATCCCCTGGATCATCGGCTTTCTCGTCTTTAAGGCGTTCCCCTTCGGTCAGTCGCTGTATTACAGCTTCACCGATATGAACTTCTTCAAGGACGGCACCAGCTTTGTTGGTCTGGCCAACTACATTACCGCATTCCACACCAGAAAGATCACCAAGGCGCTGATCATCACCTTCAAGTACGCCTTTATCACCGTGCCCCTGAAGCTGATCTTCGCACTGTTCATCGCCTACATCCTGAACTTCAAGATCGCCTGCGTCAACCTGTTCCGCACCGTGTACTACATCCCCTCCATTCTGGGCGGCTCTGTGGCTATCGCCGTGCTGTGGAAGGCTGTGTTCAGCGTGGACGGTCTGCTGAACACCGTGGTCCGCGCTGTCACCTTTGGTGCGGTGCAGGGTCCCGAGTGGCTGTCTGACCCCAACTACGCACTGTGGATCATCTGCTTTTTGCGTATATGGCAGTTCGGTTCCGCCATGGTGCTGTTCCTTGCTGCACTGAAGGGCGTGCCCGCAGACCTGTACGAGGCTGCTACCATCGACGGCGCCGGCAAGTGGCGTCAGTTCTTCTCCATCACCGTTCCGATGATCACCCCCATCATCTTCTACAACCTGGTCACTCAGATCTGCCAGGCTTTCCAGGAGTTCAACGGCCCCTACATCATCACCAATGGTGGTCCCCGTGGTTCCACTACCCTAATCTCCCTGCTGGTTTACAACTACGCATTCAAGTCCTACGACATGGGCATGGCTTCTGCTCTGGCGTGGATCATGTTCATCATCGTCTGCATCCTGACGATCATTGCGTTCACCAGCCAGAAGAAGTGGGTCTACTACTCGGATGAAAGGTAAGGTGACCAATATGGGAATGAAAGCATCGAATAAGATCGCAACCTTCTTTAAGTACTTCGTGCTGATCCTGGTTGGTGTCATCATGATCTATCCTCTGCTGTGGATGATTAGCGCTACCTTCAAGGATAACAGCGAGATCTTTGCAGGCATCAGCCTGTGGATCAAAAAGCCTACGCTGGATGGCTACCGCAACGCCCTGAACAACTTCGGCGGCTCCATCAACATCCTGCAGGCTATGCTCAACACTTACAGCTACGTCCTCCCCAAGGTGATCTGCACTGTGGTGTCTGCCTGTGTTGCCGCTTACGGCTTTGGCCGTTTCGACTTCCCCGGCCGCAAGCTGCTGTTCAACATCATGCTGGCCACCCTGTTCCTGCCGCAGGTCGTGCTGAACGTGCCGCAGTACCTGCTGTACAACAAGTTCGGCTGGGTGGACAGCCCCTTCTATCTGGCTATCTGGGTACACTGCGCATTTGCTACCGAGACCTACTTCGTGTATCAGCTGGTGCAGTTCATGCGCAACGTCCCGCGTGATCTGGACGAGGCTGCCGCCATTGACGGCTGCTCCTCCTTCCAGACCCTGTACAAGGTCATCGTGCCCATGCTGGGACCCGCTCTGGTGTCCTGCGCACTGTTCCAGTTCATGTGGAGCTGCAACGACTTCATGGGCCCGCTGCTTTACGTCAGCACCCCCGGCAAGTACCCCATGTCCCTGTTCGTCAAGCTGTCCATGGACGGTGATACCGGCTTTGCATGGAACAAGATCCTTGCTCTGTCCCTCATCTCCATCCTGCCGCAGCTGATCGTATTCTTCTGTGCACAGGATCAGTTCGTTGAAGGTATCTCCGCAGGTGCCGTCAAGGGCTAATGCGCCATAAGAACATCTGACCAAGACCAACACCCCCTGTGCTGCTCCCAACGGATGGCACAGGGGGTGTTTTGGTGAAAGCGTTATTTCCGCTGCTTCTTGCGGTACTGCAGGGGGCTGATATCCGTCACCTCGCGGAACACGCGGCGGAAGTGGGCGGCGCTGGCAAAGCCGGTCTGCTCGGCAATAGCGCTGATGGAAAGCTCGGTGGTCTCCAGCAGTTTCTGTGCAGCCTCGATGCGGCGGTTGTTCAGGTAATCCACGATGGACTGCCCGGTCACACGCCGGAACAGGCGGCTGAGGTAGTAGGGAGAAAGGTAGAACCGTGCCGCCACCTCGGTAAGAGAAAACTTTTGCCGGTAGTTGGCGGCAAGGTAGGCACACACCTGCTCAATAGTTTCGTTGCGGGGGCGCGCTGCGGCGCTGCTCTCGGCAAGGCACTCCTGCTCGACATAGTGCAGGATGAGCAGCAGGTACAGCCCGCCGGGGTAGTCCTGCTCCGGCATGGCAGCGCGCATCATCTCCAGCAGGGTGCGCAGGCGGCGAACCCACGGCACCGGGCCGTACAGCACCGTTACCTCGCCGGGCAAAAACAGCCGGGCAAAATCCCGCTGGGTGGCACTGCGCAGCTCGTGCAGGGCGCTGAGCGGGAACCGGCAGCCCACCAGTTCCGGGATGGCTGCACCGGCGGCAGAGAGCACCGCGTCCCCCGCGCCCAGCAGCAGCGCACTGCCGGGGTTCAGCAGCAGATCGTTTTCCCCCATTTGCAGGGTGCAGCTGCCCTCGCTTACTAGCAGAAAGGTGCACGTCTCCTCGTCTGCCGTCAGTTCCAGCTTGCTGCCGTTCAGCCGCACGGTGTCTGCCTTTACTTTTGCATGGATCTTTTCTCGTTCCGCTTTCATTTTGCGCATCCTTTCCGGAAACAGCCCTTCCGGTGGCCGGGAGAGCACTTTTCCTCATGATACCACGTCTGCCCCGTGGGGGCAAGACAAACTCACAGGAGGTTTTTTCGCATGAATCTGACCCTGATCCGTTCCATGACCCGCAGCGCCGTTTTCGAGCTGGAAAACGAGCTGTGCTACCG
>CAKSZF010000148.1 GCA_934525405.1 uncultured Faecalibacterium sp.
AAGGCTTACGCCGCCGACTGGCAGCCCACCGCAGACGAAGTGTGGTCCCACCACAAGGTCCGCGAGAGCCGGTACGAGAATTATAAGGATTGGAAGCCCTCTCAGCCGCTGGACTGAACTGAAACCTGAAAAAAGCAAAAAAAAACGACCCCCGCCCTGTGTTTTGACGAATGCAGGGCGGGGGTCATTTTACGTAAACCGGGATTTATTTCTTCTCGTTGCTTTTAATAGCTTTCAGAATGCAAATCCCCATTGCCAAAATAGGAAACAGCACCCTGAGCGCTAAAAAACCTTGCGGGTCTCCAAAATCGATGTTTACGTCTGCAAATAGTCCAATGAACCATGCGGCTAAGGTAGAAAAAATCGCAAGCGTGTAAGTCATTTGCCATATCTCCGTAAATTACTTCTCGGCTTTGTTATTGTCCCGTACAAATATCCCTGCAATTGAGAGCAAAAGTCCTGCGACTCCACCAACAAAGGCAAAAATATTGCTTATGGATAAGGCAATCCCAGCCAAAATAACGGCGATTCCCAACAACATGATTTTGATACCCATTAAATCAATCTCCTTTATACATTCTTGTGATGCAATATGAATGAAAATGCCCCGCATCGGAAGGGACCTGATGCGGGGCAGGGAAGGTTTACTGGTTTTCAGCAGGTTGCGGTGCAGCGGGCTGTGCCGATGCATCGTCTGCGGGGTCGCCGAACTGGTCGTGATAGTTGTTCAGCAGGGTCAGCTCCTGATGGCGCTGCAAGCCGTGGATGACCAGCTTTTTGATGACGTCGTAGATGACGGCAAACAGCGGCACACCCACGATCATGCCTACAAAGCCCCACAGACCGCCAAACAGCAGGATGGCGAACAGCACCCAGAAGCTGGAAAGGCCGGTGGTGTTGCCCAGAATTTTGGGTCCGATGATGTTGCCGTCCAGCTGCTGCAAAACCAGCACGAACAGCACGAACCACAGCGCCTTGATGGGGTTCTGGATGAGGATGAGCAGGGTGGCGGGAATGGCACCGATGAAGGGGCCGAAGAAGGGGATCACGTTGGTCACACCGATGATCACCGATACCAGCAGCGCACTGGGGAACTTGAAAATCAGACAGCCGATATAGCACAGCACGCCGATGATGGCAGAGTCCATGATCTTGCCGTTGATAAAGCCGCCGAACATCCGGTCTGCGTACTTCACTTCCTCAGTGATCAGCTGCGCCCAGCGGGGGCGGACGATGCTGTGCAGCACCAGCTTGCCCTGCTGCACGAACCGCTTGCGGCTGGCCAGCATATACACGGCCACGATGATGCCGATGATCAGGTTTTTGGCTACCGTCACCACGTTCAGCACACCGATGGCTGCGCCACTCACAATGTTCTGCATGGAGGGCAGCAGGGTGTTCTTGAGCCATGTGTTCCATGTGTCCAGATTGGTATTGAGGGCAGCATAGGCAGAGTTGAGCAGTTCCATGATCTGCTCGTTGCTTTCAATAAACTCCAGATGGTTTGCCCAGTTCATGAACTTTGTAATGTTGGCCTGCGCGGTGTAGTACAGGGTAGTCACGCTGGTAATGAGCTGCGGCACGATCATCATGACCAGCGCATACACCAGCAAAAGCCCGAACAGGATGGTAAGCGCCACGGACAGAGCATTGATCAGACCGTTCATCTTTCCTGGGATGAACCGGCGCAGAAAGCCTTCGATGCTGTTGCACACCGGCTTGAGCAAATAGGCAATAACGGCACCATAGATAAAGGGCATCAGGATGCCGGTCAGGGTAGAGATAGCCGAGCCAAAGCCGTCAAAGCGATAAATGAGGAAAAAGAAGATGATGCTCAGTGCAATGGCACCAAACCCTGCGAGCATCCCATAGAGATACGGTTTGATGTGCGGCTTTTTGTCCATCATGACAAACTCCATTCCTGCTGCGGGCAGCGGGAATACCCACAGCGATTATTAAATTTTGTTGCTTCTGCGCCAGATGTGCAGCTTTTCAGCCTCGCGGATCAGCTCCTCACGGAAGTCCGGGTGTGCCACGCTGATTAGAGCCTCGGCCTTTTCCCAAGAGGTCAAGCCCTTCAGGTTCACGCAGCCATACTCGGTGCACAGGTAATGCACGTTGGCGCGGGTGTCGGTAATAATGCTGCCATTCTCCAGCGTGGGACGGATGCGGCTTTCCAGCTGGCCGGTCTTTTTATTAAAGAAGGTGGAGGACAGGCAGATAAAGCTCTTGCCGCCCTTGGAAAGGTATGCGCCCAGCACGAAGTCCAGCTGACCGCCTGCACCGGAAATGTGCTTCACACCGGCGCTCTCGGCATTCACCTGACCAAACAGGTCGATATCCACGGCATTGTTGATGGAGATAAAGTTGTCCAGTGCGGAAATGCTGCGGATGTCGTTGGTGTAGTCCACCGGGGCAGACATGCACTCCGGGTTATCGTTCAGGTAATCGTACATCTTCTGGGTGCCGGCACCAAAGGCGTAGACCTGACGGCCCTTGTCCAGCTGCTTGCGGCTGCCGTTGATCTTGCCGGCCTTGGCAATATCCACAAAGGCATCCACATACATTTCGGTGTGCACGCCCAGATCCTTCAGGTCGCTCTGTGCGATCAGCCCGCCGATGGCGTTGGGCATACCGCCGATGCCCAGCTGCAGGCAGGCACCGTTGGGAATCTGCGGCACGATGAGGTTGGCTACCTTCAGGTCAACCTCGGTAGCGGCACCGGCAGCTGCCATCTGGCCAATGGGGGGATTTGCGCCCTCCACAATGCCGCTTACCTGAGAAACGTGTACGCAGTTCTCCATGCCGCCAAGGCAGCGCGGCATATTGGTGTTGACCTCCACGATGATCTTCTTGGCCTTTTCGCACACAGCACCCAGATGCGAAGCGCTGGGGCCGAAGTTGAAGTAGCCATGCTCGTCCATGGGGGTCACCTGAAATACTGCCACATCCACGGGGTCGCTGCTCTCGCGGTAGTAGCGGGGCAGCTCAGAGTAGCGGATGGGGGAGTAGAAGGAAAAGCCCTGCGCAATGGCCTTGCGCTCAATGCCGCCCATGTGCCAGCTGTTCCATGTCATATGGGCAGCGGGGTCGTCGATCTGGAAGATCTCCGGCACCCACATCAGAATGCCGCCCCGGAAGTTGACCCATTCCAGCTCCGGCAGGCGCTTCGCCAGTTCGGCATCCACGGCCACAGGGGTGTTCACAGCCCAGCCGTAGTCCACCCAGTCGCCGCTTTTGACCAGAGCGGCAGC
>CAKSZF010000149.1 GCA_934525405.1 uncultured Faecalibacterium sp.
CAGGAAGCCGCCGTACAGGCCGGCCCCAAGCGGGATCTGTGGTACTGGAACAGCATCCTGAAAACATGGAACGCCAAGGGTCTGCGCAGCATCCATGATGTGCGCGGGCCGGTGGCTGCAGCCGGTGCAAGCCGAAATATCCGGGTGGACCGCGCTGCACCCAGCGGAAACGATATCCTGAAAAACGCCACCCGCCGCCGTTCTCTTATCAAGAAGCCGGAATAAGGAGCTTTTATGCGTACCAAAAACGAATTGTATCAGCAGGCATTGCGCACCGTAGCCATGCGGCGGCAGACCGCCCGCGCCTTAGCGCAGGATGCACAGGCCGAAGCCGAAGCCGCCATTCCCGGGCTGCGCCATGCCGAGGAGGAGGTGCGGGTGCGGGGCATCCGCTGTGCCATTGCCGGAGCCTCCGGCAAGGACCGCACCGAGGCTGCCGCTGCCCTTGCGTCGGCAAAGCAGAAGCTGACTACCCTGCTGGCTGAGAGCGGACGCCCTGCGGATGCGCTGGAGCCAAAGTTCACCTGCAAGCGGTGCGAGGACACCGGCGCGGTGGATGGCCGCACCTGCGACTGTGTGCGCCGGGTGATGCAGCAGCTGCGCCGGAAGGAGATCGAGGAGTTGTCCAGCCTGTCCATCTCCAGCTTTGACACCATGCAGCTGGACTACTACCCCAACACGGTGGACAAGGCGCTGGGCGAGAGCGTGCGCAGCTACATGGCCGAGGTTCTGGCCGACCTGCGGGATTACGCCGCAAATTTCTCCCCTGCCACCCGCGAAAGCCTGCTGCTGGTGGGCAACGCAGGACTGGGCAAGACCCATGCCGCCCTTGCCATTGCCGGGGAGGTGCTGCGGCAGAACTATGATGTGATCTATGTCTCCTGCCCGGATTTTTTCGGCAAGCTGGAGGCGCTGCATTTTGGCACCGACCCCGGCGGCGAGGAGGAGACCTTGTTCCAGACTGCCTGCAACGCCGATTTGCTGATTTTAGATGATCTGGGCACCGAGTTCAACTCCAGCTTTTTCCTGACGAATCTGTACAGTCTGCTGAACAACCGTCTGGGCGCAAAGCTGCCCACCATCGTCACCACCAATATCACGGACGGTGCGCTGCTGGAAAAACTGTATACGGAGAAGATCTCCAGCCGCCTTGCGGCCTTTGTGCAGATCCAGTTTCTGGGCAGTGACATCCGGGTACAGAAAGCCGCAGAATAAGTCGTTTTATTTCTGTCGAAGTTGTACATCTTTTGAGAGAAACCATTGCAAAATAAATGCGCAGCACCGCGCAAAGAAAAAGCCATCTGCCGCAGCATGGCCGGGGTTTGAACCCCTTGGAATCAGCTGTTGCAGATGGCTTTATTTTGTGACAAATCAGAACTCTAATGCAGGGCTTACCTCGTTGCGACGCTGTGCCTGCACGATACAGTCTTTTTCCGGCACGACGCCGGCTGCGCCCAAGGTGGTGAACACGGTTTGCAAAGCAAGAGTCGGCGTGTTATTCTCCTGCGAGAGATGACACAGGGCGAACTTTTTGCAGCCGCTCTGGATGAGTTCCAGAAGCTTTGCGGAGCACTCGTCGTTGGAAAGGTGTCCCCGCACACTCTCGATGCGGGCGCGCAGATAGTAGGGATAGGGTCCGCTGCGCAGCATATGCAGGTCGTAGTTGCTTTCCAGCGCCACAAGGTCACAGCCGGAAAGCGCTTCATGCACCGGCGGGGTCAGGGTGCCAAGGTCGGTGGCGATGGTCATGGTCTTATCGTCCGGGGTATGGATGCGGTAGCCCACGCAGGGCACATCGTGGCTGGTGGGGAAGGATTGCACCCCAAAGCAGCCGATATCCTCTTCCCTGCCCTCCAGCGCATTCAGCTCGCAGTTGGCAGGCACGATGTCGTTGGCATCCAGAAAATCCAGCGTAGCCGCTGCACCGTACACCGGCAGCGGGTCCTTTTTCAGGAAGGTGGAAAGCCCCTTGACGTGGTCGCTGTGCTCGTGGGTAACAAGGATGCCCGCGCAATCGCTGACGGCTAGCCCCAGCGATTTGAGCGCTGCCGTGGTGGTGCGTACACCCTTGCCCATATCCACGATGAGGTACTGCGCACCGCAGCGCACCACGCTGCTGTTGCCGGAGGAGCCGGAATACAATGAAATGAACTCTGCCATGAAAACCTCTTATGTTACAACCTGAAAACAGCCCGCCGCACAGAACTTACGGCAGGCTGTTTGTTTTGTTGTTTGTGTTACAGGGCCTGTTCCAGCGCAGCGGGCATCCGCTCCACCTTGCTGATCTCTGCACCCAGACCGCGCAGCTTTTCCACGATATTCTCGTAGCCGCGCTCGATATGACCGATCTCCTCGATCTCGCTGGTGCCGTCAGCCATCAGAGCGGCCACCACCATAGCAGCACCGGCACGCAGGTCGGAGGCGCGCAGCGGTGCGGGACTGAGCTTTTCTACGCCCTCAAACACGGCCACCTGACCGTCCACCTGCACGCTGGCACCCATCTTGCGCAGCTCGTCCACATAGCGGAAGCGGTTGTCCCACACGCTCTCGGTGATGGTGCTGGTGCCCTTAGCCACGCTCAGCAGCACACCCATCAGGGGCTGCATATCGGTGGGGAAGCCGGGGTGCGGCATGGTGTTGATCTTCAGCGGCAAAATATCGCCGGTACGGAATACCCGCACAGCATCGTCAAATTCTTCCACAGTGATCCCTGCACGGCGCAGCTTGGCCGTGATGGGTTCCAGGTGCTTGGGGGTAACATTCTTGATGAGCACATCGCCGCCGGTGGCAGCAGCAGCTACCATGTAGCTGCCGGCTTCGATCTGATCCGGGATGATGCTGTAAGTGCAGCCGTGCATCTTTTCCACGCCGCGCACCTTGATGACATCCGTACCGGCGCCGCGCACGTCTGCGCCGCACATATTCAAAAAGTTTGCCAGATCCACCACATGGGGCTCCTTGGCGCAGTTTTCCAGAATGGTCTGACCCTTGGCCATGACCGCAGAGAGCATCCCGTTCATGGTAGCGCCCACGCTGACCTTATCAAAGAAGATATGGGCACCAGTCAGCTCCTGCTTGGAGCGCACCGTAATCATGCCATAGTCCACGCTGTCCTCTGCACCCAGTGCGCTGAACACCTTCAGGTGCTGGTCGATGGGGCGGGGGCCCAGATTGCAGCCGCCGGGCATGGCCACCTGTGCCTTGCC
>CAKSZF010000150.1 GCA_934525405.1 uncultured Faecalibacterium sp.
GTCGGTTAGAGCACCTGACTGTTAATCAGGGTGTCGCCTGTTCGAGTCAGGCAAGAGGCGCCAGCAAAGCGATGGAAATTTTCCATCGCTTTTTTCTTTTTCCGGCAGTCTTGTTGACAGCACCGCCCCGGGGGGCTATACTTAACACACTATAAAGTATAAAAGGAACCCTTGCCGCGCAGCTTTACGGTGCAGTAAGGCGAAAAGGCGCCCCCTTGGGGGAGCTGGCAATGCCGCAAGGCATTGACGGAGGGGGTCAAACCCTTGACAAAGGAGAACATCATGAAAAAAGTTATTCTGACCGGCGACCGTCCCACCGGCCGCCTGCACGTTGGCCACTATGTCGGCTCTCTGAAGGAGCGGGTGCGGCTGCAGAACACCGGCGAATACGACGAGATCTTTATCATGATCGCCGACGCGCAGGCGCTGACCGACAACGCCGACAACCCGGAGAAGGTGCGCCAGAACATTCTGCAGGTGGCACTGGACTATCTGGCCTGCGGTCTGGACCCCAACAAGGTGCACATCTTCATCCAGTCCATGGTGCCCCAGCTGACCGAGCTGAGCTTCTACTACCAGAATCTGGTCACCGTCAGCCGTTTGCAGCGCAACCCCACCGTGAAGAGCGAGATCCAGATGCGCAACTTCGAAGCCAGCATCCCGGTGGGCTTCTTCTGCTACCCCATCAGTCAGGCTGCCGATATCACCGCTTTCAAGGCTACCACCGTGCCCGCCGGTGAGGACCAGAAGCCCATGATTGAGCAGTGCTGCGAGATCGTCCACAAGTTCAACTCCGTCTACGGCGAAACGCTGGTAGAGCCCCAGATCGTTCTGCCCCAGAACGCCGCCTGCCTGCGTCTGCCCGGCATTGACGGCAAGGCCAAGATGAGCAAGAGCCTTGGCAACTGCATCTACCTGTCCGAGGAGCCGGAGGATATCGAGAAGAAGGTCAAGTCCATGTTTACCGACCCCAACCACCTGCGCGTGCAGGACCCCGGCAAGGTGGAGGGCAACCCGGTGTTCATCTATCTGGACGCCTTCTGCCGCCCGGAGCACTTTGCCGAGTTCTGGCCGGAGTACCAGAATCTGGACGAGGTCAAGGCGCACTATCAGCGCGGCGGTCTTGGCGATATGAAGGTGAAAAAGTTCCTGAACAGCGTCATGCAGGCTGAGCTGGAGCCCATCCGCACCCGCCGCAAGGAGTGGGAGCAGCGCCTGCCCGAGGTGGTGGAGATCCTGAAGGAGGGCAGCGCCTACGCCGAAAAGACCGCTGCCGCCACGCTGGACGAGGTGCGCAAGGCCATGCGCATCGACTATTTCGAGAACGATAACCTGCTGAAGTAAAATTTATGAGAGAACCCGAAACGCCTGCGGCGTTTCGGGTTCTCTTTTATATGGGCAACGCCCTCGCCCTCTCAGGCGCTCCCGCGCCAGCTCTCCCAAAGGGAGAGCCGAGTTCTAAAGCTTGTTGCTAAAGTATTAGGTTCAATAAGAAAGTTTCCGGCAGTGCTCTTGCCTCTCCCTTTGGGAGAGGTGGATTTGCGAAGCAAAGACGGAGAGGGCGAGGACGCTAACGTTTGTAAATACAGTTTTCTGCTATGCGATAAACGAAAAGCGTTTCTGTCTCTCTTTTTCGTGGTTTACGAAAATTGCATAGAAAATGCGGTCAAGCTATGCTAAAATAGAGGCAACAAGTACAGAAAACCCCGTTCTGGGGGCGAGAAGAAAAAGGAGAACCACCATGCAAAAGACCATCTGGATCACCGGCGCAAGTTCCGGCATCGGCCGGGAGTTCGCCCGCCGGTACGCCGCCATGGGCTGTCGGCTCATCCTGACCGCCCGCCGCGCCGACCGCTTGCAGGCTCTTGCCAAGGAGCTGCACGCAGCCCACGGCACGGAATGCCGCATCGAGACCGCCGACCTCTCCCGCGCCGAGGAGTGCAGCCGCCTGTGCGAAGTACTGGCCGATGAGCACATCGACATCTTCATCAACAACGCCGGTTTCGGCGTCTGCGGCAGCATTCTGGAAACGGAGGAAGCCCGCGAGGAAGAGATGGTCCAAGTGAATGTAGCCGCCATGGCGCGGCTGTTCCGCGCCGTGGTGCGCAAGATGAACGCACAGGGCGGCGGCACCATCCTGAATGTGGCGTCCTCTGCGGGGCTTCTGCCCGGCGGGCCTTATATGGCGGGCTACTACGCCAGCAAAGCCTATGTGGTCAGCATGACCCGCGGCGTGGCCGAGGAGCTGCGGGAAATGCACAGCCCGGTCTACGTCTGCGCCCTCTGCCCCGGCCCGGTGGATACCGAGTTCAACGACCGCGCCGGGGTGGTGTTTGCCCTGCGGGGCATCACGCCGGAGCTGTGCGTAGAGGAAGCCATACTGGGCATGATGCACCGCAAGACCATCATCGTGCCCTCTGCCTTTATGCGGCTGTGCACCAGCGCCCAGCGCCTTGTGCCCATCCCCCTGCTGATGCCCATCGTGGCGCGCCAGCAGAAGAAAAAGCTAGGGTAAAAGACAAAGGTCGTCCAAACTTGTCAACAAGCCCAAAGAAAGCCGGAATATCTTGTGCACCGTGACAAGGTGCGTCAGTCTGCACAAACTATTGCACTGAAAAACGACGGGCTTACGTGCTGTTTTTTCGGTAGAAAAGCGAAAATCTAAAGAAAGTACAATAAAACTTCACAAGAATGTGCCTTGACACTTCCTGCAAAGGATGCTAGACTGGTATACAAGTAAGAGCGCACTCCGGCATGGCCGGATACGACGCGCTTTGCAAAGCAGCACGGTGCGGTTTTGCACCGTACAAGAAGTGATTTCTGACAGGAGGACTTTATTATGGCACAGTGCACTCCCAAATCTTTTGACCTGACCGGCAAGGTGGCGCTGATCACCGGCGCATCCTACGGCATCGGCATGGCAATTGCAAAGGCTATGGCAGCCAACGGCGCTACCATCGTGTTCAATGATATCAAGCAGGAGCTGGTGGACAAGGGTCTGGCTTCCTATGCAGAGGCAGGCATCAAGGCGCACGGCTACGTCTGCGACGTTACCGATGAGGACGCCGTCAACGCCATGGTTGCAAAGATCACCGAGGAAGTCGGCCACATCAACATTCTGGTCAACAACGCCGGTATCATCAAGCGCATCCCCATGACCGAGATGAGCGCTGCTCAGTT
>CAKSZF010000151.1 GCA_934525405.1 uncultured Faecalibacterium sp.
TGTACGAAACGCGCAGGATGGTTGCTTTTCCTCCGTTGTTCCGGTATACTGGATACGTTTTCCCATTTTGACCCTGCAATGGATTTCACACAGGAGTTCGATACTTTTTTGACAAGGAGGAACCGAGTGCTGCGGCCTTTGGCTGCGCACCCAATACAAACCACATTATGGAACAAATGTTGATCTGTCTGTCCCTTGCCCTGATCGCCGGTCTGCTCATGTCACGCGCTGCCAAGGCCGTGCGTCTGCCCGCCGTCACCGCTTACCTGCTTACCGGCCTGCTGCTGGGTCCCTTCTTTCTGGGTCGGCTGGGGCTGAGCCGTTTCGGCTTTGGCTTTGGCAGCCTTGCCGCCGTGGAGGGCTACGGCATCCTCACACAGGTGGCGCTGGGCTTCATCGCCTTCGTCATCGGCAACGAGTTCCGTCTCAGCGCCCTGAAGCACATGGGTCGCCGCGCCGTGACCGTGGGCATTGCGCAGGCGGTGATCACCACTGCGCTGGTGGATATCGCCCTCGTTGCCCTGCACTTTGCCCGCCCGGACGTCATCTCGCTGGCCTCTGCCATCACGCTGGGCTCCATCGCCGCCGCTACCGCACCCGCCGCTACCCTGATGGTGGTCAAGCAGTACAAGGCCGATGGCCCGCTGACCAAGCTGTTGCTGATGGTAGTCGCCATTGACGATGCTGTGGGTCTGGTGCTGTTCTCGGCCTCCTACGGCGTGGCAAACGCGCTGGAGCAGGGCCGCATCGACCCCGTAAGCGTGGTGCTGGAGCCGCTGCTGGAGATCGCACTCTCGCTGGTGCTGGGCGCTGCCGCCGGTTACCTGCTGAACCTGCTGGAGGTCTACTTCCACTCCCGCTCCAAGCGCATGAGCCTGTCGGTGGCCTTTGTGCTGCTGACCGTGGGCTTGTCCATGACCGAGTTCGAGATCGATGGCACCCGCTGCGGCTTCTCGCTGCTGCTGGTGTGCATGATGACCGGCACCGTGTTCTGCAACGTCTGCCCCACCTCGGACGAGCTGATGGACCGTCTGGACCGCTGGGTGTCCCCCATCAACATCCTGTTCTTCGTGCTGTCCGGCGCAGAGTTGGATCTGACCATCCTCACCAACCCCATGGTGCTGCTCATCGGCGTGGTGTACATCGTGGCGCGCTCTGCCGGTAAGATCAGCGGCTCCTACCTGAGCTGCCGCGCCACCGGATGCAGCCCGGCTATTCAGAAATATCTGGGCATCACCCTGCTGCCGCAGGCCGGCGTGGCGCTGGGCATGGCGGCCACCGCCGCCGAGCTGTCGGACGGCCACATGGTGCGCAACGTGGTGCTGTTCTCGGTGCTGGTGTACGAGCTGGTAGGCCCCACCCTGACCAAGATCTCGCTGGTCGCCGCCGGAGAGATCCGTCCCGAGGGACGCACCAGCGCCCGCGTGGAAAACCAGCCCGAAGCCCCTGTGGAGCTGAGCTGAGACGGCGAAAAAGAATTATTTGTAATTTTGGGGTTCAGGAAAGCCTGCGGGCTTTCCCGAACCCTTTTTTCACGGAACCCTCTCAGTCCGCTCCCGTTGGTCGCGTCCAGCTCCCCCGAAGGGGGGAGCTTTTTGCGATGGCGGGAGAGTTTCTTATTGCGTCTGAAACTTCAGCGATAGAGCTAACGGCGTGCGCCCTCTCAGTCAAGCCCTGTCGGGCTTGCCAGCTCTCCCAAAGGGAGAGCCAAGAGCACTGCCGGAAACCTCCTCATTATGCCTAATACTTTAGTGATGAACTTTACGGCTTGGCTCTCCCTTTGGGAGAGCTGGCGCGGGAGCGCCTGAGAGGGCTTCAAATCGGCTGCCGCCCCTCCCCCACCTTTATGTGCAAAAGGTTGTTTTTTGTCGAATCCGCACGCAATCATTGACGAACGGTGTTATTTTTTGTATACTGAGCTTATCAGCACTGGCATAATTTTCCTGTTGTGTCAGTGGTTGCTAAAAAGGAATAGTGAAGGAGAATGACACATTATGAAAAGCACTGGCATCGTTCGTGGCATTGACTCGCTGGGACGGATCGTTCTGCCGAAGGAGCTGCGCACCAGTATGCACCTCGACACCGACACCAAATTGGAGATCTTTGTGGATGGGGACGCCATCGTCCTGAAAAAGCACCGCCCCGCCGGCAGCTGCGATTTCTGCGGCGAGGTGGACGAGCAGGCCATCCAGTTCGGCGGCTACTGCATCTGCACCGCCTGCCGCCGCAAGCTCAGCGCACTGTAACGCAGAAAGGAGGCGGCCCCTTCCATGAGTCAGTTCATCGACTTTACCCTTCCCTCCACCGTGCCGGGGCGCACCCTGCACGGCTTTCGCTGCGTCCCGGAGGGTCAGGTGCGGGCGGTGCTGCAGCTGTCCCACGGCATGGTGGAGTTCATCGACCGCTACCGCCCCTTGGCGGAGTATCTGGCCGACCGGGGCATTCTGGTCACCGGCCACGACCATCTGGGGCACGGTGCGTCCATCCGCACCAAGGAGGACTACGGCTATTTTGCCGAGCCGGACGGCAACCGCGCCGTGCTGGCCGACCTGCACGCCGTAACCGTGCTGACCAAGGAGCTGTACCCGGGTCTGCCCTACTTTTTGCTGGGACACAGCATGGGCTCTTTCTACGCCCGGCAGTATCTATGCGAGTATGGCCGGGAGCTGAACGGTGCCATCATCATGGGCACCGGCTTCCAGCCCAAGGCGCTGGTCAAAGTCGCCAAGACCCTTTGCCGGGTGCTGGCCACTTTCCACGGCTGGCACTACCGCAGCAGCCTTGTGGCCAACCTTTCCTTTATGGGCTACAACAAGGGGCTGGAGGGCCGCACCACCCACGACTGGCTCAACCGCGACCAGGCCGAGGTGGACAAGTATCTGGCGGAGGAGCGCTGCACCTTTACCTTTACGCTGAACGCCTATTACAGTATGTTCAGCGGCATCCTGCGCCTGCACGACCCGGCTTTTCTGGCACGGATGCCCAAGGACCTGCCGCTGCTCTTCCTCTCCGGCGATGCCGACCCGGTGGGCGAGCAGGGCAAGGGCGTGCGTCGCGCCATCCAGAGCCTGAAGGACGCCGGTGTGCAGAACATTGAAAGCATCTTCTACCCCGGTGCCCGCCACGAGCTGCTGGTGGAGACCAACAAGC
>CAKSZF010000152.1 GCA_934525405.1 uncultured Faecalibacterium sp.
TTAAAACCTCCAAACGATCTGCCGGGCCTTTGCCCTGCGAGGAAATATCTTGGTATAAGTGTACCGTTCCCTCCGGGTAAAGTCAAGGTCAAATTCCTTAGATTTCATACAATTTTAATAGTGTTTTTTTGTTTCTTCATCCAGATTTGTTCAGGTATCCAACATTCCCGCCGGGCGTCCGGCGCACTTTTGTGCGCTGAAGCGCCTTTTTCGGTACAGTGTCAGGCTGCTGTTCCCCGTAGGCTATCCCACAGCAGCTGCAATGCGGTGTCAAAATCCATGCGGGGCGCATCGGCGGCGGCGCACACCGGGTACTCCCCCTGTACTGCTTCGCCGCACAGCAGCTGTGCCTTGCCCACTGTCTGCCCCCGGGTCACCGGGGCTTCCAGCGCTTCGGGCAGTTCCAACTGTACGGTCAGCTGCCCGGCATTTTCGGCAGGCAGCAGGGCGGTGGATGGCAGGGCGGCATAATCCAGCGGCACGGTCTCCTCCGTGCTGCCCTTTACCTTTAATTGCAGCGGACGCTCCTCCGGCAGAGACACCGGTGCGGCGCGGTAGGCCGCAAAGCCATAATCCAGCAGGGTGGTGGCGGCTTCGAACCGTTCCTTGCTGGAGGGTGCACCCAGCACCACCGCGATGAGTTTCAGCCCGTCCCGGGTGGCGCTGGCGGTAATGCACACCCCTGCGCCGCCGGTGGTGCCGGTCTTGAGCCCGGTGATGCCGTTGTACCGCCGCAGCAGCTTATTGGTGTTCACCAGCTGGGTCTGCCCGCCCCGCAGGGTGTCCGTCCAGATGCCGGTATAGTGCAGCACCTCCGGGCAGGTGTTCAGGATGGTGCGGCTCATGATGGCCACATCCCGTGCGGTGGAAAGATGCCCCTCCGTGTCCAGCCCGCAGGCGTTGCGGAAGGTGGTGTGCTCCATGCCCAGCTCTGCGGCGCGGGCGTTCATCTGCTGCACAAAGGCAGGCTCGCTGCCGCCCACCAGCTCTGCCACTGCCACCGCCGCATCATTGGCAGAGGACACACAGATAGCCTTGAGCATCTCGTCCAGCGTGAACTGCTCCCCGGGCTCCAGCCAGATCTGACTGCCGCCCATGTGGTAGGCGTGCTCACTGACCGGCACAGCGGTATCCATGGTCAGCCGCCCGGCGTGCACCGCCTCAAAGGTGAGCAGCAGGGTCATCACCTTGGTAATGGAGGCGATGGGCATGGTCTGGTCGGCGTTCATCTCGTAAAGCACCGTGCCGCTGGTCTGGTCGATGAGGATCGCCGCGCGGCAGGGCAGGGTAAGCTGCGGCGGGGTGACCGTCAGGGTCTGCACTGCCGGTTCCGCCTGCGTTTGCACCGCCGGTTGGATGCGCAGCCCCTTGCCCTGCGCCGTGCCAAAGGCCAGTGCAAACAGCCAGAAGCAGACCACCCCCGCGCACAGCAGCGCCAGATTTCTCCGTTCCATTCCTCATACCTCCCCGCGCAAACTCTCTTTTTGCAGTGTATGCCGCCGCCCGCGCCGGTATACCGCTGGGCAGTTTGCGTATTTTGGGCGCAAAATTTCAGTATTTATATACAAACTGTGAACGTATCCGTTGCAAAATGCCGCACTTTGCAGTATTCTATATGTAGCAGAGCGCTTCTGCATTTTGGATGTATTGATTTCTATTTGGAGGGATTTTTTATGAGCACGATTTCTCGCCGTTCTTTCCTGAAGCTGGCCGGTGTTACTGCGGTCGCTACCGCCGGTGCTTCTATGTTGACTGGCTGCTCTCTCGTCAAGTATGTCACCATTATCCCCATTCTTAATGGTGAAGTCATTCAGGGGGAGAACCTTTCGGTTCCGTTGCCCGGCTTCATTGAAAATTACGATTGGGCATTCGATATGGTGATGCCTATTGTAAAAAAGAAGTACTCCAACATTCCCGGCTTCGACGAGGTTCAGTTCGAGTTGGATAAAACCTTCCGCGATGCGAACAACATCCCCGCTTGCCACGTTTTCACTGATTCCAAGACTGGCAAGGATATGATGTATCTGGCCGTGAAGTGCAACGTGATCGAAGGCACCATCGCCATCCGCAGTACCAACAGCAGCTACACGAAGTTTATCACCGATGTTTCCCTGCCCGATACCCTGACCGAGCTGCCCAAGGAATATGTTCAGAAGCTGCTGGATGAAGCGGCCGCAAATCAGCCCAATTACACCATTACTCTTGTTGACCGCGCCGACAACTGCAAGGTCGTCAAGAAACCTGATGGCAAGTCCTTCAACGTTGACATTTATGTTAACATAAAGGCAAAGTAAGTATTTTCTCCACCGCTTTTCGGGGATGGACATTTGTCCATCCCCTTTTTGCTGCCAATTTTTCACCCTCTGCCGCCGGGCGGTGCAATTCCGGTCTTGCGTGCTGCCGTTGTTTTGTTATATAATGAAGAGTAGACCCTATTTTTATCCCATTTTGTGGAAAGGAACCCCTCTCATGCGAGTTTGTTTTTATACCTTGGGCTGCAAGGTCAACCTAAACGAGACCGGTGCGCTGGAGCAGCTGTTCCGCGCCAACGGCTTTACCATTGCGCAGGAAGGCGAAGCAGCGGACGTGTTCATTGTGAACAGCTGCACCGTGACCAACTTCGGCGATCAGAAAAGCCGCAAGTGGCTGCGCCGCAAAAAGCGCGAGAATCCGGGTGCGGTGACGGTGCTGACCGGCTGCTACCCGCAGGCCTTCCCGGAGGAGGCCACACAGTTCATGGAAGCCGACCTTGTGTGCGGCAACGGCGACCGCAAGGCCATTCTGGACAACGTACAAAAGCTGCTGGACGGCCACGAGCGCATTGTGGCTATTGCCCCGCACCAGCGTGGCGAGCAGTTCGAGGAGCTGCCGGTGGAGCGGTTCGAGACCCACACCCGCGCCTTTATCAAGGTGGAGGACGGCTGCAACCGGCAGTGCGCCTACTGCGTCATCCCCCGCGCACGCGGGCCGGTGCGCAGCCGCGCCGAGGAGAGCATTCTGGCCGAGCTGCGCCAGCTGGCCGCTGCGGGCTACCGCGAGGTGGTGCTCAGCGCTATCTCCCTGCCCAGCTACGGGCTGGACACCGGCACGAACCTTGTGGAGCTGGTGGAAAAATGCGCACAGGTGCCGGGCATCGAGCGCAT
>CAKSZF010000153.1 GCA_934525405.1 uncultured Faecalibacterium sp.
AGTGCGGTGATTTTTGGTTCTTTAGGCATTTGTTCTACCTCCTTTCTTATGGAATCTTTCAATTTAGGACAATCAAGTTTATCGTCCTATTAAAGTATAGCCTTCGGGAGCAAGCTCAATGGCGGTAGTGGTCTCACCAAAGGTGGATGCCCAGCAGTCGAAGTGGGTCAGCTTTTTCTGCTGGAGGGTACTGTACTGCAAATAGCGCATGACCGTGTACAGCTCGGTCATGGAATTGCTCACGGGCGTACCCGTGGCGAACACCACGCCCCGCCCTCCGGTGATCTCGTCCAGATAGCGGCACTTGCCGAACATATCGCTGGATTTCTGGACTTCGCTGGTGGATAATCCTGCGACATTTCGCATTTTTGTGGTCAAAAAGAGGTTCTTGTAAAAATGACTTTCATCCACAAAGAGCCTGTCAACGCCAAGCTGTTCAAAGGTGATCACATCATCCTTGCGGCTGTCGGCGCGCAGTTTTTCCAGCTTGGTTTCCAGCGTTTTCCGGGTCTTTTCCATCTGCTTGATGGAGAAATTCTCGCCTGCGTGGACTTTCAGCTCGTTGATGGCGGCAAGCGTTTCATAAATTTGCTCCTGAATGATACGCTCCTGCCGCTCAAAGGACAGTGGAATGCGCTCAAACTGACTGTGTCCGATGATGACGGCATCGTAATCGCCGGTGGCGATGCGGGCGCAGAATTTTTTGCGGTTGGCGGTCTCAAAGTCCTTGCGCCGTGCCACCAACAGCTTGGCATTCGGGTAGAGGTTCAGAAACTCGCTTGCCCACTGCTCTGTCAAATGGTTGGGCACTACGAACAGGCTTTTCTGGCACAAACCAAGACGTTTCGCTTCCATAGCAGATGCCGCCATTTCGTAGGTTTTTCCAGCCCCAACTTCGTGCGCAAGCAACGTATTACCGCCATAAAGCACATGAGCGATGGCGTTGCGCTGGTGCTCCCGGAGGGTGATCTCCGGGTTCATGCCCACGAATTTGATGTGGCTTCCGTCATACTCACGGGGGCGGGTAGAGTTGAACAGCTCGTTGTACTGCTTCACCAGAGCAATGCGTCGCTGGGGGTCCTGCCAGACCCAGTTGGCGAAAGCGTCCTTGATGACCTGCTGTTTCTGCTGCGCCAGCATGGTTTCCCGCTTGTTCAGCACACGCTTGGGCTTGCCCTCGGCATCCTCGATGGTGTCGTAGATGCGGACATCTTTCAGGTTGAGCGTTTCTTCCAGAATCTTATAGGCATTAGCACGGCTGGTGCCGTAGGTCTCGGAGGAGATAATATCGCCCCGCCCGGTGGCAGTTTTGCCCTCCACACGCCACTCTGCGGTATAAGGAGAATACCTCACTTTGACTGCATGGCGCAGATAGTAGGGGATCTGGAACGTCTCGGTCATAAACTTCTGAATAATGTCCGGGTTCAGCCATGTTGCGCCCAACCGCACATCAATTTCGGCGGCTTCCAGTTCTCTAGGCTGCGCCTTTTCCAATGCGGTGACATTGACAGCAAATTCCGGGTTCGTTTCGGCAGCAAACTGCGCCATCCGCAGCTTAGCACGAACATCACCGGACAGGTACTCGTCTGCCATCTGCCAGCCTGCTTCCGGGTCGGTAGGGTCGGCGGCAGGGTCTTTGAAGATCACACCGGAAAGTTCGGTGGTAATGCGCCCGTACTCACCGGGAGTGCCCAGCAGTTCTGCCATATAGGGCAAATCCACTTTGCCATGCTCACCAATAGATACCGCCAACGCTTCGCTGGGGGTGTCCACGCTGGTGACGGTGCGCTCCGGGCGAATGGTGCGCTTGGTGAACATCGCCGCCTTGCTCTTGAGCTGCCCCTGCTCGTCCAGATTTTCCAGTGAACACAGCAGATAATAGGAAGAATCCTGCTCAAACAGCCGCCCGTTTTTGCGGTCGTTCAGCAAGCCGTATTTGGCGGCAAAGGCATCGTAGGCGGCGTTCAATTTTGCTTGCGACGCCTTAATGTCCTCGTCCGGGAAGTCGTTCAACTGCTGGTCAATCAGCTCGTTGACGATCTGCTGCAGCTCCACCATGCCGGTGACACGCCCCTTGGCGGTGTCGGACAGTTCTACCTGCGTCATCACGGAATTTTCCCGGTAGAAAACTTCGCCGTCCACTACGGTATAGGAGAAGTTTTTGACCTCCGGGTCAGCCGGGAGAATGTGCTTCTCATTTTCGGCATCCGCAATATCTGGTGTTTCTACCTCAACTTCGGTGTATTGCCCCTCAATATGCTGTACCGCTTCTGCAAGCTGGTCGGCAAGGCTGATGCCCTCAAGGGGCGCAACCGTCAGTTCCTCTCGTCCATACTGGGTGCTTTCGGTGGAGAGTACGCCCAGAACCATCTCCGGGTGGTCCACAAAATACTGGTTGATGGCAAAGCCATCCTCGGTCTTGCCAAGCTGCACCCAGTCCGGCTCATGGTCGATGGGGCGGTCACGCTTCTGCAAAAAGATAATATCGCTGACAACATCTGTGCCAGCGTTGGCACGGAACGCATTGTTCGGCAGACGGATCGCCCCCAGCAGGTCGGCACGTTCTGCCATGTGCTTGCGGGCGGTGCTGTCCTTGCTGTCCATGGTGTAGCGGCTGGTGACAAACGCCACCACGCCGCCCGGACGCACTTGGTCGATGGCCTTGGCAAAAAAGTAGTTGTGGATAGAAAACCCCAGCTTGTTGTACGCCTTATCGTTGACCTTGTACTGACCAAAGGGCACGTTGCCCACCGCCAGATCGTAGAAATCACGGCGATCGGTGGTCTCAAAACCGGCAACGGTAATGTCTGCCTGCGGATACAGTTTTTTCGCAATGCGCCCGGTGATGCTGTCCAGTTCTACACCATACAGGCGGCTGTCTGCCATGCTGTCCGGCAGCATTCCAAAGAAGTTGCCCAAGCCCATGGACGGCTCCAAGATGTTGCCGCTGCGGAAACCCATGTGCTCCACGGCATCGTAGATGCCACGGATAACGGTGGGGCTGGTGTAGTGGGCGTTCAGGGTGCTGGAACGGGCAGCAGCATACTCATCCTCGGAGAGCAGCCCTTTCAGTTCGGTGTACTCTTTTGCCCAGCCGTCCTTGTTGGGGTCAAAAGC
>CAKSZF010000154.1 GCA_934525405.1 uncultured Faecalibacterium sp.
ACCCCGGTGGGCACCGGATACTGGCTCTCGAACAGGTCGATGGTAGTATCGTCCACGCCCACACCAAGGATGGCTTCGCTGATTTTTTTCATGCTCATACCGTTCAGACTCCTTTTGGGTTTATCTTGTGCCGTAAATTGGCAAATATTTCTGAGAACAATTCCTATTGTAGCACATCGTCAGAAATTTCGCAAGGGATAATGCGGGGAACTTCTACGCATCAAAGCTCTTCCCCGCTCTCCGGCAGACGTGCTGTTACCGGTCTGCCCGGCTCGTTGTCCAGTTCCAGCAGGGTGGCGGCGGTGTTTTCGTCCAGCGTCTGCACCGCACGCAGCTTGCGGCTGATGGCGCGGCTGCGCACCCCGATGAGATTGTCCAGCTCTTCATCGGTCTGGCGCAGACGCTGCTGCATCTTGGAAAGTCCCTGCCCAAACTTATCAAACTCGGTCTTGACTGCGCCAAGCAGCTGCCACACCTCGCCGGAGCGCTTCTGGATGGCAAGGGTCTTGAAGCCCATTTGCAGGCTGTTGAGCAGCGCCGCCATGGTGCTGGGGCCGGCTACATTCACCTGATAATCCCGCTGCAAAACTTCCAATAGTCCGGCGTTCACCACCTCAGCATACAGCCCCTCAAAGGGCAGAAACAGGATGCCGAAGGCCGTGGTATAGGGCGGCTCCACATATTTTTCCCGGATATCCTTTGCCTCGCTGCGCAGCACCAGTTCCAGCGCGTGACGGGCGTTTTCCACCGCCTGCGCATCGCCGGAGGCCTGCGCATCCTGCAAGTGAGCGTAGGTATCGCCGGGGAATTTGGAGTCGATGGGCAGCCAGACACTGTTGCCGTCCACGCCGGGCATACGGATGGCGTACTCCACCCGCTGGGTGCTGCCGGGGATGGTGGCCACGTTGGTGTCGTACTGTTCCGGTGCAAGGATCTCTTCCAGAATCGCGCCCAGCTGGATCTCGCCCAGAATGCCGCGGGTCTTGACGCCGGAAAGCACCTGCTTCAGCCCGCCCACATCGGCGGCAAGGCTCTGCATTTCGCCCAAACCCTTGTACACCTGCTCCAGCTGGTCGTTGACTGCCTTAAAGCTTTCGGTCACCCGCTTTTGCAGCGCGTCCTGCAATTGCTCGTCCACCGTGTGTCGAATCTCGTCCAGCTTCTGGGCATTCTGTGCCTGCATGGCGGCAAGGCCGTCTGCCAGCGCTTTGCGCATCTCCTCCAGCTTGCGGGCGTTAGAGGCTTCCAGTCCCTGCAAGCGCTGCTCCATGGTCTGCTGCTGGGCATTCTGCCCTGCCGTCAGGGTACTGCTCATGCCCTGCACTGCGGTTTGCAGGGTATCGCTGATGTGCGCCATCGCGGCCAGATTCTGCTGTGCCTGCTGCGCCTGTTTTTCTTCCAGCACCCGCGCCTGCGCCTCCAGCTGCTGGCGCAGCCACTCCTTCAGGGCTTCATCGTCCTGCCGGGCGGCGGGCTTGCCGGTACGGTACAGCAAAAGCGCCTGCAGCAGACAGATAGCCACCAGCAGAAGCGTATACAGTCCTGCCAAAAATTCCATAGACATTCTCCTTTAACTCAAAAATCCGGGTCTTGCGGTAATGGCAGACCCGGATAAGCTTATACTTCCTGATGCTTTACGATTTCCTGCGTGGTCTCCACCTGCTGACCGTACAGACCAACGCCGTCTACCTCCATCTCGCCCACCTGATTATCACAGGGGTCGGCGCGGAAGGCGCACATGGGCGGGTCGAAGGGAGCGCAGATGTCGCTGTTAGCCACCATGCGGTCGGTGTCCAGATTGCCGAAGTAGTGCAGACGCATCTTCTCGTTGCCCGCACGCGCCATGGAGGCACCGGCAGAGCAATCGGCGTACATCCAGCCCTTGGGCGCAATATAGAACATTGCCCAGTCGTGGCAGCCGGCTGTCTCCGGCCGTGCCACCATGCCGCTCTGCCACTTTGCCGGGATACCTGCAATGCGGCAAAGGGTGATAAAGGTAGCGGCCATCACGCCGCAATCGCCCCGGCGGCTGCGGGCACAGTTATCCGTGATGTTCTCGTGCACAAAATACATGGGCTGGAAGTGGTAGTGCACGTTCAGGGTGACAAAATCATAAATGCGCTTTGCCTTCTGCACCGGGTCGGTGATACCCTCGGTCAGCTGGGCAGCCAGTGCCTTCATATAGGGGGTAAAGGCGATGTGGGGCAGCTGCTCGGCGGTGTCAAAATCCGGCTGCACGGGGTCGGCCTGCAATTCCAGCGGGGCAGCGTAGTGCGCGGTGCTGCGGTAGCTGTACTGTGCCCCAAAGCGGCAATTCTCGGCAAGGTCTGCCTCCCAGTACGCAGTGCGCTGGGGTGCAGTTTCCGGGGCAATATAAGTGGGCTGGGCGGTAAAGCTGTCCAGCGTGATATTGCTCTGCGCCGGGCAGGCAGCGGGCAGCGGTAGCCACACCTTGACGTGCACGGTGCTTCTGCCCTCTGCCTTTGCGGCGGCAAGAGCACGGGCAAAGGTCTCGTCGGTCATGCCGATGCTGGTGCGCAGGGTGATGTCCGCGCTGACTGCGCCGGTGCGCACCATCTGGTCGTGCTGGGGCTCAAAACGATCCCAGCTGCGCTCCGGGACGGGCGGGTCCAGCTGACGGGCGGCAAGGTCGGGATGGGTGGCCACCAGCGTTTCGGCGGCGCGGTAGATATAGCGCTTCTGCCCTTCCACAAAGCGCCAGTCCATCTGCCCGGCAGCGTCCAGTGCGGCAAACTCCTCTGCGGTAAAGTCCCGCAGGGTGGCCTGCAGCTTGTTCAGCAGCTGGTCGGCGGTCAGGGTGTAATCCTGCGGCAGACGGCGCAAAATCTCCCGGTGTGCCAGCAGACCCTGCCGCCATGCATCCACACCGTGAGGGGTGGGGTTTACCGGCAGCGCGCCCTGCGGGTGCAGGGGCTGGTTCTGGCTGGCAGTCCAGTCCTCGGCCAAACAGGCGTCAATGCGCGCAATGGCGGCATCGTAGTAGCCCGCCTCCTTCAGGCGGCGGATATCGTCCGGCAGCTCCATATTCAGGTATGCAAAACAAGTATTCTGATCCATCATG
>CAKSZF010000155.1 GCA_934525405.1 uncultured Faecalibacterium sp.
GGCACCACGATGCACAGCGGGTTGCGGTGGCAGGCGCTGCCCACGGCGCGGCTTGCCTTGGGCTTGCCCAGCGCCGCCGCCAGCTGACCGTAGGTGCGTACCTCTCCGTAAGGAATCTTGCGCAGCTGCACCCATACCGCCTGCTGAAAGGCTGTGCCTTTTGCCGCCAGCGGCAGGTCGAACTCCCGGCGCACCCCGGCAAAATATTCGTTCAGCTGCTCCTCGGCTTCCTGTAACAGGGGCGTTTCCACCACCCTGCGGGGCAGCGGTTCCAGCTCCGGTGCGCCGTCCGGGCAAAAATGTACCCCGCACAGCGCGTCGTTTTCCTCCTCCAAGCAAATGGCACCAAGGATGCTGTTGATGTACCAGACGTTCAAAACCGGCCTCTTCCTTTCCTGTGAGAATGTGCTATACTGATACTATCTTAACACAAAAGTTTCCGTGAGGAAAGGGGCGTTTGAACTATGGTCAAGGCACTGGAAGACATTATTGCAAAAAGCAGCAGCATCGTCTTTTTTGGCGGCGCGGGCGTTTCTACAGAGAGCGGCATCCCGGATTTCCGCAGCGTGGATGGGCTGTACCACCAGAAATACGACTACCCGCCCGAAACCATCCTCAGTCATACTTTCTGGGAGGAAAACCCGGAGGAATTCTACCGCTTTTACCGCGATAAGCTAATTGTAAAGGGCGCAAAGCCCAACGCTGCCCATCTGCGGCTGGCAAAGCTGGAGCAGCAGGGCAAGCTGCGGGCGGTGGTTACCCAGAATATTGACGGTCTGCATCAGGCGGCGGGCAGCAAGACGGTGTACGAACTGCACGGCAGCACTCTGCGCAACTACTGCACCCGCTGCGGCAAATTCTACGATGTGGATTTTATCGCAAACAGCACCGGCGTGCCCCACTGTACCGAGTGCGGCGGCATCGTAAAGCCGGACGTGGTGCTTTACGAGGAGGGCTTGGACGAGGAGGTGCTGTCCGGCGCAGTGGATGCCATCCGCCATGCCGATACCCTTATCATCGGCGGCACCAGTCTGGTGGTGTATCCTGCCGCCGGGCTCATCCGCTACTTCCGGGGCGACAACTTGGTGGTCATCAATATGCAGCCTACCGGGGCGGATGCCTCTGCCGACCTGTGCATCGCAAAGCCCATCGGGCAGGTGCTGAGCGAGGACATCTCGCTGGACTGATTTTTGCACTGTAAGGTGCGCTGTTTCGCGCCGGTTTGCGCGCAGTTTTCCGTATGCTGATGGAAAGAACATCAGAACGGAGGAACTGCAAATGATCCAAGTATGCGACCCGCCGCGTCAGCGGCAGATACGGCGGCTTTCCGCCGAGGAATTTTTTACATTGGTACGCTGCGGCGGGGCGGGGTTTTACCGTCCTTGTTCCGAGGTGCTGCGGATGCTGACCGCAGGCGAGGCGTGGGGAACATCCGGGGCGGCGCTGCTGGTGCTGCCCCTCACCGCCGATACCGCCGCCGCAGCGGCATTGCGCAGCTGGCTGGGGCGCCGACAGCTGGAGGGCGGCTGCCTGCTCACCCCGCCGGTGTGCACCGGCACGGAGCTGCCCGCCCGGCTGGTGGAAACTGCCGCAGCCCGGGCAGACCGGCTGCGCCGCAAGGGCACGGCATGGGCGGTGGTGGAGTGCACCGAAACGGCGGCAGCGCTGTTGCCGCTGTATTTCCGGCAGGGCTTCGGGCTGCGGGCGCTGCGCCCGCTGGAAAGCCTTGCACCCTGCTTTTTGCTGCGCACCGGCTGCGTGCCCGCCCGCACCGCCCCGGTGTGGGTGCCGCTGGAAGACAGGGTGCAGCTGGCGCTGCTGCTGGCAAAGGGCTACGCCGCGCTGGACAGCCGCCCCTACGGCGGCAGCCTTGCGCTGGCGCTTTACCCGCTGAAAGAAACGGAATAACGTAAATCAGAGAGGAAATGGAAAATTATGAAGGCAGTGATCCTGGAAAGCTATGTGATGGAAGAAGGGGACTTGGACTGGTCCGGGGTAAAGGCACTGGTGCCGGACACCACCAGCTATGTGCGCACCGACTACGCGGACATTGCGCCCCGCATCGGGGATGCAGAGCTGGTGCTCATCAACAAGTGCCGCATTGACGAAGCAGTGCTGGCGCAGTGCCAGAACCTTAAATGGGTGGGCATCATCGCCACCGGCACGGATAATATCGACCTTGATGCCTGCCGCCGCCATGGGGTGGCAGTAGCCAACGTGCCGGGCTATTCTACTTACAGCGTGGCGCAGATGACCTTCAGCCTGCTGCTGGCCATCTGCCAGTGCGCCCAGCGGTACGACCGGGCAGTAAAGGCCGGGTACTGGCAGCTGGGCATCCCGGCAGAGTACGGTCTGCTGCCGCAGGTGGAGCTGCTGGGCAAGACCTTTGGCATCTACGGCTACGGCAGCATCGGCCGCCAGACCGCCCGCATTGCAAAGGCTTTTGGCATGGAGGTGCTGGTGTGCACCCGCACGGTGCGCCCGGAGTACGCCGCCGATGGGGTGGAGTTCGTGGACTTTGACACCCTGCTTGCCTGCAGCGATGTGCTCAGTCTGCACTGCCCGGCCACCCCGGAAACCCGCGGACTGATGAGCCGGGAAGCCCTTGCAAAAATGAAGCCCGGTGCCATTCTGCTGAACACTGCCCGGGGTGCACTGGTGGACGAAGAAGCCGTAGCCGATGCGCTGGAAAGCGGCAAGCTTGCCTTTTATGGCGCCGATGCTTTTGCCACCGAGCCGCTGCCGCCCCAAAGCCGTTTGCGCAGTCTGCCGGGCGCGGTGCTCACCCCGCATATCGCGTGGACCACCAAGGAAGCCTTGCAGCGGCTGATGGACATCACCACCGGAAACCTGCGCAGCTTTCTGGCCGGGAAGGGCGAGAATATCGTCAACCCTTGATTTTGGCAGGGCGCTGTACTATACTGTTCTATGATTTCAGGCTCTCCCGGCAAAGGAACTGCCGTAAAATAACGTATGCACAGGAGCATCCGGCAACTCTGCCGCTGCTCTGAGGGAGGTAAAAATGAGTTACGCCATCGTATTCAGCAGCAAAACCGGCAACACCGCACTGCTGG
>CAKSZF010000156.1 GCA_934525405.1 uncultured Faecalibacterium sp.
AAGCAGCACTTGAGGGTGCAGCCGGAAAAGAACACCGTGCCGCTGCCCCTTGTGCCGCTGATGCAGGGCTCCTCCCAGTGGTGCAGGGCGGCGCGGGCGGCTTTTAAGGTTGCGCCCGCCCCGCAGAAGCCGGTGCGCCCGGCGGCACGGTCAGCACCGCAGCGGCGGGGGCAGAGAGTGCAGCGAGTGGGAACGAAAATGGTTTTCGGCATAATATCCAAAGTCCTTTGCTTAAAATTTTCGTATTCAGTATACCACTTTTGGTGCCATTCGTGCTATACTGAAATATAGAGAAACGATAATACAAAAAACGCAACATCTTTGCAGGACAAGGAATGCGTTATGATGGAGGAGACCATGCGCACCGAAACCGATGAGATTCGCGATAATCTGAAATATCTGACCCTGCTGGCCAGAGATTACCCCTCGCAGGCGGCAGCTGCCAGCGAGATCATCAGCACACAGGCGCTGCTCAAGCTGCCCAAGGGCACCGAGCATTTCATGAGCGACCTGCACGGCGAGAACGAGGCCTTTGTGCACATTTTGAACTCTGCCTCCGGCGTCATCCGGGAAAAGGTGGATGCCGTGCTGGGCGACACCATGCCGGAAGCAGCCCGTGCCGAGCTTGCCACCTTGATCTACTATCCCACCGAAAAGCTTCCCCAGCTCAAGGTGCGCTGCACCACCGAGGATGCACTGGAGCAGTGGTATACCCAGACCCTTCTCCAGCTGATCGACATCTGCCGTCTGGTGTCCTCCAAGCACACCCGGAACCATGTGCGCGGCTGTCTGCCGTCCAGCTGCGGCTATATTCTGGATGAGCTGCTCCACGCCCATTTTGAGGATCACGATAAAGACCTGTACTACGGCCAAATTGTGGGCAGCATCATCGAGAATGGCCGCGCCGACCGCTTTATCGTGCGGCTGTGCGAGTTGATCAAGCATCTGGCGGTGGATAAGCTGCATATCGTGGGCGATTTGTTTGACCGCGGCCCCCGCCCGGACATTATTCTGGACCTGTTGATGCGCCACCATAACGTGGATATCCAGTGGGGCAACCATGACGTGGTGTGGATGGGTGCTGCCGCCGGCAGTCCTATCTGCATCTGCACCGTACTTAAAACCACGCTGGCTTACCACAACCACGGGATGCTGGAGGACTGCTACGGCATCAACCTGCGGCACTTGCAGCGCATGGCAGAGCAGTTCTACGGCGAGGACGACCTTTCTATCTGGATGCCCCACACGGACGCTGCCCGCGGCCCTTATACGGAAGGAATGCTCCACCGCTGCGCCGTGATGCACAAGGCCATCTCCATTCTCATGTTCAAGCTGGAGTGTCAGGTCATCGACCGCAACCCGGATTTCCAGATGCAGGGGCGGGATTATCTGCGCCGCATCGACTGGGATGCCCACACCGTGCAGGTAGGAGAGAAGCGCTATCCCTTGCGGGATACCTCTTTCCCCACGGTAGACCCGGCAGACCCCGCAAAGCTGAACCCGGACGAGCAGCTGGTACTGCACAAGCTGGTACAGTCCTTCCGGCAGAGCGAAAGATTACAGCAGCACATTGAATTTTTGTATGCCAAGGGCAGCGTGTACCACATTGAAAACGGCAATCTGCTCTACCACGGCGCTGTGCCCATGAACACGAAGGGCGGTTTTGCGGTAGAGCATTTCGAGGGACGCCGCTACTCCGGCCGTGCCCTGATGGACTACTGCGACGCCCGCGCCCGCCGTGGCTACTACGGGGCAGAGGGCAGCGCCGCCCGCCAGAGCGGACAGGATTTTCTGTGGTATCTGTGGTGCGGCAAGCTTTCGCCGTTGTTCGGCCGTAGCGCCATGACCACCTTTGAGCGGCTGTATATCGCAGACCCCGCTACCCATACGGAGGTCAAGGATCCCTATTATAGCTGGTACAACGACGAAGCCGCCTGCCGCCGCATTCTGGCAGAGTTCGGACTGCCGGGTACGAGCCATATCGTTAACGGCCATGTGCCGGTGCAGGAGAAAAACGGCGAGAGCCCCATCAAGGGCGGGGGACGACTGGTGGTCATCGACGGCGGGTTCTGCCGCGCCTACCACGAAAAGACTGGCATTGCCGGGTACACGCTGGTGTATTCCAGCCGCACCATGTCCCTGCGCACTCATCAGCCCTTTGAAAGCGCAGAAAAGGCGGTGCGGGAGAACTTGGACATCCTGTCTCAGAAGAACATTCTGGAAACCGAAAATCATCGCATCCTCGTGGAAGATACGGACGAGGGCGAGGTGCTGCGGGAACGCGTGCATGACCTCAAGCAACTGGTAACGGCCTATCAGCTGGGCTGGATCCCGGAGGCGCGGTGCGAGGATCACGTTTGGTGATATCGCCAAAGGGTAAAATCTGGGTCGGCCTTGGTCAAAATTGATGAAATTTTAATAAATTTTTGGAATATCCGCGTGTAATCTGGGCAAAACAGAAAATAATGAAACAGATACAAATCGGGCTTTGCTTTTTTGTGGAAGTAGTGTATAATAGGATAGTTATAAATCTGCCCCGGTGTTGGTAAATCTGTACACCCCGGCGGTACAAGTAACGAAATGGAATGCTTTCAGTAGCCTTAACAGGCCTGTGGCACAGGCCTTTGACAAGGAGATCGTAAAAGTGGAGAAATTTGTTATTACCGGCGGTAAGCCCCTGCACGGAGAAGTGACCATTTCCGGCGCAAAAAATGCGGCTGTGGGTATTCTGCCTGCTACCATTCTGGCAGCGGATGTCTGCGTGATCGAAAATCTGCCCGATATCAGCGATGTGTCGGTCAGCCTCAAGATCCTGAGCACCCTTGGTGCACAGGTGAAGATGCTCAACCGCAACACCTACGAGATCGATACTCGGCATCTGGTCACTACCAATGTGCCGGACGATCTGTCCCGCCAGATGCGCGCCAGCTACTACTTCCTTGGCGCACTGCTCTCCCGCTTCGGCAAGGCACAGGTGGCCATGCCCGGCGGCTGCAATCTGGGCCCCCGCCCCATCGACCAGCACCTGAAGGTGTTCAG
>CAKSZF010000157.1 GCA_934525405.1 uncultured Faecalibacterium sp.
CTTTCCACCTGACCATTTTTGAGGCGCTGTACCCGCTGGTGACCTTGTTCTTCTTCAGCCTCGGGGTCAGTATGTTCTTAGCGGCGGCTACCGTGTTTTTCCGGGATATCATGCACATCTGGAGCGTGTTCGTCACCGCGCTGCTGTATTTCTCCGCCATCTTCTACGACCCCACCCAGATGACCTTTTCCATCGGCGGCTTCAATATGCAGCAGATCATCAAGCTGAACCCCATGTACTGGTATATCACGGGCTTCCGCCGCACGGTGATGTGGGGCATCCCGCTGGATTGGAATATGTTCCTTGTCTGTGGCATCTGCGCGGTAGTGTCCATGGTAGTGGGGCTGCAGATGTTCCGCAAAACGCAGGATCGCTTTGTGCTGCATATTTAAGGAGGGTGAACAATGGAACCGATCATCAAAGTGGACAATGTTTCCATGTGCTTCAACCTTTCCAAGGAAAAGCATGAGAGCCTGAAGGAGTACTTTCTGGCTATGGTGCAGGGGCGGCTGCAATACGACGAGTTCTACGCCCTGAAGGACGTCAGTCTGGACATCATGCCCGGCGATTTTTACGGCCTTGTGGGCTTGAACGGCTCGGGCAAATCCACCCTGCTCAAGACCATTGCCGGGGTGTACAAGCCCAGCAAGGGCAAGGTGACCGTAAACGGCACCATCGCCCCGCTCATTGAGCTGGGCGCGGGCTTTGATATGGATCTGACCGCCCGCGAGAACATCTACCTCAACGGCACGGTGCTGGGCTTCTCGCCCAAGTATCTGGACGAAAAATTTGACGAGATCGTGGAATTCAGCGAGCTGGAAAACTTTCTGGATGTGCCGCTGAAAAACTACTCCTCCGGCATGGTGGCGCGCATCGGCTTTGCCATTGCCACCATCACTAAGCCCGATATCCTCATCGCGGACGAGGTGCTGTCGGTGGGCGATTTCCTGTTCCAGCAGAAGTGCGAAAAGCGGATGCAGGAGCTGATGGCGGGCGGCACCACGGTCATTCTGGTGTCCCACTCCATCGAGCAGATCGAGCGGATGTGCACCAAGGTGGCATGGCTGAGCCACGGCCACCTGAAAATGAACGGGGACACCCAGACAGTCTGCGCCGCCTACAAGGCGACCCAGCGCGGCGAGGTCTGATATGAATGTACGGTTGAAACGCGCCAAGGAGCTTGTCGGCTACGCCGTGCAGCTGACAAAGGACGAGGGCCTGTCCACCATGGTCATGCGCGGCGCAGGCTTTGTCAAGCGCCGCTGTTTCGGCAAGCGTGCACGCTACCTGCCCGCCAAAAAGGTGCTGGAAGCCCAGCGTGCAGAGATGGCGGGCAAAACAGCGGCAGACTGCGGCCTGCCCACCATCTCGGTGCTGACCCCGCTGTACAATACCCCGGAAAAATACCTGCGGGAATTTCTGGAATCCTTTGTGGGGCAGACCGCGCCCAACGGGCAGCTCTGCCTTGCCGATGCTTCGGACGCCGCCCACGGGGACGTGGAGCGAATCGTAAAGGAATATCAGCAAAAGAATCAACGAATCGTATATAAAAAGATCGGAAATCAGGGCATTGCAGCCAACACCAATGCCGCCGCGCAGCTGGCAACAGGGGAGTATCTGGCGCTGGCAGACCACGACGACATTCTGGCACCTCATGCCCTGTACACCATGGGCAAGGCTATCTTGCAGCTGCGGCAGCGCGGCGAACCGGACGGCTTTCTGTACAGCGACGAGGCACTGTTCACGAAGAGCATCCGCCACCCCATGGTGGCGCACTTCAAGCCGGACTACGCCCCGGACTACCTGCTGTGCTGCAACTACATCTGCCATCTGGCGGTGTTCCAAAAAGCGCTGTGGGAGCAGCTGGGCGGCGAACGCCCGGAATGCGACGGCAGTCAGGATCATGATCTGTTCCTGCGGCTGCTGGAAAAGACCGGCGGTGCCGCCCATGTGCCGCAGGTGCTCTACTACTGGCGGGTGCACGCGGGGTCTACCTCCGGCGGTGCAGACGCCAAGCCCTATGTGGCGGCAGCGGCGAAAAAGGCGCTGGCAGACCACCTGACCCGCACCGGGCGCACCGGTACGGTGGAGGACGGCTTGTTCCCCAGCACCTACCGGGTGAAGTGGGACATCGTGGGCGAACCCAAGGTGAGCATCCTCATCCCCAACAAGGACCACACCGAGGACCTTGAAAAGTGCCTGCACAGCATCTGGACAAAGACCGCATGGGAGCACTTTGAGGTGATCGTGGTGGAGAACAACTCCACCGACCCCGCTACCTTTGCCTATTATAAAAAGGCGCAGCAGCGCTACGACGGTCTGCGGGTGGTCACCTACCCGAAAAAGGGCTTCAACTTTTCCGGCATCAACAACTTTGGCCGCAAATATGCCACCGGCGAGTATCTGCTGCTGCTGAACAACGACGTGGAGGTGCGCAGCGGCGACTGGCTCACTGAACTTCTGCGCCAATGCGCCCACCCCGGCGGGGCGGCAGTGTGCGGTGCCATGCTCTGGTACCCGGATGAGACCATCCAGCACGCAGGCGTCATCACCGGGCTGGGAGGCTACGCGGGGCACAGCCACAAGTACAAAAAGGCAGGTGGCAGCGGGTATATGTTCCGCACCGCCACGGTGCAGGACTTTTCTGCCGTCACCGGTGCCTGCCTGCTGGTCAAGACCAGCGTGTGGGACGAGGTGAAGGGGCTGGACGAAGCCTTTGCGGTGGCGTTCAACGATGTGGACTTCTGCCTGCGGGTGCGGGATGCGGGCTATCGCATTGCGTGGACGCCCTACGCCCAGCTGACCCACTACGAGAGCAAGAGCCGTGGCGGGGACGAAAAAGACCCGGTAAAGGTACGGCGCTTTGCCGCCGAGCAGCAGCGCCTGTACGAGGTGCACGGCAAGGCGAACATCCTGCACGACCCCTATTACAACCCCAACCTGACCATGGACCGGGAGGATTTTTCCGAAAGCGATGATCTGCGCGGGCTGAAAGAGGGACGCATCACGGTGCAGTGGAGGG
>CAKSZF010000158.1 GCA_934525405.1 uncultured Faecalibacterium sp.
CGCCTTTATAAGATGTACGATAAAATCGAAGAGGTGGAAAATGGACTGATGGATGCCCGGGCAAAGAAGCAGGCCATTGAAGCCGACAAAATCACAGGTGACAACATCTATAAGATCCTGATTTGCTTCGACAAGCTCTATGCCACCATGACCGAGGCGGAACGCCGCAGACTGGTGGAAATTTTGATCGATGAGGTGCAGATCTACCCGGAACGCCAGCCCAACGGACAGTGGCTGAAGTCCGTCCGGTTCAAGCTGCCTATCATCGACCATGACCTTGAATTGAGTTTGGACAATAAGGATCGTGTCGAAACGGTATGTGCATTGTCAAGGACAGCAGTTCACAGAGCGAGATAATTTGCAACGGATGGTGATTTTACGACCATTGATCTTTTGATAAACGGAGGAACACCGATGAACACAGACTGGAACAGCCCGCAGGGCGATTTTGACACCGCTGAAAAGCAGGGAGAGCTGCTGATGCTGCTCAGCCGGCAGCAGGTCACCGTGCACACATGGGACGACCCGGACTTTGACTACATGGAGGAGCAGGATCTGGCGCTGGTGGTGCAAAGCCCCTCCGGCACAGAGGATCTGCTGATTGAGCTGTGCGGGGAGTTCTCGGTGTTTTTTGAAAAGTGGCACGGCGAGTACGCCGCCACCGCCGAGGGCTATACGCAGCTGCAACAGGACATCACCGCCATTCTGGACGGCAAGGCGGGCGCACTGAGCCTGTATACGGAAAACGGCTGGCAGGGCACGGTGCTGTGCACCGAGCTGCCCGGCGCAGAGGATGCCGCAGCCGCTGCGGCGCTCAAGCGCTGCTGGCAGGCGGCAAAGCCGGACGCCGCCCTGCCTGCGGGCAGTCGGTTGGAGCTGGTGTGCTGGAACCCGGCACAGAACCGGAAATTCCAGCTCCCGGAGGAATAATAGAGCAAAAAGGTCGCTGCACAAATGCGTGCAGCGACCTTTTTATACGATCTGTTGTTTCTTAAGGCGATTCGCCATATAGTTTGCAAATGCGGAGGCCGCAGCGCCCAGCGCGATGCCCAGCACCGCGCCGCCGAGGACATCGGTGGGGAAGTGCACATAGAGGTACAGCCGGGTAAAGGCGATAAAGGCTGCCAGCACCAGCGCAGGTGCACCCAGCTTCCGGTTTTGCAGCCAGAGCGCGTAGGCAGCCGCCACCCCGGAGGCGGTGTGCCCGGAGGGGAAGGAGTGCCCATGCGGTCGCGCCACCAACATGGTGATGGTGGTGTTGAGATCACAGGGGCGGGGACGGGCGAACAGCGGCTTGAGGAAGAAGTGCCCCGCCGCCATGTACAGCACCAGCGCCACCGCCATGGCAAAACCGGCTCTGCGGGTGCGCCGGAAGAGCAGAAGCAGCAGGGTGAAGGCGATCCAGATCTCGCCGTGGGCACCGGCGTAATCAAAAAAGATGGAGATCGTATTCATTACCGGGTTGCGGAACTGGTACAGCCAGTCCAGAAAAGCAAACTCAAAGGGCATGGGTTCCTCCTTTTGGGTGGTTGTGGGGTGAATTTTTTGTACAATATAGCATATAAATGTTAAAAAATACAGAACGGGCTGTAAATTGCCTTTATAGCAGGGGAAAATCGGCTTCTGACTGCGCCATCTGTTCCAAGGTGGGGTAGCTGTCGATGGCACCGTGGTGCTGCACGCTGATAGCGCAGAAGCGGTTGGAAAAGGTCAGATACTCGGTCAGGCGTTTGCGGGAAAGCTTTGGCAGCTCGGCGGCGGTCACGTCGTCCCGCTGCATCTGCCACAGAAATGAGCCGATAAAGCCATCCCCCGCGCCGGTGGTGTCCACCGCCGCCACCTTGGGGCTGCGGGCACGGGCACTGGCGGTGCGGGTGTAGGCGCGGGCACCCTTGCTGCCGCAGGTGTACAGCACCAGCTGCACATCTCCGGTAAACAGCCGGGGCAGCGCGGCTTCAATGTCCTCGGTGCCGGTGAGGAAGGGCAGCTCCTTGTCCGAAAGCTTCAGGATATGGGTCAGGGGGAGAAACTGCCACACGGTCTGGCGCAGCTGCTCCCGGTCCGGCCAGAGGGGGAAGCGGAGGTTAGGGTCAAAGCTGAGGATGGCTCCCGCCTCCCGCGCGGCAGTGATGGCAGCCAGATGGGCGTAGCGCATGGGGCTGTCCACCAGCGAGACGCTGCAAAAGTGCAGGGCAAAGGCCTGCGAGAACCAGCCCGGGTCGATCTGCTCCGGGGTATACAGCAGGTCTGCGGAGGGCTTGCGGCAGAAGCTGAAGGTGCGCTCGCCGTTTTCCTCTAAGCTGACAAAGGCCAGCGCGGTGCTGGCTTTGCTGGTAAATTCCAGATGGGAAAGTTCCACGCCGCATCCGGCCAGCGCCCGGGCAATTTTGTGGCCAAAGGGGTCATCGCCCAGCTGGCTCAGCAGCGCACTGCGCCCGCCCAGCCGGGCAACGGCGGCGCAGACATTGGCCGGGGCGCCGCCCACCCGGGGGCTGAAGGCGGGTACTTCGTCAAAGCTGCACCCCACCCGGGAGGGGATCATATCGATCAGCGCTTCGCCGATGGAAAATAAGATCCTGTCGGACATAGGGCTTCTTCCTTTCTGCATACAGGTGTGCCGCAAGGTGCGGCAGTGTACAGTATACACCCGCAGGACGCTGTGCGCAACTGCTTCTTTTATACGGTAATGGGCGGGTTTTGCGGTTGACTTGCAGCAGCAGATATGCTACAATTTCCAGACGTATGCAACAACAGGGAAAAAGGAAAAATGTATGGATCTGACAAAACAGTTCTTTAAATATGTCTCGCAGAATATTTTTGGTCTGCTGGGTACTTCGTGCTATATTCTGGCCGATACCTATTTTATTGCGCAGGCCGCCGGTACAGACGGCGTTACGCTGCTCAATCTCTGCCTGCCCATCTACAACTTTATTTTTGCCATTGGCTCCATGATCGCGCTGGGCTCGGCTACCCGCTACGCCATTGCCAAGGCGCAGAACGATGCCCGGGG
>CAKSZF010000159.1 GCA_934525405.1 uncultured Faecalibacterium sp.
AACTTGAGCGATCATGGCCCGGTAGCTCAGTTGGTTAGAGCACCAGCCTGTCACGCTGGGGGTCGTCGGTTCGAGCCCGATCCGGGTCGCCATTTGCTGCTATAGCTCAGTTGGTAGAGCGCATCCTTGGTAAGGATGAGGTCTCCAGTTCGAATCTGGATAGCAGCTCCAAAGGCAAGCACCTCGAAGTCTTAGGACTTCGGGGTGCTTTTTTGCGCATTTTTAGGGCAGGGGGGACTGTTGCATCCTACTGCTTGTGGAAACCGCCCAAAATAGAACGACTTTTTCTCCCGGTACGTCAATTGAAGCTGCCTCCGAATTGTTATATAATTAACATAATGATAAAATATGGCACAGCGCTGCGTGTGCCGTGATATTTTTGGAGGTTTTGTATTATGGCTCGTTTTACTCTGCCCCGTGATCTGTACCATGGCAAGGGTGCTCTGGAAGCGCTGAAGTCCTTCACCGGCAAAAAGGCAATGATCTGTGTCGGCGGCGGCTCCATGAAGCGCTTCGGCTTCCTGGATCGTGCCGTGGAGTACCTGAAGGAAGCCGGCATGGAAGTGGAGCTGTTCGAGGGCATCGAACCCGATCCTTCCGTGGAGACCGTCATGCGCGGTGCCGAGGCTATGCTGAAGTTTGAGCCCGACTGGATCATCGCCATGGGCGGCGGCTCTCCCATCGATGCAGCCAAGGCTATGTGGATCAAGTACGAATACCCCGAGATCACCTTTGAGGAGATGTGCAAGGTGTTCGGCATCCCGCCGCTGCGCCGCAAGGCACACTTCTGCGCCATTTCCTCCACCTCCGGCACCGCTACCGAGGTGACCGCTTTCTCCATCATCACCGACTACCAGAAGGGCATCAAGTACCCCATCGCGGACTTCGAGATCACCCCGGACGTGGCCATCGTGGACCCCGATCTGGCTGAGACTATGCCCAAGAAGCTGGTCGCCCACACCGGTATGGACGCCATGACCCATGCCGTGGAGGCTTACGTTTCCACCGCACACTGCGACTACACCGACCCGCTGGCCATCTTCGCCATCCGTATGATCCAGGGCGATCTGGTGGACAGCTACAACGGCGATATGTCCAAGCGCGACTCCATGCACAACGCCCAGTGCCTTGCCGGTATGGCCTTCTCCAACGCACTGCTGGGCATCGTGCACTCCATGGCACACAAGACCGGCGCTGCCTTTGCAGACTACGGCGCACACATCATCCACGGCGCTGCCAACGCTATGTACCTGCCCAAGGTCATCGCCTTCAACGCCAAGGACCCCGAGGCCAAGAAGCGCTACGGCGTCATCGCGGACGAGATGAAGCTGGGCGGTGCAAACGATGACGAAAAGGTCAAGCTGCTCATCGAGTACCTGCGCGGCATGAACGATGCGCTGAACATCCCCCACTGCATCCAGCACTACGGCCCGGACTCCTACCCCACTGAGCAGGGCTTTGTGCCGGAGAATGTGTTCCTCGAGCGTCTGCCCGAGATCGCCAAGAACGCCATCGCCGATGCCTGCACCGGCTCCAACCCCCGCCAGCCCAGTCAGGAGGAGATGGAGAAGCTGCTCAAGTGCTGCTACTACGACACCGAGGTGGATTTCTGATCCGTCCTTTCTTTATTACACTTCCTTCCCTATGGACAAAAGCCCCGCAGAGCATACCGCCCTGCGGGGCTTTTGCCGTTTATGTGGGACGATTTGAAATGCCCGCCGCGTGCGCTTTGGGCATATTCACGGGAGTGGATGGCAACGGTATTGCTGCCTTTAGCGGCTTCGCCCTCTCAGTCATCTCGCTCTGCTCGATGCCAGCTCTCCCAAGGGGAGAGCCAAGAGCACTACCGGAAACTTCCTTATTATACCTAATACTTTAGCGATAAACTTTACGGCTTGGCTCTCCCTTCGGGAGAGCTGGCGCGGGAGCGCCTGAGAGGGTTCAGACGGCTGAGAGTCTGCAAATACTTTTTTCCTTTGCGACCCCAACCCAACAGTGAAAAAAGTGGTTCGGAAACACCTGCGGCGTTTCCGAACCACTTTATAATACTTTTACAGCTTGCTCAGCTGGGGACCCTGTGCGGTGTCCTTAACAGCCCAGCCCAGTTCGGTCAGCTGTGCGCGGATGGCATCAGCGGTGGCCCAGTCCTTGGCTTTCTTGGCGGCAGCACGCTTCTCCACCAGCGCGGTCACCTCGGCGGGCACCTCGTCCTTCTTGCGGTTGTACAGAAGACCCAGCACACCGGTGATCTCGTCAAAGGCGGCGGCAGCGGTCTCCAGTGCAGCCTTGCTGGAAGCAGCGGACAGGGTGTTGATCTCCTTGACCAGATCAAACACGGCAGCCAGCGCATCCGGGGTGTTCAGGTCATCGTCCATGGCGGTGCAGAACTTGGTGCGTGCCTCGGCGGCCTTTTCCTTCAAAGTCTCATCGGTACCGAAGTCGGTCTTGCTCAGGGCAAAGTCCAGATTCTCGCGGCAGGTGTACAGGCGCTCCAGACTGTTCTTGCAGCTCTCGATGAGGTCCACAGTGTAGTTCAGGGGCATCCGGTAGCCGGCGGTCAGCATGAAGTAGCGGATGGGCTCGTAGCCGTAGAGGTTGGCCACATCCCGCACGGTAAAGAAGTTGTGCAGGCTCTTGGACATTTTCTGGTTGTCCACGTTGATGAAGCCATTGTGCATCCAGTAGCGGGCGAACTCGCAGCCGTTGGCGCACTCGCTCTGTGCAATCTCGTTCTCGTGGTGGGGGAAAATCAAGTCCTGACCGCCGCAGTGCAGGTCGATGGTCTTGCCCAGATGGGTGCGGCTCATGGCGCTGCACTCGATGTGCCAGC
>CAKSZF010000160.1 GCA_934525405.1 uncultured Faecalibacterium sp.
TTACGCACCACGATGGAAACGTTGGAAATGCCGCAGTTGGCCATGCTGGACAGCACAAAGTCTACCATGCGGTAACGGCCCGCAAAGGGGATCGAGGCCATAGCGCGCTCGGTCACCAGCTCGGGAACGGTATTGTCATAGCTGTTGGGGAAAATGATACCCAACGCATTGGTGTTCTGTCTCAGCATACTTCCACACCCTCCTTGACGGATTCAAACACTTTTGCGCCCTCCTTGACGGTAGCGCCTGCGCCGATGGTCAGACCGGTGCCAACGTGAGCAATTGCGCCCTCGCCGCCGACCTTTGCACCTGCGCCCACAACAACGTCCTCAGCAAGGATGCAGCGCTTGACCACGGCACCTGCCTTGACCACGACACCGTCCATCAGCACGGCGTCCTCAACGGTAGCGCCCTCTTCCACAACAACGCCTGCGCTCAGCACAGAGTGCTTGACGTTGCCGTAGATCTTGCAGCCCTCGGTGATGAGGGAGTCCTGCACAACGGCGCGCTCGCCGATCTTCTGGGCGGGCAGCACGGGGTTGCGGCTGTAGATCTTCCAGGTCTTATCAAAGATATCGATGCCGGAGTTCTCGGGGTCCAGCACTTCCATGTTGGCTTCCCACAGGCTGTCGATAGTGCCTACATCGCGCCAGTAACCGGCAAAGCGGTAGGCGTACATCTTGCGGCCGTCACGCAGCAGGGCGGGGATGATGTTCATGCCGAAGTCGTTCTTGGAGTTGGGGTCGGCCTCGTCCTCGATCAGATACTTCTTGAGCACATCCCAGTTGAAGATGTAGATGCCCATGGAGGCCAGATTGGACTTGGGCACCGGGGGCTTCTCCTGAAACTCGGTGATGCGGTCGGTCTCGTCTGCCACCATCAGGCCGAAGCGGGAAGCTTCCTTCCAGTCCACTTCCATAACGGCCACAGAGAACTCTGCGCCCTTTTCCTTGTGGAAGCGCAGGAAGTCGGCGTAGTCCTGCTTGCAGATCTGGTCGCCGGACAGGATGATGACGTACTCGGGATCATAGCTGTCGATGAAGCCGATGTTCTGGTAGATGGCGTTTGCGGTGCCCTTGTACCAGTCGGTGCCGTTTGCCTGCTCGTAAGGGGGCAGGGTGTGCACACCGCCGTGCAGACGGTCCAGATCCCAAGGCTGACCGTTACCGATGTACTCGTTCAGCTTCTGGGGCTGGTACTGCGTTGCGATACCAACGGTGTCGATATCGGAGTTGACGCAGTTGGACAGCGGGAAGTCCACGATGCGGTACTTACCGCCGAAGGACACCGCAGGTTTTGCCGTTTTTTGTGTCAGCGCGTATAAGCGCGAGCCACGTCCACCGGCAAGGATCATTGCCACGATTTCTTTTGCCATAGCTTTATTCTCCCCTTTAGCATTTCCTTTTTGGAAATGATAGTCAACAGTTCAGAATGTTCGTGCGTGCATCCGTGTGGGCATCCTTACTCCTTGGGTGCTTTTGCTTTGCGGGTGCGCTTTGCGGGTTTGGTTTCTGCTTCGGTCTCAGGCTTTGCTTTTGCCGCGGTCTTTGCCTTGGCGGCGGTTTTCTTTACCGGCTTGTCCGCTGCGGCCTCGGGTTTTGCTTTGGACTTGGCAGCGGTCTTTTTTGCTTTTTCCGGTTTTTCATCCGCCGTTTCGGCGGCCTTGGCCTTGGTGGTGCGGGTCTTTTTTACCGGCTTGTCGGCGTCCGGCTCGGCTTTGGCCTTGCGGGGCGTCTTTTTTACTGCCTTTTCCACGGCGTCCTTGACGGTGGATTTTTTGGCGGTCTTTTTTGCCGGTTTATCCGTGCTGTCCTCTGCTGCCTTGCGGGTGCGCTTTGTGGGCACCTCAAAGTACAGGGTGCTCATGGGTGGCAGGGTAACGGTGATGCTCTGCTCAAAGCCGTGCTGCGGCTTTTTGTGGGTACGCACCGGCTTGTTGTGCACGGTGCCGGAGCCGCCGAAAGCGGCATCGTCGCTGTTCAGAATCTCTTTATAGGTGCCGGACACCGGTGCACCGAGGGTGTAGCCCTCGCGCAGGACGGGGTTGAAGTTGCAGATGACAAGGATCTGCTTACCGGCGGCATCCTTGCGCAGAAAAGCGATGACGCTCTGCTGCGAGTCGTCCGGTACGATCCACTGGAAGCCTTCCCAGCTGTAATCGATCTGCCAGAGGGCAGGGTGCTCTTTATAGAAGGCGTTCAGGGTGCGGACGTAGTTCTGCAGCTCGGCGTGCTTGTCGTAGTCCAGCAGCATCCAGTCCAGCTGCTTTGCCTCGTTCCACTCGGCAAACTGACCGAACTCCTGTCCCATGAACAGCAGCTTCTTGCCGGGGTGTGCCATCATATAGCCGAAGAAGGTGCGCAGGTTGGCAAACTTGTCGTCGTACTCGCCGGGCATCTTGTTCAGCAGGCTGCCCTTGCCGTGCACGACCTCATCGTGGCTGATGGGCAACACAAAGTTCTCGCTGAAAGCGTAGAAGAAGCTGAAAGTCACCTTGTTGTGGTTGCCGGAGCGGAACAGCGGGTCGGTCTTCATGTAGCTGAGCATATCGTTCATCCAGCCCATGTTCCACTTGAAGTTGAAGCCTAAACCGCCGTCCGAAGCGGGCTTTGTGACCATGGGCCACGCGGTGGACTCCTCGGCGATCATGTACTTGTGGGGGTGACGGCCCAGCACGGTGTTGTTCAGCTTGCGCAGGAAGGCGATGGCTTCAAGGTTCTCCTTGCCGCCGTCCTTATTGGGCTCCCATTCGCCCTGCTTGCGGTTGTAGTCCAGATACAGCATGGAGGCCACGGC
>CAKSZF010000161.1 GCA_934525405.1 uncultured Faecalibacterium sp.
TCCCACCGGTAGCCGTAGCCCCACACGGTCATGATGTGGGTGGGGTGGCTGGGCTCGTCCTCCACCTTCATGCGCAGGCGGCGGATGTTCACATCCACGATTTTTACATCACCGAAGTAGTTCTCGCCCCAGACCCCTTTCAGGATCTTTTCGCGCACCAGCGCGGTGCCCGGGTTGCGGAAGAACAGCTCCATGATCTGGAACTCCACCTGCGTCAGCTCGATGGGCTGACCGGCTTTCAGCAGAACGCGGCGGTTCTCGTCCAGCACAAAGTCGCCGCTGGTCAAAGTGCCCAGCGGGGTATTCTCCCGGCTCTCCCCTTCCTTGGTGCGGATGACCCGGCGGCACAGCGCCTCCACCCGCGCCAGCAGCTCGCTGACGCTGAAAGGCTTGGTCATGTAATCGTCTGCGCCAATGGACAGGCCGCGGATCTTATCCTGTTCCTGCCCCTTGGCGCTTAGGATGATGATGCCGATCTGCTGGTCGGTGCGGCGGATGGTTTCGCAGAGCGAGAACCCGTTCATGCCCGGCAGCATCACGTCCAGAATGGCGGCATCGCAGCCGGGTTTCTGCGCCAGCAGCGGCAGGGCAGCCTCGGCGCTTTCGGCCTCCACTACCTCCATCCCCGCATGGCGCAGGTTCAGGGCGATCATATCGCGGATATTGGCTTCATCTTCTACAACAAGCACTCGTACCATGCAGCATTCTCCATTCCTTAATTCAGCAGATACAACGCCTTGGAAAGGCGGTAGTTCGTGTCAGAAAGCAAAACGCCCGGGCCAATTTTGGCCTGCACCTGACGGGACGCTACCACGCCCAGCCGGGTCCAGCCGGTGGAGTTGGCCGAGGTCCTTGCCAGCCGTACCGTCAGCACCAGCTGATCCTCGTCCACCGTGCGCAGTTCCACTGCGCCGTCACATTCCTCGCTGTCGGTCAGCTTCAGGTTGCCCTCCCACTCGGCGGGCAGTTCGATATAACAGTTGGTCTCCTCGTCCAGCAGACCAAAGCTTTTTTCCGGATGGCTGCTGGTGTAGTCCATCCAGACGATAAAGTCCATGCGGCGGCTCTGGCTCAGGTTCAGCAGACCCGCCTCGTCCGGCTGAGTAGGGATCTCCACGATGCCGTCTCCGTCCAAGTCCCGGCTGACCAGCGTGGGCACGTTGCGCAAAGAGGCGTTATACAGCCGCTGGCTGCTGATCCTTGTGGCTGGCACCATCTGCTGGCTAGTCTCGTCGTAGCACAGCAGTACCGAGGCCAGATTGTTGCCGGAAATGCCAGTCCAGCCGTCCAGCACCAGATAGTGCCGCCCGTCTGCACCCGCGCCCGCCGCCACCGAGGCGCAGCCGGAAAACTTATCTGCAGAAAGGCCGTTGACTGCCACCTGCCGGAAGCTGCCCTTGCGGTCTGCGGTCAGCAGCTCGATCTGCACACTGCCGTCCTCCTGCGTGGACATCAGGATCAGATCCTGACTGCTGCCGCCGGTGATATTTTCCACCAGATACTGCTCGTACTGCTGCTCCAGAATGGTGGACAGAATGCCGTCCTGATAGGAGTACACCGCCAGATAGTGGTCATTCTGCGCAGCGGTATAGCCCACCACCAGCTGGCAGCTGTCTGTATCCTGCAATTGGGCAAGGCTGACGTTCTCCACCGTTTCGGCAAGACCCTCCACGCTCTGGCGCACCTGCCAGCTTCCGGCGTCGTCCCGCTGCAAAATGGCCACACAGACGTTGGCGGTCTGGGCAGTGGTATACAGCACCGCCGCATCCTGCTGGCCGTCGCCGTCCAAATCTTGCAGCACAAAGGGGGAAAGCAGCTCGCCCTGAATAGGATATTTCAGCTGGGCACTCTCTCCCAGCCAGTCGTTCAGGGCAGTTTGCAGTGCACCGTAATCGCCGGAAAGCTTCGGAGCACGCAGCAGCTCCTCTACCTGTGCTTTTTCGTTGGCCGGCAGCAGCGTCTGGCAGCTGCACAGCAAAACGCACAGCAGCGTACACAGCACAAGCCGCAGCCTGCGGGTTCTGTTCATACCGGTCAACCTCCTTCCGGGCATAAAATGCTATTTTCAGTATACCACACTTTGCGGAGACAAAAAAGGGGGTGGGACATATCCGGCAAGCTTGCGCGTGGGACGATTTTAAATGGCCTCCGCTGCGCTCTGGCCATATTCAGCGGAATTATTATTTAAAATTTCGCGTTTGTCGCGCTCTGCGGAGCGCTCCAAACGCATTTTCACAGGTGGGGTCGTGGAGGAAAATGGCAGGCGCCGCGCTGCTTTCTGCGAAAGCGCGGCGCGGCGGGGAAAGCGGGCTTGCCCTCTCAGGCGCTCCCGCGCCAGCTCTCCCAAAGGGAGAGCCAAGCCGTAAAGTTCGTTGCTAAAGTGTTAGGTACAATGAGAAACTTTCCGGCAGTGCTCTTGGCTCTCCCTTTGGGAGAGCTGTCAAGCCCGACAGGGCTTGACTGAGAGGGCGCACGCCGTCAGCCCTGCCACTGATGTATCAAAAGTAACAAGAAACCTTCCCGCTATGCCAAAGGCTCCCTCCCCGAGGGAGCTGGCAAAACTGTCAGGTTTTGACTGAGGGAGTTAAGCGCTCCCCCTTTTGGAATCCATCGCGCAGCGACTGATGGGCAACCCCCTATAACAAAAAAGAAACCACTGCACAAAAGCTGTGCAATGGTTTCTTTGGTTACTGTATCAAACAGTCAGAGCAGGATCAGACGAGCTCCAGAACTGCCATCTCAGCTGCGTCGCCGCGGCGAGCG
>CAKSZF010000162.1 GCA_934525405.1 uncultured Faecalibacterium sp.
GTGGTGTACCCCATCTGCGGCCACTGGATGTGGGGCGGCGGCTGGCTGCAGAGCATGGGCTTCCACGATTTTGCAGGCTCCGCAGCTGTGCATAACGTGGGCGGCGTCATCGCCCTGCTGGGCGCATGGATGCTGGGCCCCCGCATTGGCAAGTACGATAAGGACGGCAACCCTCACGCCATCCCCGGCCACAACCTGACCGCCGGTGCACTGGGCGTGTTCATCCTGTGGTTCTGCTGGTTCGGCTTCAACGGCGGTTCTTCCCTGAGCCTGTCCACCGATGCCACCATGACCCTGACCGGCCTTGTCTGCTTCAACACCAACCTCGCCGCAGCCGTTGCTACCTGCGTGACCATGATCTTCACCTGGCTGCGCTACGGTAAGCCGGATGTCTCCATGACCCTGAACGGCTCTCTGGCCGGCCTTGTGGCCATTACCGCAGGCTGCGACACCGTCTCCCCCTTTGGTGCCTTCTTCATCGGCTTTGTGGCCGGGTTCCTTGTGGTGCTGAGCGTGGAATTCTTCGATAAGATCGCCAAGGTGGATGACCCCGTAGGTGCTGTTTCCGTCCACTTTGCAAACGGCGTCTGGGGCACCATTGCGGTGGGTCTGTTCTCCACCGGTTCCAACACCGCCCACGCCGGTCTGTTCTACGGCGGCGGTCTGGCACAGCTGGGCACCCAGCTGCTGGGTCTGGTCTGCGTGGACGCCTACGTTGTGGTGGTGATGTTCATCATCTTCAAGATCATTGATAAGACCCTTGGCCTGCGTGTGCCCGCCGAGGTGGAGATCGACGGTCTGGATATCCACGAGCACGGTCTGGCTTCCGCTTATGCAGGCTTTGCCATCTCGGATGCAAACTCTGCTGCCATGACCCCCAACGAGAACACTGATCTGGGCGAGGACGATGTCACCAAGGCTTCGGCAAAGCAGATGGATGCTGCCGTGCCGGTGGTGCGCGAGCCTGTGATCCACGATGGCGTCTACGATACCGGGATGCACAAGGTGTCCATCATTGCAAAGCTGGCAAAGTTCGATCAGCTCAAGACCGCCCTGAATGATCTGGGCGTCACCGGCATGACCGTAACGCAGGTTATGGGCTGCGGCATCCAGAAGGGCACGCCGGAAAAGTACCGCGGCGTGCCGGTGGATACCACCCTGCTGCCCAAGATCAAGGTGGAAGTCATCGTCTCCCGCATCAGCGTGGACGCTGTGGTGGAAGCTGCCAAGAAGGCGCTGTACACCGGCCATATCGGCGATGGCAAGATCTTTGTCTACAACGTGACCCGCGTGGTCAAGATCCGCACCGGCGAGGAAGATTACGCCGCTCTGCAGGACGTGGAGTAACGCTCCACAAATTTCTCTGCTGTTCCCGCTGCGGCGGCAGCCCGGCTGCTCCGACACAGTCCCCGCCGCCAAGCGTGACAGATAGATCGTTCTCCTTTTTCCTTTTTTTGTTCGAATCAACAGTAAGTCGAAAGCCCCGCTCCTGCGCACAAGGGAGCGGGGCTTTTGCTGTACAGAAATTTTGTAAATTTTATGTGCAATGCATTGCAATCTGCGTGCAATGCACTTATAATAAAGGCGAAAGGAGCTGATCTGTATGGCAACTACCAATGTCAGCATTCGGATGGATGCAGACCTGAAGGCGCAGGCCGATGCCCTGTTCGCGGAGCTGGGCATGAACCTTTCCACCGCATTCAATATCTTTGTGCGGCAGTCTTTGCGGGAGGGCGGCATTCCCTTCGAGATCCGCACCGAGCGCCCGAACAAGGAGACCGTGGCCGCCATGCTGGAAGCAGAGCATATCGCGGCAGACCCGAAGGCAAAGAAGTATCGGGATCTGGATGCACTGTTTGCGGATCTGGAAAAATGAGAGAAACAAAGCTGACGATCATCCCCACTACCCAGTTCCGCAAGGACTACAAGCTGGCCAGAAAACGGGGACTAAAAATTGAACTGCTGCAGGATGTGATCGCCTGCCTTGCCATGGGAGAGCCGCTGCCGGAGAAGAACCGCGACCATGCCCTGACGGGTGATTGGGTCGGGCACCGGGAGTGCCATATCCAGCCGGACTGGCTGCTGGTCTATCGGGTGCAGAACGATGTTCTGGTGCTGACCCTGACCCGCACCGGTACCCATAGTGATCTGTTTGGGAAGTGAATCTCTTTTCTCTGTAATCAAAAAACGAGGGCGCTGCACAAAATGCTGTGCAGCGCCCTCGTTCTTATATTATACCTTACAGGCTGCGGGTGCGGATCTCGGTGGTGACCTTGGCGATGAAGTCCTCAAGGCTCATCTCGGTGGTCTCACCCTTGCGGTCGCGCACGGAAATGTTGCCGGCCTCGGCTTCCTTGGCGCCCAGCACCAGCATATAGGGCACACGGTCCACCTGCTGTGCGGCACGGATCTTGTAGCCGATCTTCTGGTTGTCGTCATCCAGCACAACGCGGACACCGGCATCGGCCAGCTTCTCGGTCACATCCTGTGCGTACTCCAGCGTCTTTTCGGACACGGGCAGCACCTTGACCTGCGTGGGAGCCAGCCAGGTGGGGAACTTGCCCTTGGTCTCCTCGATCAGGTAGGCCATGAAGCGGTCCAGAGAGCCCAGAATTGCGCGGTGCAGCACCACAGGGGTCTTTTCGGAGCCGTCCTTGTCCACATAGGTCAGGTGGAACTTTGCGGGCAGGCAGAAGTCCAGCTGGCAGGTGGACAGGGTGTACTCGGCACCCACGGCGGGCTTGACGTTCACGTCCAG
>CAKSZF010000163.1 GCA_934525405.1 uncultured Faecalibacterium sp.
ATGATATTTATCACTTAAAAGTGTTAAATCTTGTTTCGCTCAGCACGCAATCGCTTGCGTCCTGTGTGAATTACTTTTGTTTGGAATTGTTTACCGTGTTTTTCCAACACGAAAATAGGTTCCGTTACAAGTTCTTTCGATATTGTTCAATTTTCAAGGTCCTGTGCGCCGCAGCCTTGCGGCTGACGACTTGATTATTTTACCACAGAAGCGGTTTTTTGTCAAGCACTTTTTTGAGAAGCTTTTGAACTTTTCTGAACTTAAATCGTTCAGCAGTTTCTCGGTGCTAACCGGAACATTTGAACGTTCATTGGTTCTTTTCAAGGGCTTCCTGCTGAGGCTTCAGAAGTCATTCTTTTGTCTCAGCGCTTGGCGCTCACATATAGTACCATACCGCAACCACTTTTGCAAGCCTTTTTTTGCATTTTTTCGCCTTTTTTTTGCGTTTTGTATACATCATCCAGTTTTTCGCTCAGTTTCAGGGGATGTTTTGACCTTTCTTCCACCATTTCTGCGCAAAAACAGCCGCTGCACAAAAAGTGCAGCGGCTGTTGCCTTGTAATTCAGTTCTTTTCTTCCTGCTTCATCTCCCGCAGGGTCAGCCAGACAGCTGCTGCCAGCATCGGCAGCGTGGCGATCAGACCAATGGGCATGGGACCCAGTACATTATAATAAGCATCCGCCGGGGTGACCAGCACCTGCGGCAGCGCTGCAATGGCATTGAACGCTCCATGTGCAATGGCAGGCACCCAGATGCTCTCCGTTTTCTCATAGAGGATATCCAACAGGGTGTTCAGGGCAAAGCAGACCACGCACCACACCACCAGACCCAGCAGGGGGGCACCCAAGTAGTCAGTGCCGTACTCGTAGCCCACCAGCAGCATCAGCGGCCAGTGCCAGACGCCCCACACAACGCCGCCAAGCAGACGGCCATTCAGCAGGCCGAACCGCTCCTTCAGGCGGGGCATCATGTAGCCGCGCCAGCCGACCTCCTCGCCCAGTGCGGGGAACATATTGATGGCCGGGGCAAGCAGCACCGCAAACAGTCCATTCTGCAGCAGATAGCTGAGGGTGGAGACTCCCAGCTGGCTGCGCAGGGTCTGCGCGTCCATCTCGCCGCCGTAGGCGGCTACCAGCCAGCTGCCGGAAAAGTCCAGCCGGGAGGGGAACACGGCAAAATACAGCACTGCGCCAAGCAGGGTGAGCACCGCCGGGCCAAACCATGCTGCCAGCCAAAACCGCCGCTTGCCCTGCACCTTCCAGCCGATGCCTGTGGGCTGGCGCAGAAAGGCTTTTTGCACCAGCAGAACCGCCAGCAGCGGGCAGAACATGGTAACGATGAGCGCCAGCTGATACAGCACGGCGTTATTCTGCTGCAAAAGTGCTATGCAGCCGCCAACCTGACACAACCACGCCATGCCGAAGGCTAACAGGAAGTACAGGCCGAAGCCCTGCTTTTCTTTTACCGTCATACGAATCTCACCGCCGTTCCGTAAGCTATGACCTCTGCTGCGCCCTGCATGACGCTGGCAGAGGCGTATCGCATGCCCACAATGGCATCTGCGCCAAGGCTTTCCGCGTCCTTGACCATACGGCCTGTGGCGATCTGCCGCGCCTCGGTGAGCATCTCGGCGTAGTCGGTCACTTCGCCGCCCACAAGGGTGCGGAAGCCGGCCATCATGTCGTGGCCAAGGTTGCGGCTCTGCACCGTGCTGCCCCGCACCACGCCCAGCGCCTCCAGCTTTTTGCCCGGGATCTCGTTAATAGTTACGATAAGCATCTTCTTCTCCCTTTCCGATCTCTTCGATCCGATCCAGCAGCACCTTCAGGGTGCCTACGATGCAGCCCGCCGGGATGCCGAACATCACCACCAGCAGCGGCAGCGGCGGGGCATCCTGCGGATCGGTATAGATTGCCCAGCCCATGATCGCCATCACAAAGGCCATCATGGTCACAAAAAGGGCGGCACCGATGCAGGCACCCCGGATGCGGCGGGTCTTTTGGTCGGTACGTTCAATGTTCACAAAAGTCACTCCCTGTTCTTCCCGTGCGGTCAGACGCGCCAGCGTCTGCTCCACATCCAGTTGTTCCAGAGGGCCGTTCTCCTGTTGGAGCAGCGTGCAGAAACCGATTGCTTCTTCCAAGTCGGCGCGGCGGCTGCGCAGACGTTCCAGCTGCTGGCTCATGCCCTCGGCCAGCGTGCGCTGCCCTTCCAGCATCTCCCGGATCTCTGCCAGCGGCACGTCCAGCTTACGCAGCAGCTTGATGCGGCGCAGGCGCTCCACATCCGCCTGCGAGTAGCTGCGGTAGCCGTTGCCCGGCTCCCGGCTGGGGCTGATAAGCCCCTCTTCCTCGTAAAAACGGATGTTCTTTTTGGTCACGCCGACGGCGGCTTCCACTTCGTTGATCTTCATGGGTCACGACCCCCTCCTTACGGGAGTATTCTACACCTTCCACAAAGGGGAAGGTCAAGCCTTTTTGCAAAAAGAGCCGCCGCACAAGGTCGTACAGCAGCTCCTTCCTTTAAAAATAGCACTTGATCTGGAAACGGTCGGCGTTGTCCTGCTTTTTCTCCACCACGATGTGCTCGTGGTTGAAGTCGAAGTGCACCGGGGTGCACAGGTCGGTATTGCGGGTCAGGCGCAGCAGTTCCTGCACGCGCTTCTTTTCCTCCGGCACATAGAACAGGTAGCTCACGCCCTCTTTTTTGGCGCGGCCGGTGCGGCCGATGCGGTGGGTGTAGTG
>CAKSZF010000164.1 GCA_934525405.1 uncultured Faecalibacterium sp.
GCCAACATGAACAAGGCCCACCGCGACCGTATTGCCTTTATGCGCATCTGCTCCGGCAAGTTCGAGCGCGGCATGGAGGCCTATCATGTGCAGGAGGGCAAGAACATCAAGCTTGCCACCGGCACCCAGCTGATGGCGCAGGATCGCGCCATCGTGGACGAGGCTTACGCCGGTGACATCATCGGCCTGTTCGACCCGGGCATCTTCTCCATCGGCGATACCCTGTGCACCGGCAAGAAGAAGGTCCAGTTCGCGGGCATCCCCACCTTCTCCCCGGAGCACTTTGCCCGCATTGAGCAGAAGGACACCATGAAGCGCAAGCAGTTCGTGAAGGGTATGGAGCAGATCGCGCAGGAAGGCGCCATCCAGATCTTCCGCGAAGTGGGCGGCGGCATGGAAGAAGTGGTGGTCGGCGTGGTCGGCGTGCTGCAGCTGGAAGTGCTGGAGTACCGCCTGAACACCGAGTACAACGTGGAGATCCGGATGCAGCAGCTGCCCTTTGAGCAGCTGCGCTGGGTGCAGAACGACCCCGACACCTACAACCTGCGGGATCTGGACCTGACCAGCGACACCAAGGCTGTGGAGGACATGAAGGGCAACCGTCTGCTGCTGTTCACCTCCGACTGGGCGGTGCGCTGGGCAGAGACCCACAACGAGAGCTTGCAGCTGAGCGAGTTCGGCAACATCTGATAAAAGAGCGCTGCGGAGTGCATCTGCGCTCCGCAGTTCTTTTTTATAGAATAAAAAACACAACAAAGTATGCCAGACATTGGAATGAGGGTTCCCATTGCGGGGAACACTGCTGGCATGGAGGGTAAAGTATATGCAGAATATCAATATTGGCAAAAGCGGTATTGCCGTGCCGTTTCTGGGCATGGGTACATGGGCCATCGGCGGCGGTGCATGGTGGGGCGATAACGACGACGCACTGTCCGTAAAGGCCATCCAGACCGCCGTGGAGCAGGGCATCCAGTGGATCGACACCGCGCCCATCTACGGGCTGTACCACAGCGAGGAAGTGGTGGGCGAAGCCATGAAGCACATCGACCGCGACAAGGTGGTGCTTTCCACCAAGTGCGGCCTGGAGTGGCGGCACGAGTCTCCCATCCTGCACAAGGTTGTGGACGGGGTACAGGTGTACCGCGACCTCTCCGCCAAGGGCATCATCGAGGACGTGGAGGACAGCCTGCGCCGTCTGCACACCGACCATCTGGACGTGCTGTATACCCACTGGCAGAGCCCGGACTTCGGCGTGTACCCGCTGGAAGAGACCATGGAAGCCATGATGAAGCTGAAGGAGCAGGGCAAGATCCGCGCCATCGGTGCTTCCAACGTGACCTCCGATATCATCCGGGGCTACTGCAAGTACGGTCAGCTGGACGTCATTCAGGAAAAGTACAGCCTGCTGACCCGCCGCATTGAAAAGCAGCTGCTGCCCACCTGCAAGGAGCTGGGCGTTTCGGTACAGGCGTATTCCCCGCTGGAGCAGGGGCTGCTGACCGGCAAGGTGACCATGGACACCACCTACCCGGAGGGCAGCACCCGCAACACGAACCCCTGCTTCCAGCCCACCCGCCGGGCACAGGCGCTGGAACTGCTGGCAAAGTGGAGCGACCTGACCGAGAAGTACGACTGCACCATGGCGCAGCTGGTCATCGCCATGACCGCTCGTATGATCCCGGGGCTGCACGTTCTGTGCGGTGCCCGCAAGCCGGAGCAGGTACTGGACAACGCCGGTGCGCTGCACATCAAGCTGGATGGCGCCGACGCCGTCCGCATGAAGTGGGACGTGGACGCGATCTCCTGATCTGCGTATAACGATCAGGATGGCTGCCGCGCAGCGTTTTTATCAAACGCTCTTCCGGCCTGCCGTAGTCACATCTGAAAATCAAGAGAAAACAAAAAGCGCAGAGCACTTCGACGGGAGTGCCCTGCGCTTTTTGCATCCTACGGGAAAGCTGCTGCAATAAAGCAGGAGAACGAAACCTGTATAAGCGCGGTCTCACAGCTCATTTCACACTTGCCCGGTACTGTGCCGGGGTGATGCCGTACAGGCGGCGGAAGGTCTTGAGGAAGCTGCTGTAATCCGGGAAGCCGCTCTCGGTGCAGGCGTTCAGAACGGAAACGCCCTCTTCCAGCGCTTTGCGGCAGTGCTGCATCCGCAGATAGGTCAGGTAGTTGTGGATGCTCTCCATGGTGCACTCCTTGAACGCGCGGGAAAGGTGCTCCCGGCTGGCGTAAAGCTCCTGCGCCAGCTGCGCGGTGGTCAGGGTCGGGTCCTGATAATGGGTCTGCAGGTAAGCCACCGCGCGCGCGACCAGTACACTGGTGCTGCTGGGCGCGGTGGTCTGTCCGCTGCCGGTGGCCTGCGTGATGAGCAGCAGCATCTCGGCGACCTGCGCCTCAAAAACGATATCCCGGATAGAGCCCGGCAGCTCCTGACTTTGCGCCATGCGGATAAAAAGCCCCTTGAAATCCCACTTGCGGCAGGCCTCGCTGTCCAGCACGGTGAGTTCGTGCATCCAGTCTGCATTTTTCAGGTTCACGCGACGGCGGGTGGCCTGCCAGAGAGCATCGTCGATCTGGATGACCAGACGATCCGACTGGGCAGCGTCAATATTGAAGTTGCCGGAGTGGTAGACCTGAGAGGGAAAGTAGACCAGCTCCCCCACATGGACCAGATACACG
>CAKSZF010000165.1 GCA_934525405.1 uncultured Faecalibacterium sp.
GCCACCGGCTTCCGCTACGAGGACGCCTACCTGACCTTCCAGGAGTACTTCGAGCGTCTGGGCAACAAGCCCGAGCGCTGGGGCAAGCCGCTGGCTGCCCTGCTGGGCGCACTGGATGCGCAGATCGGTCTGGGCATTGCCTCCATCGGCGGCAAGGACAGTATGTCCGGCTCCTTCGAGCAGCTGGATGTACCTCCCACGCTGGTGTCCTTTGCCACTGCCATCGGCAAGGCAAGCCGCGTAATCTCTACTGAGTTCAAGAAGCCTGAGAGCACTGTGGTGCTTGTGCGGCCCATCATCGACCCGGAGACCGGCTGCCCCAACTTCTTCTCCCTGAAGGCCAACTACAAGATCGTGGAGAACATGATCGAAGAAGGCATGGTCGCCTCTGCCTGCTCCGTGGGCTACGGCGGCATTGCCGAGGCACTGTTCAAGATGGGTCTGGGCAACCGCATCGGCTTCAAGATGCGTGCCAACATGACCACCCACCAGATGTTCGAGCCCATGTACGGCTCTATCATTCTGGAAATGGTGTCCGATTCTCCCGCCGGTATGCTGCTGGGCGAGACCACAAAGGAGTACACCTTCGAGTCCTGCGGTGAAAAGCTGGATATGGCCGAGCTGCAGGAGATTTGGGAGAGCAAGCTGGAGCCTGTGTATCCCTACCGCAAGGCCGGCTCCGCTGTGGAGAAGATCAACGGCAGCCTGACCGCTCCCGCCGCACCCAAGATCGGTGTGGCAAAGCCCAAGGTCATCATCCCGGTGTTCCCCGGCACCAACTGCGAGTACGACACCGCCAAGGCCTTTGCCCGCGCCGGTGCCGACCCCGAAATTCTGGTGGTGCGCAACCTGACCCCCGCCGACGTTGCCGAGAGCTGCGAGGCACTGGTTAAGGCCATTGACGCAAGCCAGATCGTCATGCTGCCCGGCGGCTTCTCCGGCGGCGACGAGCCGGACGGCAGCGCCAAGTTCATCGCCTCCTTCTTCCGCAACCCTGCGGTCACCGAGGCTGTGCGCCGTCTGCTGCAGCAGCGCGACGGCCTGATGCTGGGCATCTGCAACGGCTTCCAGGCTTTGATCAAGCTGGGTCTTGTGCCCTACGGCGATATCCGCCCCATCACTGCCTGCGACCCCACCCTGACCTTCAACACCATCGGCCGTCACCAGAGCATGCTGGTGCACACCCGTGTGGCTTCCACCGGCAGCCCGTGGCTCAGCAAGTGTGAGGTGGGCGAGATGCACACCGTCGCCATCAGCCACGGCGAGGGCCGCTTTGTGGCTCCGCAGGAGGTGCTGGACACCATGCTGCGCAACGGTCAGGTGGCTACCCAGTATGTGGATCTGACCGGCGTGCCCACCATGGATCAGCGCTTCAACCCCAACGGCTCGGTGCTGGCTATCGAGGGCATCACCAGCCCAGACGGCCGCGTGTTCGGCAAGATGGGTCACTCGGAGCGCAGCGGCGAGTACCTGTACAAGAACGTCACCGGCGATAAATACCAGCCGATCTTTGAGGGCGGCGTGGACTATTTCAAGGTTTGATGGTAGAATAGAGAAAAAACTTCTTCCGTCATCGCTGGCGCGATGCCATCTCCCTCGGAGAGGGAGGCTGAAAGGCCCCCTCTTCGAGGGGGCTGTCGCCGGAAGGCGACTGGGGGAGTTACTTTCAGGAGGATACAACCAATGTCACAGCATGATCGCTATATCAGCCCTTTTTCCACCCGCTACGCTTCCGATGAGATGCAGTATATCTTCTCGGACGACAACAAGTTCCGCACTTGGCGGCGGCTGTGGGTGGCGCTGGCTCGTGCCGAAATGAATCAGGGCCTGACCAACATCACCCCGGACATGGTAGCCGAGCTGGAAGCTCATGTGGACGATATCAACTACGAAGTGGCTATCGAGCAGGAAAAGCTGGTGCGCCACGACGTCATGAGCCACGTCTACGCCTACGGTCAGCAGTGCCCCAAGGCAGCAGGCATCATCCATCTGGGTGCCACCAGCTGCTATGTGGGCGATAACACCGACATCATCGTGATGCGGCAGGGCCTTGAGCTGGTGCGCAAAAAGCTGGTGGGTGTGCTGGCAAAACTGGCACACTTTGCCAAGGAGTACAAGGATATGCCCTGCATGGCCTACACCCACTGCCAGCCCGCACAGCCCACCACCGTGGGCAAGCGTGCTACCCTGTGGGCCAACGAGCTGGTGATGGATCTGGCCGAGATCGACCATCGTCTGGCAACCCTGCAGCTGCGCGGTGTCAAGGGTACCACCGGCACGCAGGCTTCCTTTATGGAGCTGTTCAAGGGCGATGCCGACAAGATCCGCGCCGTGGATGCTTCCATTGCAAAGGAGATGGGCTTTGACCCCAAGGCCGTTGTGCCGGTGTCCGGCCAGACTTACAGCCGCAAGGTGGATGCCTTCATCCTGAACGCACTGGCCGGTATTGGTCAGAGCTGCATGAAGTTTGCCACCGACCTGCGCCTGCTGGCGAACTTCAAGGAGATGGAGGAGCCGTTTGAAAAGAACCAGATCGGCTCCTCCGCTATGCCCTACAAGCGCAACCCCATGCGCTGCGAGCGCATCTGCGCCCTTGCCCGCTACCTGATGGTGGA
>CAKSZF010000166.1 GCA_934525405.1 uncultured Faecalibacterium sp.
GCAGCGTTCCATAACATAAAATTGCAACCAATTTGCAATTTGGTATTGCAATTGGGAAGGATATCGTGTATAATCTTCCCTGCACGAAAATGCAAACTGATTGCAAATTGTTGAGAGACGACCCCCTGCGGGTCTTTGGAGCGATTATTTATGGAACTGTTTCTGGATGTTTTGGGCGAAACTCTGGTGGATACCGCCAAGATGCTGCCCTTTCTGTTTCTGGCCTACCTGCTGATCGAGTATATCGAGCACCGCCACGGCGAGCGCATCGAAGCGCTGCTGGCGGGCGGCGGGCGCTGGGGTGCTGTGCCGGGCGCAGTGCTGGGCTGTGTGCCGCAGTGCGGCTTCTCCGCCATTGCGTCCAACTTCTACGCCTCCCGGGTCATCACGCTGGGCACGCTGATGGCGGTGTACCTTGCCACCAGCGACGAAGCGATCCCGCTGCTGGTCTCCATGCCCGCCTACTGGGATAAGCTGGCTGTCCTGATGGTCATCAAGGTGTTGTACGCCATCGTGGTGGGCTTTGTGCTGGACTTTGTGCTGCGGGGCGTACTGCCCAAGGGGCTGCGGGGCGGCTACACCGGCCATGCGGACGAGGTGGACTGCCACGAGGAGCACAGCGATGCCGAGGGCAACGAAAAGCCCATCTGGCAGGCGGCGCTGCGCCACACGCTGGAGATCTTTGTGTTCATCTTCGCCTTCAGTCTGGTGTTCGGCATGATCGTGGAAGGCGTGGGCGAGGATGTATTCGCTGAGGTGCTGGGCGGCATGGGCTTCTTCCAGCCGGTGGTGGCGGCTCTGGTGGGGCTGATCCCCAACTGCGCCGCCAGCGTGCTGCTGACCCAGCTGTATGTGGAGGGTGCGCTGCGCTTTTCCAGCCTTGTGGCAGGGCTGTGCACCGGTGCGGGTGTGGGCTTGGCTGTGCTGTGGCGCGCCAACCCCTCGTGGAAGCAGAACCTCTTCATCACCGGTCTGACATGGGCTGCCGGTGCCTTTGTGGGCGTGGCGATGCAGGTAGTCGTGGCGGTGTTTGCCTGATAAGGAAAATATTTTGAATTTCGGGACAGTGGGATGCCTGCGGGTATTCGGCTGTCCCATTTTTCTTTTCCCCCTCTCCCGCTGGACTTTGAAATGTGTTATACTGGGAGAAAATGATGTACACAGGAGAGATGACCATGCAATATAAGATTCTGGCAAGCGATTACGACAACACGCTGATGCCCTTTGGGGAGGCAAAGCCCCGCCCGGCGGTGGTAAAGGCGGTAAAAAAGCTGCAAGCCGCCGGGGGCAAGTTCGTGCTCAGCACCGGCCGCTCCTACCCGGGTATCCGGGACAAAAACCAGCTGGGCGGCATCCGGTACGACTACGCTATCACCTGCAACGGTGCCTGCGTGGTGGACAGGCAGGGCAACGTAATAGCCGAGCATCCGCTTACCAGCGAGGAGATGTATGTGCTGGTGGATTTCTGCGAGGATTATAACTACCCGCTGCAATTCAACTTCCGGGATGCCTATTACGCCTACTGCGAGTACGAGTATCTGCACACCGGCTATCAGATGATGAACAGCCCCGGGCTGGACTGCGTGGACGGCGAGGATCAGGACAGGCATCTGGTGGATATGCCCCACGCCGCCTTTGCCGCCATGCCGCCGCAGGAAGTGGAGCGCTTCCACGAAAAATACGGCTACCTTGGCCTGCACTGGATGCAGACGGGCGCGCAGAACGCGGACGGCTACTGCTACTACGATATCGTGCGCGGCGGCATGGATAAGGGCGTAGGGCTTGCCGACCTGTGTGCACAGATGGGGCTTACGCTGGCGGATGCCGTGGCTGTGGGCGATTCTGCCAACGATGTGGGGATGCTGAAAGTCGCGGGCCTGAGTGCCTGCATGGCAAACGGCACCCCGGATGCCAAGGCCGCTGCCGACCGGATCATCGGGGACGTGCGGGAGGACGGCGTGGCGGCGCTGATCGAGGAACTGTGGTTCGACGGCCCCCGCGCGGAGCCCTCCGGCAAGGACTTTGGCTCTGCATGGGGCAATATTGAAAGTGCAGGCGGCAGCTTATGAGCTTTGCACCGGTGTACGATGACCGCAGCCGGGCGCTGATCTTGGGCACATGGCCCAGCCCCAAAAGCCGGGAGATGGCCTTTTACTACGGCCATCCGCAAAACCGGTTCTGGCCGCTGCTGGCGGCGCTGACCGGAGAGCCGCTGCCCGCGCGGGAGGATATCGCCGCCAAAAAACAGCTGCTTTTGCGCCACGGGCTGGCGCTGTGGGATACGCTGGAAAGCTGCACTATCACCGGCGCATCGGATGCCTCCATTCGGGATGTGGTGCCCAACGATATCGCAGGGCTGCTGTGCAAGGCGCCCATCCGGGCGGTGTTCTGCAACGGTGCCACAGCTTACCGCATTTACACAAAATATCAGCAGCCGCTTACCGGCATCCCGGCTGTCCGTCTGCCCAGTACCAGCCCCGCCAACGCCGCCTGCAGCCCCGCCCGGCTGGAAGAGCTTTGGGGCGCTGCGCTGGTGGACTGGATCGTAAAATGATGACAAGGCTGTAAATTCTTTTGCGGGATACTTGCGTTTTTTTGCGGACGTTGTATTA
>CAKSZF010000167.1 GCA_934525405.1 uncultured Faecalibacterium sp.
GACCTGAACGTGCCCGGCCGGGACGCCAAGGGCGTGCACTTTGCCGTGGACTACCTGACCAGCGTGACCAAGAGCCTGCTGGACTCGGGTTTTGCAGACGGCAGGGCCATCAATGCAGCCGGTAAAAACGTGCTGGTCATTGGCGGCGGCGACACCGGCAACGACTGTCAGGGCACTGCTCTGCGGCAGGGCTGCACCGACCTGATGGCACTGGAAATGATGCCGCAGCCCCCTGTCGAGCGCACCGCTGCAAACCCGTGGCCGGAGTGGCCCCGGGTGCTGAAGGTGGACTACGGCCAGACCGAGTGCATTGCCAAGTTCGGCAAGGACCCGCGCGTTTACCAGACCACCGTCAAGGAGTTTTTGAAGGACGAGGCCGGCAACCTGACCGGTGCCGTCATCAGCTGCCTGAAGCCGGAGCGCGACCCCGAGACCGGCCGCACCAGCATGGTTCCCACCGGCAAGGAATTTACCTACGACTGCCAGCTGGCGTTTATCGCCGCAGGCTTTACCGGCTGCGAAAACTACACAGCCGATGCCTTTGGTGTGGAGCTGACCGCCCGGGGCAACGTGGCCGACCACAGCTTTAAGACCAACGTGGACAAGGTATTCGTCTGCGGCGATATGCGCCGCGGTCAGAGCCTTGTGGTATGGGGTTTACGCGAAGGCCGCGATTGCGCCGCCGAGGTAGACCGCTGCCTGATGGGCTACACCAATCTTTAATTTGCCATTCTCTTTCCTATCCTAAACAAGCAGAAGCGGGAGCCGTTGCAAGGCTCCCGCTTCTGCTTTTGTTGTATGCTGTTTAATTGGTATCGTATTCCGGCTCTGTGCTGCCCTCCGGGGGCGTTTCCGGGGTAGTGGGCTCGGTAGCAGCAGGCTGCTCTTCAGGGGTGGCGGTGATCTGCACACTGGGGTCTGCGGCGATATACACAGTGATCACCGTGCCCACCGTGACCATGGCGCCCTCTTCCTCGCTGGCAGAGACCACACAGCCCGTGGCGTAGGAGCCATCATTCACCACCATAAAGCAGCTGGCCACAAGCCCCCGGCTGCTCAGGATCTCAATGGCCTTATCCTGCGATGCACCGATGATCTTGGGCATCTCCACCTTCTCCGGGCCCTGACTGACCACGATCTGGATCACCTCGCCGTTCTCCATCACCTCGCCGGCCTCCGGCTCCTGCCGGATGACCTGCCCGGAGGGCACGGTATCGCTGTACTCCAGCACCGCCCGGAACAGGTACATACTGGTGTACTCGCGGTTATTCTTGATCTGCTCGTAATCGATGCCCACAAAGTTGGGCACAAGGTTCTGGGGCTTCATTTCCTCACTGCTGGTAGCTTCCGAGCTCGGCTCGGAGGAGGGCGTCTGCTCCTCCTTGCTGCTCACGATGCCCCACAGGGTAAGCAAGATCAGAACGGAAAGCAGGATCAGGATGCCCGCCAGCAGCCCCTTCAAACTGAGCAGGTGTTCCCTGCCCTGCCCGCTCTGCTCTGCCCGCGCCGGATGCATCGGGGTCTCCGGCTTCATGGTGCGGGTCAGCTCGGCGGTATATTCCTTGGAAGAAAGCGCCTGATACAGCTGCGGCACGGTCTGGATGCGCTCCATGACCTTGAGCCGCAGCCCCAGCTGCAATACATCGGAGACATAGGCCGGTACGGCAGGCTCTACGGTGCGTGCCCGGGGGTTAGAGTCCGACACCACACGCTGGGCAGCGGGCATGGGTGCCTGCCCGCACACCATGCGGTAAAAGACGGCGGCAAGGCTGTACTCATCGGTGTAGCGCCCCTCAAACTCGGCGGTGGTGTACTGCTCCGGCGCGGAGTAGCCCTCGTACAGCTGCTCGTGCAGGCCGCTGCCTGCGGTGCGCAGACCCACGGTGGCGTACCCGGCCAGACGGCAGCGGCCATCTGCCATTACCCGGATATTCTCCGGGCAGATGCCGCGGTGCACCAGCCCTGCCTTGTGCATGGCCGCCACGCCCTCAAACACCGGGCGCAGCATGGCGCAGGCATCCTCTGCCCGCACCGGGACGGGACGGTTTGCCAGCCACTGCTCCAGCGGGGTGCCGCCTAAATTTTCCAGCACCGCATACACGGTGTTGTTGGCCTCCACCACGTCCAGCACGGCCTCCAGACCGCTGGCGGGGGTAATGCGTTGGATGGCGCGGTACAGGTCTGCAAAGTCCATGCGGGTGGTCTTGAACAGCACTTCGCTGCCCTGCTTGGGGCGCAGGATGCAGTCCGCCCCGCGCTCGGCAGACAGGGTGACGGGCAGGTACTCCTTGATGGTCACTCGGAAAGCACCCAGATTCTCCACGCCGCTGTACAGCACGCCCTCGCCGTCCAGACTGCGCATCTCGCCCACGGTGTAGCGCCCGGCCAGCACCGTGCCCACCGGCAGGCAGCCCGCCGGGTTGCACCCCTCCAGAATCTTCCCGCAATGGGGGCAGACGGTCGCCGCAGGCGGCAGTTCCCCCATGCAGAACGGACACAGGCGTTTTTGCTCCATAGTGTTCTCTCCCCTTCCCAGCTTCTATACGCTTTATTGTATCATAGTGTTCCCCGCCGTGCAAG
>CAKSZF010000168.1 GCA_934525405.1 uncultured Faecalibacterium sp.
TCGCCGTGGGCAAAGTTCAGCAGCAGGATAATGCCGTACACCATGCTGTAGCCCAGTGCGATCAGTGCATAGATGCTGCCAAGGGACAAGCCGTTGATCAGCTGGCTAAAGAACACTGTCATGGTCAGATACTTCCTTTCTTTGCGGCGTTTACACTTTTTGGTATAATTGATATAAAAAACGGAGAACGCCTGACCAGAAAAAAGCTGTTCCGGCGTTCTCCAAAAAATCATGGTTCTTGCTCTGTGCGGGCGGCTCCATCACCGGTGGATGGAACGGCGCGGATCAGAACATTTCCTTCAGCTCGGGCTTGCCGTCCACATAGGTCAGGATGGCAGTGCTCTTGACGGGGTTGTGGTGCTCGTCGAAGGTAAAGGTGCCGGTGATGCCCTCGATGGTGCCGCCGGCAATGGCGTCGATGACGGCCTGCTTGTACTCGTCAGAGCCGGCCTCGAGGCCCTGCTCCTCGGCAGCCTTGATGCCGTACACGACGGTCATGGCGGCATCGTAGCCCAAGGGGGCAAAGCCGTTGGGGTAAGCCTCGCCGTACTCGGCCTTGTAGGCATCCTCAAATGCAGCGCTGGAGCCCTTGGCGTAGCAGGCGCAGAAGTAGGAGTCCTTCAGCTGGTCGGCGGTGGCGTAGCCCTCCAGACCATCCCAGCCGTCGCCGCCGAGGAAGGGAACGGTCAGGCCGACGCTCTCGGCCTGAGCCAAAATCTGGCCCACTTCCTGATAGTAGTTGGGGCAGAATACCATCTCGGGGTTCTTGCCCAGAATGCTGGTCAGCTGGGTCTTGAAGTCCACGTCGCCCTCAGAGTAGCTCTCCTGATCCACGATGGTGCCGCCCTTTGCCTCAAACTCCTTGGCAAAGTTCTCGGCCAGACCCTCGTTGTAGTCCTTGCCCTTCAGGAAGATGACGGCTGCCTTGGTGTAGCCCAGCTTCTCGTAAGCGTAATCTGCCATCTTCACGCCCTGGAAGGGGTCGGTGAAGCAGGCACGGAACACATTCCCATTCACGGTGTCGGTCTCGGCATCGTAGGTAACAGCCTCGGCAGTAGCAGAAGCGGTGACCATAGGCATATTGTAATCGGCGCTCTCAGCGGCAACAGCCAGCGTGGGAGCGGTGGTTACATCGCCCACCAGAGCGGTGATGCCCTGATCCACCATCTTGGTAAAGCAGGTCACAGCCTGCGTTTCATCGCCCTGCTCGTCCATGGCGATGATCTCCAACTGCTTGCCGTTGACACCGCCATCGGCATTGACCTGCTTCAAGTACAGGCTGGCACCGTTTACAACAGCCTGACCGTAAACGGAAGCGTCACCGGTCAGGGGGCCCAGAACGCCCACCTTGATGGTGCTGCCGGAAGCGGCAGAACCGGCAGCAGAACCAGCTGCAGAACCTGCAGTGCTTGCGGAGGAACCGCCGCAAGCGGTCAGGGCGCTTGCTGCGGCAACAACACCGGCAGCGGCCATGAACTGACGACGAGTGAACACCTTTTTCATAAAAATCTCCTCCTTCGGAGTAATTTATAGGCTAGAATAGAATCAAGGATAAAAACGGAAGCAAGGCCCTTCCCCTCTAAAAGCGGCCTTGCTTCTGTTCTTGTCTGTTATTATAGCTATCTGTGTTCAAATCCGCAATTCACAAACCGTCCATACTTTTGGGCGCTTTTTCTCGGCTTTGTCGATACTTTTCACAAAAACTTGAACGCGTTTTTGTGCACTATTTCAAATTGTTCATTTTATTTATCTGTGACATGAAATGGATTCACAATTCACAAAAGGGTTACAGGGTGTCCATCTCGGCGTCAGCGGCAAATTCGGCCTCGGCGCGCACCTCTGCGGCCTGTCCCTCAGCCTCGGCAGCAGCCACCGGCTGTGCCAGTGCCTTGCGGATGGCGGTGGCGTAGAACACCATGGAAAGCGCCGTGCCGATGCACCAGCCCACAGGCCATGCCAGCCAGATGCCGGTGGAGCCCAGCGCGGTGGCGCTGAGCACGGCGGCAATGCCCACGCGCAAAATCAGGTCGGTGAAGGTGGCGATCATGAACCGCACCATCAGGCCGCAGCCGCGCAGGATGCCGTCTGCCACCAGCTTGACCGACACCACAAAGTAGAAGGGGGAGAGGATGCGCAAAAACAGCATACCGGTGTCAATGGCAGGGCCCTGCGGGTCGTTCATGAACAGCAGCAGCAAAAAGCGGCCAAAGAAGAAGTACAGCACCACCAGCGGCACGCACAGCAGCCACACCAGATTGCGGCCTGCGCCAAAGCCTTCCTTCACACGGTCCATCTTGCCTGCACCCATGTTCTGGGAGGTGTAGTTGGAGATGCCGTTGCCCAAGGTGGTAAAGGAGGTGATGACCATGTTGTTCAGCTTGACGGCGGCGGAATAGCCTGCAATGACGCTGGCGCCAAAGGTGTTGATGATGCTCTGCAGGATAATGTTGCCCACCGAGACAAAGCTCTGCTGCAGGATGCTGGGCACAGCCACCACGGCCACCTTGCCCAGCATATTCCACGAGAACAGCTGCACATGACCCTCGGTGCGGAAGGCGCGGATGCGGCGGAACAC
>CAKSZF010000169.1 GCA_934525405.1 uncultured Faecalibacterium sp.
GCCGGACAGTCCGCAGACCGCCCGGCATTGGCTGTATCAAGCCTTATGAAAATTGCAGCAGGATCTCGTCCAGATTTTTCCCAATGACCTCCATGGTGCGGAAAAACGCCTCCCGGGTGGCGGCATCGGTGTTTTGCAGCAGGCGGGCAAAAAAGCGCTCCTGCACCTCACGCCCCCGCACGATGACCGGCTGCGCCTTTTCGGTGCACAGCAGCTGGGTCTTGCGGCGGTCGCCCGCCACGGCGCGGCGCTCCAGATACCCCTCCTGCACCAGACGATCCACGTTTACCGAAACGAGATTTGCCTTGATTTTGCGGAACTCCACGATATCCCGGGCGGTGGTGCAGTCCGGGTTGTTGGCTAAAAACATCAGGATATCAAAGGCGGTCTGGGGCAGCTTGAGTTCCTGACACAGCGGCTTGCACATGGCATTGTAGGCCTGTGCAGTCTTGAAGCTGATTTCTATGGTAGGGTTCATGGGGCGCTCCTTTTGTTCTTATATGGATAGTTCATTTTTGAAGTATTATAGTGCAGATAAGGAGAGATGTCAAGGGGGAACTCCCTCAGTCGCGGCCTACGCCGCGCCAGCTCCCTCAAGGAGGGAGCCTTTGGCATGGCGGCAAAGTTTGCAGATAAAGTACAAAGTTTTTGGGCGCGCCAGAGGCCCCATCCCAGAGGACGACTTCCCCCGGCCGGGGGAAGATGTCGCGTAGCGACAAAAAGGGGAATCTGTCAAAGCCGTTAGGCTTTGACTGGGGGAGTTTTTTCCATAAAAAAAAGGGTTTCAGGAAAGTCCGCAGACTTTCTTGAAACCCAAAATTAAAAATATTCTTTCCGCTGATGATGCGCAAAGCAAACGCGGCGCGCATTCAAATCGTTTTTCTCAGAACACCGCCACGGAGACCAGACGCACCAGCAGAGCGCACAGCCATGCCACGGCGCACTGGTTGACCACCATGATGGTGGCCCACTTGCCGCCAAGCTCCCGCTTGACCGACGCCACTGCCGCGATGCAGGGGGTGTACAGCAGGCAGAACACCAGCAGCGGTGCGGCCTGTGCCGGGGTGAGGGCTGCGGTCAGGGCTGCGGTAGAGCCGAAGAGGATGAGCAGGGAGGACACTACACTCTCCTTGGCCATAAAGCCGGTGATGAGGGCGGTGGAGATGCGCCAGTCCGCAAAGCCCAGCGGGGCAAACAGCGGGGCAATATCGCCCGCGATACGTGCCAGAATGCTGGCCTGCGGGTCGGCGGTCAGCCGCAGCTGCAGGTCAAAGTTCTGCAAGAACCAGATGACGATGGTGGCGGCAAAGATGACCGTAAAGGCCTTCTGCAAGAAGTCCCGCGCCTTTTCCCACAGCAGCTGCGCCACGTTTTTCAGGCCGGGCAGGCGGTAGTTGGGCAGCTCCATGACAAAAGGCACGGCTTCGCCCTTGAACACAGTGCTCTTGAGCAGCAGCGCCGCCAGCACACCTACCAAGATGCCGGTGAAGTACAGCAGCACCATCACAAGCCCCGCGTACTTGGGGAAGAACGCCGCCGCAAACAGGCTGTAAATGGGCAGCTTTGCGGAGCAGCTCATGAACGGGGTGAGCAGGATGGTCATTTTGCGGTCGCGCTCCGAGGGCAGGGTGCGGCTTGCCATGACGCCGGGCACCGTGCAGCCAAAGCCGATGAGCATGGGCACGATGCTGCGGCCGGAAAGGCCGATGCGGCGCAGCAGCTTATCCATCACAAAGGCCACGCGGGCCATGTAACCGGTATCCTCCAGCATGGAGAGGAAGAAGAACAGCACCACGATGATGGGCAGAAAGCTCAGCACGCTGCCCACGCCGGTAAAGACGCCGTCGATGACCAGCGAGTGCACCGCCGCGTTGACGTTCCAGTTGGTCAGGGCGGTGTCCACAACGCCGGTCAGGGCGTCGATGCCCATTTCCATGAGGTTCTGGAAGAACAGACCGATAACGTTGAAGGTGAGGAAGAACACCAGACCCATGATGGCGATAAACGCCGGGATGGCGGTGTACTTGCCGGTGAGGAACTTGTCGATGCGGTTGGAGCGCAGCTGCTCCTTGCTTTCGTGGGGCTTGACCACCGTCTGCGCCACCAGCTCCTGAATGAAGGAGAAGCGCATATCCGCAATGGCGGCGGCGCGGTCCAGCCCGCGCTCCTGCTCCATCTGCACGATGATATGCTCGATCATTTCTTTTTCGTTGGGGTCCAGCTTCAAGGCTTCCTCAATGCGGGGATCGCCCTCCACCAGCTTGGTGGCGGCAAACCGCACCGGGATGCCCGCCGCCTTGGCGTGATCCTCGATGAGGTGCAGGATGCCGTGGATGCAGCGGTGCACCGCGCCGCCGTGGTCATCCTCGCTGCAAAAATCCATGCGCCCGGGGCGCTCCTGATACTTTGCCACATGGACAGCGTGGTCTACCAGCTCGTCCACGCCCTCGTTCTTGGCGGCAGAGATGGGGATGACCGGGATGCCCAGCATGGCTTCCATCTTGTTGATGCGCACCGTGCCGCCGTTGCCGCGCATTTCGTCCATCATGTTCAGCGCCAGCACCATGGGGAT
>CAKSZF010000170.1 GCA_934525405.1 uncultured Faecalibacterium sp.
ACCAGCATTCCGCGCACGAAGTTCGTGCCCATTTCCGGGATGCCGAAGGTGCCGGTCTGGCTGTCGATCTGCTCCGGTGTCACGCCAAGCGCCTCCGGGCTAGTCAGCAGGCTGTACACCTTGGGGTCGTTCATAGGGATGCTGTCCACCGAGATGCCGGTGTATTCCTCAAAATACTTGTAGAAGGTGGGCATATCGTGGCCCAGTTCGTCCAGCTTGAGCAGGGTGTCGTGCAGGTACTTGAACTCGAAGTGGGTGGTCAGCAGACCGCCCGCCACGTCATCTGCCGGGTGCTGGATGGGGCAGAAATCGTAGATTTCATAGGTGTCCGGCACAACGACCATGCCGCCGGGGTGCTGTCCGGTGGTGCGCTTGACGCCGGTGCAGCCCAGCGTCAGGCGGTTTTCCTCGGCGTGGTTGACGGTGCGCTGCCGCTCGTCCAGATATTTTTTAACGTAGCCGTAGGCCGTTTTATCCTGAATACCGGACACCGTACCGGCCTTGAACACGTTGGCCTTGCCGAACAGTTCCTCGGTGTAGCGGTGCACGTTGGACTGGTACTCGCCGGAGAAGTTCAGGTCGATATCCGGTTCCTTATCGCCGTAGAAGCCCAGGAAGGTCTCAAAGGGGATGTCATGGCCGTCCACCAGCATCCGGGTGCCGCACTGGGGGCAGTTTTTGTCCGGCAGGTCAAAGCCGTCGTCCACGCTGCCGTCGGTGATAAACTCGCTGTGCTTACACTTGGGGCAGCGGTAGTGGGGCGGTAGGCTGTTCACCTCCGAGATGCCGGAGAAGTGCGCCACGGCGGAGGAGCCGACAGAACCACGGCTGCCCACCTGATAGCCGCCCGCATTGGAGTAGGCTACCAGCTTGACCGCAATGACATACAGCACCGCATAGCCGTGGCCGCAGATGGAGTCCAACTCTTTTTGCAGCCGCTTTTCCACGATCTCGGGCAGGGGGTCGCCGTAATCCCGCTTGGCGTGCTCCCATGTGGCATCGCGCAGCTGCTGCTCTGCGCCCTCGATGCTGGGCGGGTAGGTGCCCCGGGGGATGGCGCGCACGTTGTTATCGATCATGGCGGCAACTTTGCGGGGGTTCTTTACCACCACCTCGTAGGCTTTTTCCTTGGGCAGATAGTAGAACTGCGCCAGCATATCCTGCGTGGTGCGGAAGAACAGCGGCGGCTGGTTGTCGGCATCCTTAAAGCCGTTGCCCGCCTGCAATACAGCGCGGTAGATCGCATCCTCCGGCTCGGTAAAGTGCACGTCGCCGGTGGCGATGACCGGCTTGTGCAGATCCTCGCCCAGCTTGATGACGGTGCGGTTGAACTCCTTGATCCGCTCCTCGCTGTCCACCTTGCCGTCCCGCACCATATAGGCGTTGTTGCCCAGCGGCTGGATCTCAAGGATATCATAGTAGGCGGCAATCTTTTTCAGTTCCTCGTAGCTGGTGCCGTCCACGATGGCGCGGTACAGCTCACCTGCCTCACAGGCACTGGTGAGCAGCAAGCCGTCCCGGTATTTGTTCAGCAGGCTGCGGGGCACGCGGGGCTTTTTGAAGAAGTAGTTGACGTGTGCCTCGCTGACGATCTTGTACAGGTTCTTCAGACCCATCTGGTTTTTGACCAGAATGATGAGGTGGTAGTACTTCTTTTTCAGCACCTCGCGGTTGCCGCCAAGACCAGTGTTGATCTCGCTGACCTTCGTCACCTCTTTTTCTGCAAGGTCGTTCAGCATCACGCAGAAGATGCGTCCCAGTGCAGCGGAGTCCTCGCAGGCGCGATGCGCCTCGTAGGTAGGCAGCTCCAGATGCTTGTTGATGGTTCCCTGCTTATAGTTGTGCAGGCCGGGGTACATGGTCTGCGCCATGGTCAGGGTGTCGATATAGGTAGGCTCCAGCTTGATGCCGCTGCGCTTGGCGGCTGCCCGCAGAAAGCGCATATCAAAGGCGTGGACGTTGTGCCCTACCAGAATACGGTCGCCCGCAAAGGCAAGAAAGGCTTCCAGCGCTTCCTTTTCGCTGGGGGCGTCCGCTACCATCTCGTTGGTGATGCCGGTCAGCTCGGTGATCTTGGGGGTGATGGGCTTACCGGGCTTGACGAAGGTGTCGAATTCCTCCACCACCTCGCCGTTGCGGATGATGACCGCGCCGATCTCGGTAAGGTACTCCACGCCGGGGTCAAGACCGGTGGTCTCGGTATCGAACACGCAGAACTCGCCATCCAGCGGCTGATCCTTTACGCCGTAGACGCAGGGCACCATGTCGTCCACAAAATAGGCCTCGCAGCCGTAGATGAGCTTGAAATCCGGGTCCTTTTTGTGGATATCATCGGCCGCCAGCATGGCTTCCGGGTAGCCCTGACATACGCCGTGGTCGGTGATGGCAATGGCGGGATGTCCCATGCGGTGCGCCAGCTTGACGATGCCGCCGGGGTCGCAGAAGCCGTCCATGCTTGAAAGCTTGGTGTGCAGATGCAGCTCCACCCGCTTTTCCGGAGCGGTATCCTCCCGCTTTTTGCGCTCCACGATCAGCACATCGTAGGGGTACACGATGTAGTCGTGCTC
>CAKSZF010000171.1 GCA_934525405.1 uncultured Faecalibacterium sp.
GCCGGTGCACACGGTGTTATCATCAACATCACTTCCAGCCCGGACATCGGTCTGGAGGACGTGGAGACCGCCGCAGGCCTCATCACCCAGAGTGCACATCCCGATGCAAACATCATCTGGGGTACTGCCTTTGATGAGAACCTGTCCGACGAGATGCGCGTGACCGTTGTGGCCACCGGTTTCGACAACAAGAGCGCCAGTGACCTGCGCAACAGCATCAACAACGCCATGGGCGGTGCACAGTCTGTGCCGACTGCGGTGTTCAGCAGCGATACCGGCGCAGCCGCAGCCCCGGCATCCAATGCCGCCCCGGTTGCTGCTCCGGCTGAAAAGAAGGCCGTGGAGGAGGAAAGCAGCGACAACCGTTACTACGACGAGCTGCTGGCCATCTTGAACAAGCGGAAGTAAGATCAGACTACAATGGGGCTGGCAGCTGCGCCCATGCGGTCAGCGAAAGCCCCATGCAAGGTGTGCATGGGAGGGCATCATGGTGCAGACGGAGCGGGAGACCGGTGCCCTGCGCGGACAATTTGTTCGGCAGGTCGCTGTACAGGCATCTGCCGCAGCACAGGCAGAAAGCGCCCGGGCGCAGGCAGAGCAGCTGAGCCGCAAGCTGGCTGCGGCACGCGCCGAGGTGCGCCGGTATCAGACCCGGATGTTCGCCTTTGAGCGCACCTTGCTTGCCCTCAAGCACGATAATGCAGAGCTGGAAGCCGCCTGTGAGCAGGCGTGGGAACAGCTGGAACAGGCCAATGCCCGGGCAGAACAGGCCGAAGCCGCCTGCCGCAGAGCCGAAGCTGCCCTTGCCGCCATGCAACAGACTGTCCCGGAAGCACCCGCACAGCCGGACACCGCCCCCGAGGCTGTGCCGCAGTGCGAGGACGCAGCGGAGCAGCTTGCACCGGAAACGGAAGAGTTGCTCTGCGTCCCGGAACAGGCATTGCCTCCAGAGCCTGCACAGCCTGCGTGGAAGCCGGAGACCCGGCTGGAACAGATGGCTGCGGAGCTGATGGGCTGGTTCGATGCCATGATGCCCCAAGAGTGAACCTTAAAAAGGACTGCTGCGTGTTTTGCGCAGCAGTCCTTTTTCTTTCGGGGCGGGACGAGCGGATTTATATTCCGCGATTGCATTTATACGGTCTGGAATGAAAATAGCTGCAAAAACTACCGGAAAATGGCAGAAATGCGGTGCACGGTCTTGCATTTTGCTGTAAAATCCATTAAAGTATAATTGAATGTAAAACCGGATGCCGGGTGGAAGCCCGCTGCATCCGGTCAGTGCGGACGGCGTACCCGGCGCGGAGCCGGGACAGAAGGATGCGCCGCAAAAGGAGAGACATGGCCATGAACGAGAAACCCAAGATTTTGATCGCGGATGATTCCGAGATCAACCGTGCCCTGCTCAAGGAGATACTGGGCGATGGCTATGACTATCTGGAAGCGGAGGACGGCGCAGCGGCGGTGGAACTGATGCGGCAGCGCACTGATATCTCTCTGCTGCTGCTGGACCTGATGATGCCGGGCATGGATGGCTTTGACGTGCTGCGGGTGATGAAGTACCACGCATGGCTGGACGAGATCCCGGTCATTGTCATTTCGGCGGCAGAGGATACCACCAACATCGAGCGTGCCTACGATCTGGGCGTGGCAGACTATATCCGCCGCCCCTTCGAGCGGATCATGATCATACGCCGGGTGAAGAATATCCTGATGCTGTATGCCAAGCAAAAGCGGCTCACCCGCCTTGTCACCGATCAGGTGTACGAAAAAGAGCACAACAATGTGCTGCTGATCAGCATCCTGAGCCATGTGGTGGAGTTCCGCAACAGTGAGAGCGGGCTTCATGTCCTGCACATCCGCACCCTGACCGACCTGCTTTTGCACCAGCTGGCGCAAAAGACCGACCGCTATCAGCTGGACGAAAGCGATATCGCTCGCATCAGCACCGCCTCGGCGCTGCACGATATCGGAAAGATCACCATCCCGGAAGAAATTCTGAACAAGTCCGGCTGCCTGACCGCCGAAGAGTTTGCCATCATGAAAAACCATACCGTGGCGGGTGCGCAGATGCTGCAGGATCTGGGACAGGTTATTGCCCGGGACGAGCCGCTGTTGCAGGTGGCGCACGCCATCTGCCGCTGGCACCATGAGCGCTGGGACGGCAATGGCTACCCTGACCGGCTGAAAGGGGATGAGATCCCCATTGCGGCGCAGGTGGTGGCGCTGGCAGACGTGTACGACGCCCTGACCAGTGAGCGCTGCTATAAGCACGCCTACGACCACGATACCGCGCTGCGCATGATCCTGAACGGCGAGTGCGGCGCTTTTAACCCGCTGCTGCTGGACTGCCTGCGGGAGTCCTCGGGGCAGCTGCATGCCGAGCTGAACCGCTCGGAGTGGGACAGAGGCTTCCGGCAGGAGACCCACCGCCTTTCCGAGGAAATTTTGCACCGGGAGGCACTGCCCCGAGAAAACCACTCCCAGTTGCTGCTGGAGCAGGAAAAGGAGCGCACGGATTTCTACGCCGCCCAGTGCGGCGGCATCCGGTTCGACTACGACCTG
>CAKSZF010000172.1 GCA_934525405.1 uncultured Faecalibacterium sp.
TTGTGGAGACCGAAAACGGTGGACAGCTCCGCTACCTCGCCCCCGGTCAGGCACCCAAGGCGGTGTTTGAGCTGGGCGGCGAAAAACCGGTGGCGGTCTATGCCTACTGCAACCTGCATGGTCTGTGGATGACGAAACTTTAAGAAATAAACGGGCTCCTGCCAGTGGTTAAACGCTTGCAGGAGCCTGTTTTGGTGTGCAGCCAATGGTTCTGGCACAGGCGTATCAGACAAAAATGAAACTGGAGTAAATATTGAAATCATCGCCTTTCTGGAAAGCACCGGCTTTGAGGATGCCCTGCGCAATGCTGTTTCCCTCGGCGGTGACAGCGACACCCTTGCCTGCATTACCGGCAGCATTGCCGAAGCCTTTTATGGGATGCCGCCTGAATTGCAGCAGGAAACCCTGAAGCGTCTGCCGGAGGATTTGCGGGCAGCGTATGAGCTGTTCCGGCAGAGCCTTGAGCGCAGGATGTGACACCGCCGGTGCTGCACAGACCCAAGCTGTATTTAAAAAACTGAGGATCGTACCGGAAGAACAGCAAAACACCCGCCTGCGTATTGTGTGCAAAGCACAGTACATGGGCGGGTGTGGTTTTGTTGTGGTTTGTTCGCACTGGCACTGTCAGAACAGGTCGAAACATAATTTTTGTGGAGTTCCGTCCAGCAGATACCGGATATAGAGACGGTCGTTTTCCGCTTCTGCCTGCACCTGCGTGGCGTGCTCAAAGAGGGTGCGCAGACGGCGGTACTCTGCCCGCTGCGCATCCGTGTAGTGGGACGGCATATCCGAGGTAAGGAACACATTGCCCAGCAGGGCATTGACCGTGGCAAGGGTGCGTTTTTGCTCTGCCGTCAGCTTGCAGTTTTCCTCCCGGAGGAAGAACACATCCGGGTCGCTGCCATAGGCACGGCCATTGAGCTGCCGCCGGAATACCGTGTTGTTGATGGCCTGCTTTGTGGACACCCGCTCCCGGTGGAACAGGCGCATATACCACACATCGTCCCAGTCCAGCCCTACGTCACAGCTGACACGGCAGTAATCCACCAGCCCGAAAGCCGGCATCACCGGTACGCCGCAGCCGAGGATCTGCTTTTGCCCGCACCATGTGCGCAAAAGCTCCATAGCACGGTACATCCGGGCTGCCCGGCTCTCGCGGGCGTTGCCAAAGGGGGCAGCGCCGTACAGAAAATCCAGCTTGACAAGGTCGAAGCCCCAGTCGTTCAGCACCCGGTCAAACACCCGGCGCAGATAGTCCAGCACGGCCGGGTTGTCGATATCCAGCGCATAAAAACTGCTCCAGTTGCTGCCGCAGCACCACGGTTTGCCGTCCACTTTCAGCAGCCAGTCCGGGTGCTGCCGGAAAAGGGCAGAGTCCTTTTCGCACACAAAGGGTGCAAGCCATAGCCCAGCCTGAAATCCGGCGGCGTGAATTTCCTCCACCATGCCTTTCAGCCCGTGGGGGAATTTCTGTGCATCTGTTTCCAGCCAGTCGCCCACCTTCGGCTCCCAGCCATCATCGATTTGGAACAGGTCTCCCGGGCAAAGCAGGCTGCGACATCCGGTCAGGTCCTCCCGGATGGTATCCTCGGTGATGTTCTGATAGCGGTTGTACCAACTGGAATAGCCTGCCAGCTTCTTTTCAGTCCGGGGCTTGATGCCCATAGCCTGAAACCAGCCGTCGAACACTTCGGTCTCGCCGCCCTCGGCAAAAAACAGGTCAAGGAGTGGGAAACTGCCGCCGGGATGCTCCACCCCGGCGCAGTCACGCTCCAGCGTCAGCAGAGCTTTGCCGCTGTCGTAACGGAGGATGGTGTAGCCCGGTGTCTCGTCCAGCGATGCCACCAGCCGGAACTGCGCTCCCCTGCGGAAATAGCAGTAGGAAAAGCCGTGGCTTTGCCCTTTTTGATGTCCGTAAGGCGCAAAATGATAATCGCCGTAGCGGTCAAAGGCGTATTTCTTGCGCAGAAAGCCGGGGATATGGTCGGTGCCGCGCAGCTTGCCGTTCCGGTCCAGCTCCGGGCTGTAGGTCCATGTCTGGTAGCCGTTCATGAACAGACGCTCGTCTGCTTCCATCGTCCACGGCATCTCGGCACGCACCGCCTTCAGCGTCCCGGCGGGCAGGTCTGCCGTCAGATGCAGCGCACCGCCATTCTCCGTGACCGTGCAGTTGCCTGTCTGTACGCCGCCGGAAGTTTCCGCGTACCAGTGCATCGTTTCAGTCATGGTGCGCTTCCTCCCTGTGGAGCTGTGCGCTGATCTCGGCAGCGCGGGCATCGGTCAGAACAAACTTGCGGCGGAACAGCACCAGCGCACCAGCCAGCACCAGCATGGGCAGAACGGTCATCATCAGGCGCAGACCCAGCAGGGTTCCGGCGCTTTGTACTGCCACCGGGCCGGTCTCCTCCGTGTTGCCCACAAGACCGATGAGGTCCAGCCCGATGCCGGTCAGGAATACCGCCACACCGGAGGCAGCCTTGACCACAAAGGTCTGCATGGAAAAGATAACGCTCTCCTCCCGGCGGCCGGTCTTGAGCTGGCCGTAATCCAC
>CAKSZF010000173.1 GCA_934525405.1 uncultured Faecalibacterium sp.
CTGCACCGGCAGCGGCAACGCCGCCGGGCAGGGCGTGTTCCAGCGGTACAAGCTGTCCCGCCGGGACGGCCTGCACTGGAGCTTTGCCCGCTGTGCCCAGATGCCGGACGCCGAAAGCCTTGCCCGCTGGGAAAAACTGCGCACCGCCCAGCTGGAGCGGATGCGCGCCAAGGCTGAAAAGCAGGCTGCGGAAAAGTAAAAGCAGGAAAATCCCCTTCCGTTTCGTAGTATAGATAACAGAGCACAGAACGTGTCGAAAAATGCACACTCTGTTCACGGCTCTGTCATAGAGAATGGATATACTAAGCATGATGCAGCCTGCCCGGGAACGCCCCGGCACCGGCTGCACAGAAAGGGATCGGACACAGGATGCAAACCACACTGATGGGCTGGGTACACCAGCTTGGAACACTGGAATACTGGGAGGCGCTGCTGGCGGGCTTTGAGGGGCTGGGCCCCCTTGTGCCAATTCTGCTGGCGATGGTAGAGTCCTTTTTTCCGCCGCTGCCGCTGATCGCCATTGTAGCACTGAACGTAGCCGCACACGGCGGTCTGCTGGGCTTTTTGTACAGCTGGGCAGGCGTGGCGCTGGGCGGCATCATCATGTTTTTGTTCTGGCGGCGGCTCATCAAGCGCTTTTTCTGGAAGGTAGCCAGCCGCTCCCCCAAGCTGGAAAAGGCACAGCAGTGGGTGAACCGCTTCGACACCTCGTCCCTGTTCATGCTGTCGCTGCTGCCCTTCACCCCCACCTCCTTCATGCACTTTGCCTTTGGGATGTCGGACTTTGACGAAAAGCGCTACCTGCGCACCGTCCTTTTAGGCAAGGGGCTGATGGTGGCTATGATGGCAGTTTTCGGGCAGTCGCTGGTCAGCTCCCTGAAGAACCCGGTCTATCTTGTGTTCGCAGTCCTGCTGTGGGGCGGGATGTACTGGGTAAGCAAAAGGTTCTGCCGGAAGCATCATCTGGAATAAAAAAATAACATTCGGGACAGCGGAGCACCTGCGGGTGTGTTGCTGTCCCTTTTTTTGCAAAAAAATGCCATGGCGGGCAGCCCGCAGACTGCCCGCCATGACATGAGATCCATCATTTTTTATTTTGCTTCCGGTTCCTGCACAAGGGGTTCCGCCGGCGGTGGGGTAAGGGTGGAATGTGCCACCACAAAGGCCGCAGCCTTTGCCCGGGCAAGGCGCTGGCGCACTTTGCGGGCATCGTTGGCGGGGAAGGTGCGCTCTCCGTCCAGCTTCTCGTTCCAGTGCGCAAGAGCGGCGTTCACCTCGGCTTCGGTGGGCTGTAAGCCCTCCCGCTCGGCCACCAGCAAAAGCCCCAGCCAGCTGCGCAGCTTGCGCTCTGCCTGCTGGTGCAGCCACTGCCGGAACTGCTCCACCGTCTGCCCGCGCACGGCCAAGAACTGGTCAAAGTTGACCCCGTTCGCCTGCAAGCCCAGATTGAACTGCCGCTGCTCGGCAAAGTAGTTGCCCGCCTCCAGCCGTTTGGGCACCGGGCCGGTCACCTCGTCGCCCAGCTGCCAGACCAGCTCCTTCTCGGCACGGTCTTTGGCCTGTGCGCAGCGCTTTGCGTAGAGTTCCCGGGTCACCCGGTCGCGCAGCGCGGCCTTGCCTGCGGCATCGGCGGCGCGCTCTTCATCGCCGTAGCTGCGGTTGATTTCCAGTTCAATGGTCAACCGGCGCAGCGGGTGGGGCTCGATGGCCTGCACAAAGCCGGTATCCCGCCCAAGCTCCAGCGGCGGCAGGGTGTAGAACTGCGCCCCCGCCCGGAAGCCCTCGGCTCTGTTGACCGCCAGCAGCTCAAAATCCGGGTCGGTCACCGGTACAAGCTGCTGCTCCTGCACCAGCTGCCGGTAAAGAGGGTCAAAGCCCTCCAGAATGGTGCGGTTCACCGCTGCCGTCAGCAGTTCTTCCTCGTCCTGCGGGGCATCCGGGGCAGTCTGCTCCTTTGCCAGCGCAGCGGCCAGCTCCTCCGCGCTTGCCGTGAATACCAACCGGCAGTCCCCCGGCTCAGCCATGCCGAAATGTTCCAATTTCATGCGGTGTTCCTCCTTCTCAGCGGTTCATGATGCCGACCATCAGCACCAGCAGCGCCACGCCGATGCCGGTGTACAGCAACTCAGCACCCAACACGGACTTGTCGCCCTCCACGAACATCTTCTCCGGTGCATCCGGGTCGTAGTACAGGGTGACCACGCTGCCCTCGGCAAAGGGCTTGCCCTTGGCAGGCTTGGGATATTGCAGCCGGTGACTGCCGCCTGCGGTGGTGAACTCCAGCACATAGGCAGCGCCGTCCCGGCTCTGCACCGTACCGCTTACCGTGGCCTGCACGCAGACGCCCTTGGTGCGCAGCTGCTGCCGCGCCCGCACGCTGCGCAGCGCCATGTAAAACATGATCAGTGCGCCCACCAGAAAAATAATCACATTCAGCATCGTTTTCCCTCGTTTTTCCGTAATCGCCGGGC
>CAKSZF010000174.1 GCA_934525405.1 uncultured Faecalibacterium sp.
AAGATCGTGGAGATGGAAAAGCAGGAGGGCACCCACCTGACCAAGTGTGTGGTGGACTGCGGCGCTTACGGCCACGAGATCCGCATCAGCACCGGTGCCGCTAATATGAAGCTGGGCGATTGCGTGCCCACCGCACTGGATGGCTCCACCCTGCCCGGCGGTATCACCATCAAGGCACGCAAGATGCAGGGCGTGGAGTCCAACGGTATGCTGTGCTCCGGCGCAGAGCTGGGTCTGAACGATGACCTGTTCCCGGGCTCTGAGGTCTACGGCCTGCTCATCCTGCCCGAGGATTCTGTCCCCGGCACCGACATCGCCCCCGTGGTGGGTCTGGATGACTACATCTTTGATATCTCCATCACCGCCAACCGCCCGGACTGCCAGTCCGTTCTGGGCATTGCCCGCGAGGTGGCTGCGGTTCTGGGCAAGCCCCTGCACATGCCCGCCATGGACTACAAGGCAGTCTGCGAGCCGGACGCTCCCATCACCGTCAAGGTGGAAGCACCGGAGTTGTGCCCTCGCTATATGGCACACTATGTCCGCAACATCCGCATGGGCGAGTCTCCCCGCTGGATGAAGCGCCATCTGGCACTGTGCGGCCTGCGCTCCATCAGCAACGTGGTGGATATCACCAACCACACCCTGCTGGAGATGGGTCAGCCCATGCACGCCTTTGACCTGAACAAGGTCGCCGGCCGCACCATCGATGTGCGCCGCGCCCATGAGGGCGAAAAGATCGTTACGCTGGACGAGAAGGAATTCACCCTGAACCCCAACAATCTGGTCATCTGCGATGCCGAAAAGCCGGTGGCACTGGCCGGTATCATGGGCGGCGCAAACTCCGGCATGGACGATAACACCACCAGTCTGCTGTTCGAGTGCGCTACTTTTGCCCGCGACAGCGTGCGTAAGACCAGCCGCGCACTGGGTCAGAACAGCGATTCCTCTGCCCGCTACGAGAAGGGCGTGGATCGCTATTCTCCGCAGCTGGGTCTGGCACGCGCTCTGCACCTGATCCAGCAGCTGGATTGCGGTGATATCACCACGCTGGAATATGACCTGACCGATGGCCGTCCGCTGGAGCGCAAGCACATCGTCACCACCCCGGCAAAGATCTGCGGCGTGCTGGGCATCACCGTGCCCGACCAGACCATGATCGACATCCTGCAGCGTCTGGAGTTCACCGTGGATGTGCAGGCCGATGGCAGCTGGGACGTGTCCGCACCCCTGTACCGTGATGACGTGGAGAGCTTCCCGGATCTGGCCGAGGAGGTCATCCGTGAGTACGGCTACGACCATATCGTGCCTACCTTCCTGAATACTGCCTCTGTCACCAACGGCGGCCTGAACTACGACCAGAAGCAGCAGCTCAAGACCAAACGCCTGCTGGCTGCACAGGGCTTCTACGAGGCCTCCACGCTGGCTTTCTACTCCAACGCTGATCTGGATATGCTGCATATCCCCGCTGAGGACGAGGCCCGCAAGGCCATTCGCATCCTGAACCCCATCAGCGAGAACCTGTCCATCATGCGCACCCTGCTGACCCCCTCCATGCTGAACGTCATCGTGGACAACCTGAAAAAGGGCAACGCCGAGGGTCGCCTGTTCGAGATGGCACCGGTCTATCTGGCTAAGGAGTTGCCCATCAATGAGCACCCCCACGAGCGCCAGACCCTCTGCATCGGTGCCTTCGGCCCCGAGGAGGACTTCTTCACCGTCAAGGGCGCGCTGGAAGCACTGGCAGCCGGTTTTGGCCTGACCTTCGACTATCAGCGCGAGACTGCCGCATGGCTGCACCCCGGCATCAGTGCCGCCGTGTACTGCAATGGTAAGCGTCTGGGCGTGTTCGGTAAGCTGGCCAACGAGATCAACGCAGAGCTGGAAATCGCCAAGGAGCAGAAGGACAGCCAGAATATCTATCTGGGCGAGCTGGACTACGAGGCTCTGATGTCCTGCGTAGAGGGCGAGCTGCGCTATAAGCCCCTCAGCCCCTATGCACCCGTCAAGCGCGATTTGGCTCTGGTCTGCAACGAGACTGTGTCCTGCGGCGAGATCGAGGAGACCATTCGCAAGGCCAGCCCGCTGGTCAGCGAGGTCAAGCTGTTCGATATCTATCGCGGCGCTAACCTTGGCGAGGGCAAAAAGAGCATGGCCTTCAGCCTGTCCCTGTCTGATCCCAAGAAGGAAGTCTCTGCTGAGGAAGTGGAGCGCGTGGTCAAGAAAATCCTTGGCAACCTGAAGTTCAAGCTGGGTATCGAGATCCGCTAAAAGCTTATTATATAAGTAATTATATATAGACCCAAGGCCGTCTGTGCAGTGCATGGACGGCCTTTTTGTATGGGGAAGAGGGGTTGATTACAATATAAGTGAAGCAAACTCAATTTTCTTTTAAAAAAGATGTCAAAAAGTGTTGACAACTGTCCCGGGGTGTGGTATTATACTTGAGCGCCAAGCGCTGAGACAAAAG
>CAKSZF010000175.1 GCA_934525405.1 uncultured Faecalibacterium sp.
ACCTTCATGTATGGCAGACAGCGCGCTGCCCAGATCGGCAGCGAGAACGTGTTCGATTATTCACTGGGCAACCCCAGCGTGCCCTGCCCGCCGGAGTTCACCGAAGCCATGCAGACCCTGCTGGCACAGGAAGAGCCGGTAAGCCTGCACGGCTATTGCCCCAGTCAGGGCGACCCGGGCTTCCGCACCGCTGTGGCGGCGCATCTGACCGAGACCTTCGGTCTGCCCTACGCGCAAAAGCACATCTTCCCCACAACCGGCGCGGCGGGTGCCATTGCCCACGCCATCCGGGCGGTGACACAGCCCGGGGACGAGGTGCTGACCTTTGCGCCTTACTTCCCGGAGTACGGCCCCTATGTGGCGGGCACCGGCGCAGTGCTGCGGGTGGTGCCGCCGCAGGCACCCACCTTCCAGCCCAATCTGGATGCCTTTGCACAGATGCTGACCGAAAAGGTCACCTGTGTGCTCATCAACACCCCCAACAACCCCACCGGCGTGGTCTACTCTGCCGACACCCTGACCCGCATGGCGGCGATCCTGACCGAGAAGAGCGCTCAGTACGGTCACAATATCTTCTTGGTCAGTGACGAGCCCTACCGGGACATCGTGTTTGACGGCAAGACCGTGCCTTACCCGGCGGCGTTCTACCCCCACACCCTGACCTGCTTCTCCTACTCCAAGAGCCTGAGCCTGCCCGGCGAGCGTCTGGGCTATGTGGCGGTGCGCCCGGGGTGCGAGGGCGAGGACATCCTTGTGGACATGATGAGCCAGATCTCCCGCTTTACCGGCCACAACTGCCCGCCCAGCATCATCCAGCGGGCGGTCAGCCGCTGCCAGAAGGTGACCAGCGACCTTTCGGTCTACCAGACCAACATGGAACTGCTGTACGAAAAGCTCACCGCACTGGGCTTTGAAGTAGAGCGTCCGGGCGGCACCTTCTATATCTTCCCCAAGGCACTGGAAGAGGACGCCAACGCCTTCTGTCAGAAAGCCCGGGAATTTGATCTGCTGCTGGTGCCCAGCGACAGCTTTGGGGTAAAGGGCTATGTGCGCCTTGCCTACTGCATCGACACCGAAAAGGTAAAGCGCAGCCTGCCCGCCTTTGAAAAGCTGGCAGCCGCCTACCGCAAATAACCGGAACGCCCCTGCATGGGGCATAAAATACAAAACCAATAGAGGAAAGGGAAACCTGCTATGGAAAAGATCAAGATGACGACCCCGCTGGTGGAGATGGACGGCGACGAGATGACCCGCATCCTGTGGAAGATGATCAAGGACGAGCTGATCCTCCCCTTTGTGGACCTCAAGACCGAGTACTACGATCTGGGCTTGCCCAACCGCGATGCCACCGCAGATCAGGTGACCATGGATGCCGCCCTCGCCAACAAGAAGTACGGCGTGTCGGTCAAGTGTGCCACCATCACCCCCAACGCCCAGCGCGTGGAGGAGTACAAGCTGCATGAGATGTGGAAGAGCCCCAACGGCACCATCCGCGCCGTGCTGGACGGCACTGTGTTCCGTGCGCCCATTATGATCGACAGCATCCAGCCGGTAGTCAAGAACTGGAAAAAGCCCATCACCATTGCCCGCCACGCCTACGGCGATGTGTATAAGTGTACCGAGTTCCGCATTCCCGGTGCAGGCAAGGCAGAACTGGTGTTCACCGGCGCAGACGGCAGCCAGCAGCGTGCCACCGTCTTTGACTTTGAGGGTGCCGGTGTGCTGCAGGGTCAGTACAACAAGGACGATTCCATCCGCAGCTTTGCCCGCAGCTGCTTCAACTACGCACTGGACGTGAAGCAGGATCTGTGGTTCGGCGCAAAGGACACCATCTCCAAGAAGTACGACCACACTTTCAAGGACATCTTCCAGGAGACCTACGATGCCGAGTACAAGGAAAAGTTCGAGGCTGCCGGCATCACCTACTTTTACAGCCTCATCGACGATATCGTGGCGCGCGTCATCCGCAGCGAGGGCGGCTTTGTCTGGGCATGCAAGAATTACGATGGCGATGTGATGAGCGATATGGTCTCCACCGCCTTTGGCTCGCTGGCCATGATGACCAGTGTGCTGGTCAGCCCGGACGGCAAGTACGAGTACGAGGCCGCCCACGGCACCGTCACCCGCCATTACTATAAGTATCTGAAGGGCGAAAAGACCTCCACCAACCCCATGGCTACCATCTTTGCATGGTCGGGCGCCTTCAAGAAGCGCGGCGAGCTGGACAACCTGCCGGAGCTGGTGCACTTTGGCGAGGCACTGGAAGCCGCAAGCCTGCAGACCCTGAACGAGGGCATCATGACCAAGGACCTGTGCGGTCTGGCAGAGGGCATCACCCCCACCGCCGTAGACAGCGAGGGCTTTATCAAGGCCATCCGTGAGCGTCTGGAAGCCAAGCTGGCATAAAACGATTTTCAATATAACATAAAAACCGGAACGATCCACCCGAAAAAGGGA
>CAKSZF010000176.1 GCA_934525405.1 uncultured Faecalibacterium sp.
GCATTTTCCACCCGCTTTGCCCGCCATAAGGACGAGCTGGAATGGCTGTTCATGGAGCTGTACCACAACCGGGAAGGACTGGAGGTTCTGGAGCGTGAGATGGCACAAGCCTACAACGCCCGCAGCGCCGAGCTGAAAGCACTGGACAAGGCACGCTCTGCCGACCCGGACTGGTACAAACGAGGCAATATGTTCGGCATGACCATGTACACCGACCTCTTTGCCGGGAATTTGAAAGAACTGGCAAAGAAGCTGCCCTACCTCAAGGAGCAGAAGCTGACCTATCTGCACCTGATGCCCCTGCTGCAGATGCCCCATCCCCACAACGATGGCGGCTATGCGGTGGAGGATTTCGATACCGTAGACCCGGCCCTTGGCACCAACAAGGATCTGGAAAACCTGACCCGTGAACTGCGGAAAGCCGGCATCAGCCTGTGTCTGGATTTTGTCATGAACCACACCGCCAGCACCCACCGCTGGGCCATGGCGGCAAAGGCGGGTGACCCGTGGTTTCAGGCGTATTACCACCTCTACGAGGACCGCACCATCCCCGACCAGTACGAGCAGACCGTTCCGCAGGTGTTCCCCAACACTGCGCCCGGCAACTTTACATGGTGTGAGGAGATGCACAAGTGGGTGCTGACCACCTTCCACGACTACCAGTGGGATCTGAACTACGCAAACCCGGCGGTGTTCGTGGACATGACAAAGAGCATCCTGCATCTGGCAAATATGGGCGTAGAGGTGTTCCGCATTGATGCCGTGCCCTACATCTGGAAGCAGCTGGGCACAAACTGCCGCAACCTGCCGCAGGTACACACCATCGTGCGGATGCTCCGCATGGTGTTGGAGGTGGTCAGCCCAGCGGTCATCCTTAAGGGCGAAGTGGTCATGGCTCCGAAAGAACTGGCGGCATACTTCGGCACCCCGGAAAAGCCGGAATGCCATATGCTTTACAACGTGTCCACCATGGTCAACCTGTGGGGTGCCCTTGCCAGCCGGGACACCCGGCTGCTGAAGGCGCAGCTGGATGCCCTGCACGCCCTGCCGGACAACTGCTGGTTCGTGAACTATCTGCGCTGCCACGATGATATTGGCTGGGGTCTGGACGAAGCGGTGGAAAACCGGCTGGGCATCGACCCGCAGAAACACAAGGAGTATCTCTACCACTTCTACGAGGGCAACTTCCCCGGCAGCTGGGCAAAGGGCGAGCTGTACAATTACGACCCTGCTACCGGCGATGCCCGCAGCTGCGGCACCACCGCCAGCCTGTGCGGTGTGGAGCAGGCACTGGAAAAGGGCGATAAAATTGCACTGGACTACGCGGTAAAGCGTGACCTTTTGCTGCACACTGCCATGGCCTTTTTGCAGGGCTTCCCCATGCTGAACTGCGGTGATGAAATTGCACAGCGCAACGGCTGGGACTACAAAAACGACCCCGACCGTGTGGAGGACAGCCGCAACCTGCACCGCACAAAATTCAACTGGGAGGACGCAAAACAGCGCACCCGGAAAGGCACGCTGCAAAACCAGCTGTGGCAGGGCATGGAGCAGCTGCGCCAAATGCGGGCAGACCCCTGCTTTGCCCCGGATGCGTGGGTGACCACATGGGACAGCCACAACCCCGGCGTGCTGGCACTGGTGCGCAAGCGCGGCGAGGAAACGCTGGTGGGACTGTTCAACTTTACCGAGTGCCCGGCAGGGGCAAGTCTGGATGCTCTGGGCGGCGAGTACCACACCCCGGAGGGCACTTCCGTCTGGCTGGCGGATGTGGAGCTGGAGCCGTATCAGGCGCTGCTGGTGCACCGCTGAAAGGAGCAGCCCCTGCTTACCGGCACTACCGACTGTGCCGAGGGCACAGCCCAGCTTGCCCAGAACGGCATCCGGCTGATTTTTGTCACCTTGGGTGCAAACTGGTCATGTGGCAGGCGTCCCCTGCAAGGTGGGCGACACCAACGGCGCAGGCGATACCTTCTTTGGGGCTGCCCTGTCCAAGCTCTGCAAGGAGGAGCTGGACACCCTGACGGTGGACAAACTGGAAAGCATTCTGGCCTTTGCCAATAAAGCTGCCAGCATCACCACCAGCCGCCACGGTGTGATCCCTGCCATGCCTGCATTGGAAGAAATCGAAAAATAACAGAACCGGCCACCAACCTGTAGCAAATCATACAGGCTGGTGGCCGGAAACCATGGGTTAGAAAATTAAAGGCAAAACAAAAACAGGGTGCGCCCCGAAAGACGCACCCTGCCAAAATCCACATACGATAGCGATATGTACAACAGGGCGTTCCCCATCGGGAACGCTCTGTTTTTCTTTGCCGGGGATATGATGAGCCTGCTCTGCCTGCCACGCGGCAAGCTCGCGTTTGCGCAGCGCAGCGGAGCAATGAAAGCCCCAGTGGGGCTTTTAAGCGACCGA
>CAKSZF010000177.1 GCA_934525405.1 uncultured Faecalibacterium sp.
ACCCCGGAGTGGGGCATCGTGGAGGACGCCCACGGCGGCAACTGGCACCGTCAGGTCAGTATGCTCAGCGCCGAAAAGATCGAGGCGTTCCGCAAGAAGATCTGGGTGGACTACGGTGCGTTTGGCGAAAATCTGGTCATCGAGGGCTTCGATTTCCGCAATCTGCCGGTGACCAGCCGGTTTGCCATCGGGGACGTGGTGCTGGAAATGACCCAAATCGGCAAAGAGTGCCACAATGATTGCGTCATCAAGCAGCAGACCGGCGAGTGCATCATGCCCCACGAGGGCGTGTTTGCCCGGGTGCTCACCGGCGGCGAGATCCGTGTGGGGGACGAGGTGACCTTGCTGCCCGCACTGGAAAACCCGCCCCTGCGCGCTGCCGTCATCACCCTTTCCGATAAGGGCAGCCGCGGCGAGCGAGAGGATAAAAGCGGCCCGCTGATCGTGGAAATGCTCACCGCCGCAGGCTATGTGGTCGAAGAGACCATGATCCTGCCGGACGAGGCAAAGGCGCTGAAAGCGCAGCTCATCCGCATGGCAGACGGCCGTCAGGTGAACCTTGTGCTCACCACTGGCGGCACCGGCTTCTCCCCCCGGGACATCACCCCGGAGGCCACCTGCGCCGTGGCCGACCGCAACGCCCCCGGCATTGCCGAAGCTATGCGCTACCACAGCCTGAGCATCACCCCGCGCGGGATGCTGAGCCGTGGTGTCAGCGTGCTGCGCGGCAAGACCCTAATCGTCAACCTGCCGGGCAGCCCCAAGGCAGTGCAGGAGAATCTGGAGTACATCCTGCCCAGCCTAGAGCACGGGGTACGCATCGCCGCGGGTCTGGACGGCGAGTGCGCCCGCAAGTAAGGTTTCCCGCCCTGTTTTCCTTTATGGGGCGTAGAAATATACTATTTTTTCACTTGAAGTAAGGAGAAACAGAGATGAACGACCATCGCATTTCCCGACGGAGCTTTCTGGCCGCAGCCGGTATGGCCGGTGCAGCCGCTGCCCTCACCGCCTGCAGCGGTGCTGCTTCCAGCGCTGCATCGTCCGTGGCTTCTTCTGCCGCTGCTTCCCCGGAAGCAGCACAGAGCGTGGAGTTGATCGTGTTTGCCGCCGCCTCCCTCACTGAGACGCTGAATGCTATCGGCGAGAGCTACACGGCAGAGCACCCGGAAGTGACCTTCCGTTTCAACTTCGACTCTTCCGGCACCCTCAAGACCCAGATCCAGGAGGGCGCGGATTGCGATCTGTTCATCTCTGCCGGTCAGAAGCAGATGAACCAGCTGGACATCACCGCTTCTGCCGAGGTAAACAAGGACGGTCTTGACTTTGTGGATGCCGACAGCCGCGTGAACCTGCTGGAAAACAAGGTGGTGCTCTGCGTGCCGGAGGGCAGCGACAAGGGCATTGACAGTTTTGACACACTGGCCGAGCACCTGAAGGCGCAGGATATCCTGTTCTGCATGGGCAACAGCGATGTGCCCGTGGGGCAGTACACCCAGAAGATCCTTGCCTACTACCAGCTGGACGAAACTGCACTGGCTGCTGCGGGCGTGATCACCTACGGCTCCAACGTCAAGGAGGTGACCACGCAGGTCACCGAGGGCAGCGTGGATGCCGGTGTGGTTTACTGCACCGATGCGTACAGCGCCGGTCTGACCCCCGTGGACGAGGCTACCAAGGAGATGTGCGGCCAGGTCATCTACCCCGCCGCCGTACTGAAGGCCGCCCCCAACGCCGAGGCTGCCAAGGAGTTTTTGGCCTACTTGCAGACCGACAAGGCCATGACCGTGTTCGAGGGCGTGGGCTTCAGCGCCGTATAAAGGAGCAGGCATGGACTGGTATCCGTTGTGGAACAGCCTGCGCATTGCTTTGATCAGCTGCGCAGCGGTGTTTTTTCTTGGCATTTTTGCCGCCTACTATATCGCCCGGCTGCCCCGGGCGGTCAAGGGTGTGCTGGATGTGCTGCTCACCCTGCCCATGGTGCTGCCGCCCACGGTGGTGGGCTACTTTCTGCTGCTGCTCTTCGGCGCAAAGCGGCCGCTGGGCATCTTTTTCATGCAGCAGTTCGGGGTAAAGCTGGTCATGAACTGGTACAGCGCCATCTTTGCTTCCATCGTGGTGGCTTTTCCGCTGATGTACCGCACCGCGCGCGGCGCGTTTGAAAGCTTTGACGAAACGCTGGCGTGGTCGGCGCAGACGCTGGGACAGTCCGATACATGGATCTTCTGGCGGGTGCGGATGCCTGCCTGCCGTCAGGGCATTCTGGCGGGCACAGTGCTGGCTTTTGCCCGGGCACTGGGCGAATACGGCGCTACCAGCATGATCGCGGGCTACACCCCCGGCAAGACCGCCACCATTGCCACCACGGTCTACCAGCT
>CAKSZF010000178.1 GCA_934525405.1 uncultured Faecalibacterium sp.
TCCAGCGCACGCTCGGTGCACTGCTTTTCCTCTTTCCAGTAGTTCGGCATCCGCAGCAGGGAGGACGCCAGATTATACTTCATGGACTCGTGCAGACCCACCTTGATGTTGTCGATGACGCTCAGCTCCTTGAACAGGCGGATGTTCTGGAAGGTACGCGCCACGCCCATGCGGTTGACCTGATAGGTCTTTTTCCCGGCGGTGGGCATCCCATCGATCAGGATGGAGCCGCGGGTGGGCTGGTAGACGTTGGTGAGCAGGTTGAACACGGTGGTCTTGCCTGCGCCGTTGGGGCCGATCAGACCGGTGATCTCGTTGCGGCCGATCATCAGGTTGAAGCCGTCCACGGCGGTCAGACCGCCGAAGTCGATGCCCAGCTCACGCACGTCCAGAATGGGCTTTTTGTCCTTGTCGCGGTCGGTCAGAAAACCGCCGGAGGGCACACTGTGCAGTCTGGTCTGGAACTCACTCATGGTCAGCGGCCTCCTTTTTGGTATGTTTGCGGAACAGTTCGCCATTCATGGCCTTTTCCACGATGCGGCTCAGGGAGAAATCGTAGCTGCCCAGCAGTCCGCCCGGGCGGAAGATCATCATCAGCACCAGCACCAGCGAATAGACCACCATGCGGTAGCTCTCAAAGCTGCGGGTGGCCTCGGGCAGGATGGTCAGCACGGTAGCGGACAGGATGGAGCCCAGCATAGAGCCCATGCCGCCCAGCACCACCATGACAAGGATCTCGATGGACTTCATAAAGCCGAAGGTGGAGGGGTTCAGCACGCCGATGTAGCAGGCGTACAGGCCGCCCGCCAAGCCTGCAAAGGCAGCGGAGAAGGCAAAGGCCATCACCTTATAATAGGTGGTCTGGATGCCGCAGCTCTCGGCGGCGATCTCGTTGTCGCGGATGGCCAGCACGGCGCGGCCGTGGCGGCTCTTCATCATGGCGTGGATGAGGAAACAGGTAATGACCACGCACAGGAACACGTTGGTAAAGTTGGAATACTTGGGGATGTTCTTCAGGCCCTTGGAGCCGTAGAACAGCTTGAAGCCCAGCACATCATCAATGTTGTTCAACGTGATGCGGATGATCTCACCAAAGCCCAGTGTCAGGATGGCCAGATAGTCGCCGGTCAGGCGCAGGGCAGGGATGCCGATAAGCACCCCGAACAGCCCGGCAATCACCCATGCCAGCACCAGACCGATGGCAAAAGCCACGCCCTTGGGCAGATTGGAGGATTTGGTGAACAGGGCGCAGGCGTAGGCGCCCACCGCCATAAAGCCGGCATGACCCAGCGGCAGCTGTCCCAGATAACCGGTGGCAACGTTCAGCGAGACAGCCAGAATGATATTGATGCCCACGGTCAGCAGCACCTTATTCTGGTAGGTGGACAGCATATTGCCGGTCACATAGGAAAGTCCCACGAACAGCAGCCCCACCAGCACCAGATTCATCAGGTAGCGCACGGGCATTTTGAGGGTCTTGCGTTTGGTATTCATCGTTATGCCCCCTTACACCTTTTCCTGCACCTTGCGGCCAAGGAAGCCCGTGGGCTTGACCAGCAGCACGATGATCAGAATTGCAAACGTAACAGCGTCCTTCCATGCGGAAAGGCCGATGGCAGAAACAAAGCACTCGCACAGGCCGATGGCAATGCCGCCGACCATAGCGCCCGGAATGGAGCCGATGCCGCCCAGCACGGCGGCAACGAAGGCCTTCAGACCCAACATGGAGCCCATGGTGGGGGTAGCCTGCGGGTAGGAGCAGCAGTACAGCACGCTGCCGATGCCCGCCAGCGCCGAGCCGACTGCAAAGGTAAAGGAGATGGTGCTGTTGACGTTGATGCCCATCAGGCGGGCGGCATCCATATCCTCCGAGACGGCGCGCATGGCCTTGCCGAGCTTGGTCTTTTGCACCAGAAAGGTGAGCACCAGCATGGACAGCACGGTGACCACCAGCGTGATGACCGAGGTAAGACCCAGCGGCACCTTGCCCAGCCGGAAGGTCTGGTTGGTGTAGTAGGCGGGGATCACCTTTGCGCCGGAGCCAAGGATCAGCTCTGCCGTGTACTCCAGAAAGAAGGAGACACCAATGGCGGTGATCAGCAGCGAAATACGGGGTGCGCTGCGCAGGGGGGTGTAGGCGATCTTTTCGATCACCACGCCCAGCAGCGTACAAGTGAGGATGGTGGCGCACACAGCAGTGACCGGGCCAAGACCCATCTGGTTCATGACGAACCAGGACATGTATGCGCCCACCATGATGACGTCGCCGTGGGCAAAGTTCAGCAGCAGGATAATGCCGTACACCATGCTGTAGCCCAGTGCGATCAGTGCATAGATGCT
>CAKSZF010000179.1 GCA_934525405.1 uncultured Faecalibacterium sp.
GGGCTGCCGATGAAGCCTGCAACGAACATATTGCAGGGCATATCGTACAGGTTCTGCGGGGTATCGACCTGCTGGATGATGCCGTCCTTCATAACCACGATACGGTCGCCCATGGTCATAGCCTCGGTCTGGTCGTGGGTAACGTAGATGAAGGTGGTAGCCAGCTTCTTGTGCAGCTTGATGATCTCGGTGCGCATGGAGGTACGCAGCTTAGCATCCAGGTTGGACAGGGGCTCGTCCAGCAGGAAGACTGCCGGGTTACGAACCATTGCACGGCCCAGAGCAACACGCTGACGCTGACCACCGGACAGAGCCTTGGGCTTGCGGTCCAGCAGGTGCTCGATCTCCAGGATCTTGGCAGCCTCGTGCACGCGCTTGTCGATCTCGTCCTTCGGGGTCTTGCGCAGCTCCAGACCGAAAGCGATGTTCTTGTAAACGGTCATGTGGGGGTACAGAGCGTAGCTCTGGAACACCATGGCGATATCACGATCCTTCGGGGGAACGTCGTTGATCAGACGGCCGCCGATGTACATCTCGCCCTTGGAGATTTCCTCCAGACCGGCGATCATACGCAGGGTGGTGGACTTGCCGCAGCCAGAGGGGCCGACGAAGATGATGAACTCCTTATCCTGGATCTCCAGGTTGAAGTCGGTAACGGACGGGGCAGTTGCGCCCGGATAGATCTTGTAGATGTGCTGGCAGCTAATGGAAGCCATAATCGTTATCCTCCGTAAATATTTGGTGTTTCACGCCCTTGACGGCGTGTTGTTTCGTTGGTACTATAATAACAGATAATTTTGTGATATAAAATAGCATTTTATTGATTAGAGGTGTCAGATATTGCTGTTTGACTGGAACATCATCGCTGCACCGGCTGCACTGCTGGACGTGCAGCTTTCCGCGCCCCGCACCCTGAGCGGCGAAGGGCTGTGGGTCTGCCTTGTTTCCAGCGGCAGATGCACGGCTTCCCTGCCCGGGACATCGGCTGCGCCCGCCGGCTCTGCGCTGGTGCTGCCACCGCAGTCCGCTGCGGCAGGGCACCTGATTTTAAGCCGCGCCCCGCTCACCCTGACCCCGGAGGACAGCTGCCATCTGCTGTGCATCCAGCTGACCGGGCAGGCCAGCACGCAGTTTTTGAACGGCCTGCGGGAGCTGCCCTACCTTGCCAAAGGCGAGACCTGCCCTGCCGCCGCCGAGCTGATGGGGCGCCTTGCGGAGGAAAAGCCCACCCACAGCCGCGCCCGCAGCCAGCTGGTCTTTGCCCTGCTGTGCGAGCTGGCAGATGCCGACAGCGCCGCGCCCGCCCTGCCGCCGCTGGTGCAGGCTGCCATTGAGGATATCCGCGCAAACTACGCCGGACTGTACGGTGTGGAGGAGCTCAGCGAGCGGCTGGGGGTCTCCAAAAGCCATCTGGTGCGCACCTTTACCGCCGCCGTGGGCGTGCCGCCGGGCAAATACCTGACCACCGTGCGCATCGAGGCCGCGCAGCGGCTGCTGCTGCACCGGGAGTACACGCTGGACGTGGTGGCCAGCCTGTGCGGCTTTTCCGGGGCGAACTACCTGTGCCGGGTATTCAAAAAAGAAACCGGCCAGTCCCCTGCACAATGGCGGGCACTGACCGGTCGCGCCGCACAGTCCGGGCTTACGCCCGAGGAGGCCATGCGGGAACAGGAGATGTATATTTAAGCTTTTCCGATTTCTTTTCTGCGCAGCAAAAACAGGGTCAGCAGCGCGGTGAGCAGCTCCGAAGCCGGGAAGGCCGCCCATACGCCCGGCATCCCGAACACCGCGCTGAGCACCAGCGAGCAAACCACAATGGCTACCATTCCCCGGCAGATGGAGGTAACGGAAGCCTCCACCGGGCGGTTCACGGCGCTCAGATAGCCCGCCGCCATGATATTGAAGCCCGCAAAGAAGTAGCCCACAAAGTACATCCGCATGCCGGTGTGGGCATACTGCGCCATCTGCACCGAGTTTTCGCTGTTGAACCAGCTTACAAAGGTATCGGTCAGACCAAACACTGCGGCGTACAGCACCGCCGCCAGCACCAGCACGGTGCCGCTGCCCAGCAGCAGCAATTTCCGCGCCCCGGCGTGGTCGTTCTGACCATAGCAGCGGCTCACCAGCGGCTGTGCGCCCTGCGCCACACCGTTGAAGATGGCGGTAGCCACCAGCGCAAAGTTTGCCACCACGCCGTAGGCTGCTACGCCCACGTTACCGGCCAGCCCCAGCAGCAGAAAGTTGAACACCGTGGTGGTCACGCCGGAGGAAAGCTCGCCCACAAAGCCGGAGATGCCCAGCTGACAGCTCTGC
>CAKSZF010000180.1 GCA_934525405.1 uncultured Faecalibacterium sp.
CGCCGCCTGACCAGTGACGTCTACGATGCCTACGCCTACAAGCTGGGTCTTGGCCAGCGCACCGGCGTGGAGGTCAACGAGGCTGTGGGACGCCTGACCAAAAAGACGGATAAAAACTACACCTCCTCGCTGGATATTCAGGCGGCTATCGGGCAGGGCAACACGGTGGTAAGCCCTATCCAGCTGGCTACCTACGCCGCCACGCTGGCAAACAACGGTGTGCGCTACCGCACCCACTTTGTCAAGGCAATTCTGGATACCAACACCGGCGAGGTGCTCAGTGAGACCCAGCCGGAGGTGATGGATATCATTGAGGGCAACGGCAACACCTTTGATCTGGTGCGGCAGGGCATGACACTGGTGCCTAGCACCATCAGCGGCAAGATCTCCAGCTACCCCATTGCCATCGCCTGCAAGACCGGCACCCCCCAGCGCAGCGAGACCTACGCCTCGGGCAAGCACTACCTGAACGCTATGATGATCGCCTACCTCCCGGCAGACGACCCGGAGATCGCCATCGGCATCACGGTGGAGTACGGCGGCTACGGTGCCCGCACCGGTGATCTGGTGGTGGATATCGCCAACGCCTACTTTGCCATGAAGGACGGCACGCTGGAGGTGGACCCCTATGTGGACCCGCGCACCGTGGCGCAGGAGGATGCCGCAGCATCGGATACCGCTGCCCAGACCGCCCCGGATGCTGCGAATGATGCACAGACCGCTGCCGCCGCCGCAGAACCGCAGCAGACGACCGTCCCCGCAGGGGTGACAGAGGAAGAAAACAACGATGCAATGCTTGCGCAGTAAAGCGCAGCTGCGTGCAAAGTGCTGAACTTGAACGAAAATTTGAATATTGTGTCCAAAAACCTGTTGTAAATGAGTTGCGTTTGTGATATCATGTATAACAAAGGAAATTTATCAAGCGTTTTATATATAAATGTTTCAATAGAGGAGAGATCTACAGATGACGATTGCCCTGATCGCGCACGACTCCAAAAAGGAGCTGATGGTTCAGTTCTGCACGGCGTACTGCCGCATTCTGAGCCAGCATAAATTGGTGGCGACCGGCACGACCGGCAAAATGATTTCCGAGGCCACCGGTCTGCAGGTACAGCGCTTTCTGGCCGGTGTGCAGGGCGGCGACCAGCAGATTGCGTCTCGTATTGCCTGTAACGAGATCGACCTGCTGCTGTTCTTCCGTGACCCCATCAATGCCAAGCCCAGCGAGCCGAATGAGATGACTCTGCTGCGCCTGTGTGATGTGCACAACATCCCCATGGCTACCAACATCGCCACCGCCGAGGTGCTGATTCACGGCTTAGAGCGCGGAGATTTGGACTGGCGCGATATCGTGCACCCCCAGAACTAAAGTATGTAAAAAAGAAGCGCTGCATCGTACAGATGCGGCGCTTCTTTTACTTCTCGGGTAAAAATGCTATGCGGATTTTCTGCGGCGTCAGACCGTTCCGTTTACCTTGAAATCCTGTGCCATCTCCTGCACATCGGCGGCAGTAAACTCGCCCAAGGGCAGCAGCAGCCGGGCAAGGGTGTCCTGCGGCAGCGCTGCCAATGCGGCGCTCTCGTCCAGTGCAGCATCCACGGCGGGGCAGACGGTGTGCACACCGTCGCTGCCCAGCTCCACCCGGGCGTGGTGCCCGGTGGCAATGTACTGGATGCCCAGCTTGTCGGCAGCGGTCAGCAGGGCGGCAAACCGGGCGTCGTTGCCGCTGCCCAGCACCTCGGCGGGCTGGTTTGCCAGTGCTTCTGCCTTGAGCACGATGCACTCGATGCCAAGAGCCTCGGCAGCCTGCCGCGCGGCTGCGGCCCAAGCGCTCTGGTCAGCGGCCAGCTGCACCACAGCCCCGGCCACGCCGAAGCCCTGCTGCTGCAAAATGCGCACCACAACGCCGCAATCCACGGTGCCGTCCATGCTGACAAGCACCTTGTCCTGTGTTTCGTAGGTGTCGAACCCGTTGCCGGGCAAAAATGCGTCGCTCATGTTCCTTGCCTCCCGCCATGTGCTTTGCTTTGTGCTACGGCCAGCTGGTCGCAGCGTTCGTTTTCCGGGTGGCCGGCGTGGCCCTTTACCCAGACGTAGGTGATCTTGTGCCGTGCCTCCTGCTCCAGCGCCTGTGCCCATAAGTCCGGGTTCAGGGCAGGGGAGCCGTCGGCTTTTTTCCAGCCCCGGCGCTTCCAGCCCTTGGCCCAGCCTTTTTCCAGCCCGTTGATGACGTACTGGCTGTCGGAGCACAGCCGCACCTC
>CAKSZF010000181.1 GCA_934525405.1 uncultured Faecalibacterium sp.
TCGCCGCCCTGCTCCACCGGCAGCGGCAGCGGGGCTTCCAGCATTTTGCTCTTTTCCCCCTGCCGCACCAGCACCCGCAGACCGGTATCGGTCTTTTCTGCCCACAGGCAGTCCTCGGCAGGCTCCGGCGGGGTCAGGGTCAAGGGTACCATGGGGTAAAACAGGCGGGCAAGGTGTTCCACCTCGTACCCGGAGGGCAGCCCAGTGATATAGATCTTCATGTCGTTCTCTCTTTAAAAAATGTCGTTGCCGCCGCGCAGAGCGCTGCGGATATAGTAGTTGTTGTCCAGCTCCGCGCCAAAAGTGGAAAATTCGCCGTGACCGGGCAGCACCTGTGTTTCGCGCGGGATGGGCAGCTGTGCCAGCTTGTGCAGGCTGTCTGCCATCTGTGCGCTGCTGCCGCCCTCCAGATCGGTGCGGCCGATGCTGCCTGCAAACAGCGTATCGCCGCAGAACAGATGCTCACCGCACAGCAGCACCACGCTGCCGGGAGTGTGGCCGGGGGTGTGCCACGCGGTAAAACGCAGCTCGTCCACCGCAATCTGCTCGCCTTCCGTGTAGCCGCAGTCCGCAGCGGAAAGCGGGTACATCCGGTCGCCGGCAAGGTCTGCCTTTTCACAGTAGAGGGTGGCGTTCCACTCTGCTTTCAGCGCGGCAGCGCTGCCCACATGGTCGTAGTGGCCGTGTGTGCACAGAATGGTGGTAAGGGTGGCGTTGTGCTGCTTTAAGATTTCGTCGTAGCTCTGCACCTCTGCCGCCGGGTCGATAATCACGGCATGGCCTGCATCGGAGATGAGCAGAAAGGTGTTGGTATACAGCGGCGGTGCCGCAGGAATGTGAAAGCCTTGCATCGTTACTCCTTCTTTTTCCACTCGTCGGTATCAATGATGATGGTGCAGGGGCCTTCGTTCACCAGCGACACCTGCATATGGGCGCCGAACTCGCCGTGCTGCACGTCCTTGAGGCCGTGCTTAGCCATCTCGGCAAGGAACAGCTCGTAGGCATCCACCGAGAGGGGCGGCTTTGCAGCCTTGATAAAGCTGGGGCGGTAGCCCTTTTTGGTGTCGCCGTAAAGGGTGAACTGGCTGACCACCAGCGCAGAATAGCCCAGATCCCGGGCGCTCAGGTTCAGCTTGCCCTCCGCATCCGGGAAAATGCGCAGACCCGCGCATTTATCGGCAAGTTTTGGCACGATGTCCAGCGTGTCGGTGTCCCTGACCCCCAGCAGGATCATGATTCCCGGCCCGATGGCGCGGGGCTCGCCGCCTTCCACCCGCACACTGGCGGAGGATACGGCCTGAATAACTGCTCGCATTGCGTTAACTCCTTGTCACCTTGAGCACGTCCCGCACCTTGGAAAGGCGCGCCACCACACGGTTGAGGTGCTCGGTATTGTTGATGCCGATGGTCAGGCTGACCACGGCGCAGTTGTTTTCTACCTGACGGGCGTTCATGGTGTAGATGGGCACCCGGATATCGGCCAGTGCGCTGAGCACGTCCTGCAGCAGTTCGTTGCGGTTCAGGGCAATGATCTCCAGCCCGGCCTTGTAGCTGTCCTTCACGCTGTCTGCCCAGTAGGCCTTGACCCAGCGGGGGGCGTTGGAGGGGTCCTTCATGCTGGCAACGGCGTTGGCGCAGGTCTGCTTGTGGATGGAAACGCCGAAACCGCGGGTGATAAAGCCCACGATGGGGTCGCCGGGCAGCGGGCTGCAGCACTTGGCAAACTTGATGGGGGTGTTATCGAAGCCCTCCACCACCACGCCATCGGTGGCGTGCACACGGCTCAGGTCAACCTTGGGCAGATCCTCCACCGACTTATTCTCCTCGGCCTCGGCAGCCTTGAGCTTCTGCCACTCTTCCTTGAGCTTGGGCAGGCAGTTGGCAATGGTCATGCCGCCATAGCCGATGGCAGCGTACAGTTCCTCGGCGTTGTTCTGGCGCATCCGGCGGGAGCAGCTGTCAATAAAGGCATCCAGCTGGTCGTCCGGGATGATGATCATCTCCCGGCGCAGCTCCTTGGACAAGGCATCCCGTCCCTGCTGGATATTCTCCTCCCGGCGCATCTTCTTGAACCAGTTGCGGATCTTGCTCTTGGCCTCGCTGGTGCGCACGATCTTGAGCCAGTCGCGGCTGGGGCCCTTGTCTGCCGGGCCCAGCAGCACCTCAATGATCTCGCCGGTAGCCACCACATGGTCGATGGG
>CAKSZF010000182.1 GCA_934525405.1 uncultured Faecalibacterium sp.
TTCAGCTGCTCATCGTTCATCTGGCGGTGGGTGCTGGATGCAGGGTTCAGGCAGCAGGTGCGGGCATCGGCCACATGGGTCTCGATGGCTGCCAGCTTCAGATTCTTCATAAAGATGCTTGCAGCCTCACGGCCGCCGGCCAGACCAAAGCTGACCACGCCGCAGCTGCCATTCGGCAGATACTTCTCCGCCAGTGCATGGTACGGGCTGGACTCCAGACCGCAGTAGTTCACGTAGGCCACCTTGGGATGGCTCTCAAGGAACTCTGCCACGGCCATACCGTTGGCGCAGTGGCGCTGCATCCGGACATGCAGGCTTTCCAGACCGAGGTTCAGCATGTAGGCGTTCATGGGCGACTGCATGGAGCCGAAGTCGCGCATCAGCTGGGCCGTGGCCTTGGTGATGAAGGCTCCCTCTTTGCCGAAGCGCTCGGCGTAGGTGATGCCGTGGTAGCTGTCGTCCGGGGTGCACAGACCCGGGAACTTCTCGGCGTGCGCCATCCAGTCGAACTTGCCGCCGTCCACGATAGCACCGCCCAGCACTGCGCCGTGGCCGTCCATGTACTTGGTGGTGGAGTGGGTCACGATGTCCGCGCCCCACTCAAAGGGGCGGCAGTTGACCGGCGTGGGGAAGGTGTTGTCCACCATCAGCGGCACGCCGTGGGCGTGGGCGGCCTTGGCAAACTTTTCAATGTCCAGCACGGTCAGGGCGGGGTTTGCGATGGTCTCGCCGAACACCACCTTGGTGTTGGGCTGGAAAGCAGCGTTCAGCTCCTCCTCGGTGCACAGGGGGTCTACGAAGGTGGCGGTGATGCCCATCTTGGCCATGGTGACCGAGATGAGGTTGAAAGTGCCGCCGTAGATGGTGCTGGAGGCTACGATGTGGTCCCCGGCTTCGCAGATATTGAACAGTGCAAAGAAGTTTGCAGCCTGTCCGCTGGAGGTAAGCATAGCAGCGGTGCCGCCCTCCAGCTCGCAGATCTTTTTGGCTACCATGTCGCAGGTAGGGTTCTGCAGGCGGGAATAGAAATAGCCGTCTGCCTCCAGATCGAACAGCTTGCCCATGTCCTCGCTGGTGGCGTACTTGAAGGTGGTGGACTGGATGATGGGGATCTGACGGGGTTCGCCGTTGCCGGGGGTGTAGCCGCCCTGCACGCAGATAGTATCACGGTTCATACAACATACTCCTTTGCTGGTTTTTTGGTCGGGAAGGACGATTCCCCGCAGGAGGGGCTGCCTCCGGCGGGGAATCGAAAAATCAAAGCTTCTTATTTCCGCAGGCGCTTATCGCTCTTGGTGGCCCACAGGGTACCCACAGACTGGAACGCCTGCACCATCAGCACCAGCAGCACCACACAGACGATCATGATGTTGGTCTGGTAGCGGTAGTAGCCGTAGGACAGGGCGATCTTGCCCAGACCGCCGCCGCCGATGACGCCGGACATGGCCGAGTAGCCCAGAATGGTGGTCAGTGCGGTGGTCATGCTGGAGATCAGGCCGGGCAGGCACTCCGGGATCATGACCTTGGTGATGATCTGGAACGGGGTAGCGCCCATGCTCTGAGCAGCTTCCACCACGCCCTCGTCCAGCTCCCGCAGGCTGGTCTCCACCAGACGTGCCACAAAGGGGAAGGCGGCGACCACCAGCGGAACGATGGTGGCCTTGGTGCCCACCGTAGTGCCCACGATGGCGCGGGTAAGCGGGAACACGCAGATCATCAAAATCAAGAAAGGCACGCTGCGCAGGATGTTGATGACAATGTTGATCAGATGCATCAGCCAGCCGGGCAGGGGCAGAATGCCGTCCTTGTCACCGGCTACCAGCAGCACGCCCAGCGGCAGACCCAGCACCAGCGCAAAGGCGGTGGAGAGCACCGTTACATAAAAGGTTTCCCAGATGGCAAAGCCGTAAGCTGCGATATTCATATACCGGTCACCTCCTCTACCGTTACGCCGGACTGGCTGCGCATATATTCCACAGCCTGCTGTGCGACCGCAAGTTCTGCGGGCAGTTTAAGCAGCATAGAGCCGTAGCACTGGCCGCTCAGATCGCGGGTATCGGCGCTGAGCACCGACACCAGAATGCCCTTTTCGGCGGCAAGGCTTGCCACCAGCGGCTTTGCAGTGGAGGAACCATTAAAGGTAACGCGCACCACATGGTCATCCGGCGCAAAGCAGGAAAGATCCCGCGCTGCGCTGCC
>CAKSZF010000183.1 GCA_934525405.1 uncultured Faecalibacterium sp.
ACCATCCGCATCCCGGTGCACATGGTGGAGACCATCAACCGGATGCGTCAGGCCACCAACCAGCTGGTGTACCAGAACGGTCACGAGCCCACCCCGGAAGAGCTGGCAAAGGCTATGGACATGAGCGTGGAGCGCGTGCGCGAGATCCAGCGCATGGCACAGGAGCCGGCAAGTCTGGAAAGCCCCGTGGGCGAGGAGGAGGATTCCTCTCTGGGTGATTTCGTCGCTGACGAGAACGCCGAGGCACCCGGCAAGGCAGCCGACCGCGCCATGGTGGCACAACAGATCAACTTGGCGCTCAAGAGCCTGACCCCCCGCGAGGAGAAGGTCATCCGCCTGCGTTTTGGTCTGGACGATGGCCGTCCCCGCACGCTGGAAGAGGTCGGCCGCGACTTCGGCGTCACCCGCGAGCGTGTGCGCCAGATCGAGGCCAAGGCCATCCGCAAGCTGCACAGCCGCAAGTGCCTGACCCTGCTCAACGGCCTGATCGAGTAATACTAAAAAATAGAGACACCGGAGCGTCTGTGGACGCTCCGGTGTCTCTGCTTTATAAATAAATTTTCAGTACGAGCTCAGTCCAAGACTGACATCCAGCGCCTGATCCACCCGCTTCTGGTCGGCGGCGGTGATCTGCCCGGCGCGCTCCCGCAGGCGGTGCTTATCCAGCGTGCGGATCTGCTCCAGCAGCACCACGCTGTCCTTGGCAAGGCCGGTGTCTGCCGCCCGGATGTTGATGTGGGTGGGCAGGCGGGTCTTGTCCAGCCGGGATGTAATGGCCGCCGCGATCACGGTGGGGCTGTGCCGGTTGCCGATCTCGTTCTGTACGATCAGCACCGGGCGCACACCGCCCTGCTCCGAGCCCACCACCGGCGAAAGATCGGCGTAAAAAACTTCTCCTCTGTGTACCTCCATGGAATCTCCCTCCTGTTTGTCTGGAGGATGTGCCCCGCTATGTGATGCGTCCGGCGCATCCTGTCTGCTCTCAGTATGCGCAGGCGGGGTGCGGCTTATGCAGTGCGGGGGCGATATTCCATTGTATGCACAAAGGGCGGTCAGCTTTCCTCTTCCAGCGTGCAGAAGGCCAGCGCCATGCCGCCCTCGTGACTCAGGGAGAGCCGGGCACGCAGCCGGTGCTGCGCCACCCATGCGGCGGTCTGCCCGCTGAAGCGGTAGGCCGGGGCACCGTTTTCCTGCCGGACGGCCTCGATCTCGCACAGGGAAAAAGGCTCCCGCAGACCGGTGCCTGCCGCCTTGAGAAAAGCCTCCTTGGCGGCAAAATCTGCGGCGGCGCTGGCAAGGCTGTGGGCGTTCAGCGGTGCGGGGGAGGCTTCGCAAAGCCCCAGTGCCGCCTGCTCGGCCGGGCCGTACACCCGGCGCACAAAGGCCGTTGCGTGGGCAGAGGAAAGGCTTTTTTCCAGATGGGAAAGGCTGCACAGGTCGCAGCCGATGCCGTAAAGCATACAAAGGCTCCTTTCACGGGCAAAATGCCGCCCGGACATCGTTCATCTTGCCGGAACATTGCTGGAAATTTTGTGCAGGGTGTGCAAATTCGGCGTAATTATCTTGAAGTTTCGGCGCATTTCGTGTACAATGGGACTAGTTTCAACCGAAGGGGGTGTATTGCGTGGGAGACGCAACCGCGATTTTCTCCATCCACGATAAAAAGGACTATGAGATCCACGAGATCGTACAACAGGTGTATGATGCTTTGAAGGAAAAAGGCTACAACCCGGTCAATCAGCTGGTGGGCTACATCTTGTCCGAAGACCCTACCTACATTACGACCTATAAGAATGCCCGTGCTATGATCCGCAAGGTGGATCGTGACGACCTGCTGCAGGCTATGCTGCGCAGCTACCTCAACGTGTAATACGGTCCTTTTCAGCCCCGCTGTCTGTACAAGACGGCGGGCTTTTTGTGTTGGACGATTTTAATCGTTTTCCACCAGCGGCAGGGTGAAGATCTGGTTCACCACCACCTCGTACTCCCACGGCTCCCGCAGCTTTTTGAGTTGCTTTTCCAGCTTTTCTGCCCCGGCAAAGCAGTGGATGAGGTAGAACCAATGCCCCTTCATCCGGCTGATGGCGCAGCCCGCGCTGCCGAACAATTCAGTGTAGCCGTGGTACAGGTCGGTCAGGTAGCCCCGCAGCTCTTCCTTGGTGGCGGGTGCACCGCCCCGCGCCCTGCGGAAGAG
>CAKSZF010000184.1 GCA_934525405.1 uncultured Faecalibacterium sp.
TACTGGCCCATCCACCGTCCCGCTCCCAGCTACGAGGAGCAGCAGTCCACCACCGAGATCCTTGAGACCGGCATCAAAGTCGTAGACCTGATTTGTCCCTACGCTAAGGGCGGCAAGATCGGCCTGTTCGGCGGCGCCGGTGTCGGCAAGACCGTTCTGATTCAGGAACTGATCTATAACATCGCCACCGAGCACAACGGTTACTCGGTATTTACCGGCGTTGGCGAGCGCACCCGTGAGGGCAACGACCTGTACGGCGAAATGACCGAGAGCGGCGTTATCAACAAGACTGCGCTGGTCTACGGCCAGATGAACGAGCCCCCGGGAGCCCGTATGCGCGTGGCACTGTCCGGCCTGACCATGGCGGAGTACTTCCGCGATGTGAAGAATCAGGACGTGCTGCTGTTCATTGATAACATCTTCCGCTTCACGCAGGCCGGTTCCGAGGTGTCCGCACTGCTGGGCCGTATGCCCTCTGCCGTTGGTTACCAGCCCACGCTGGCCACCGAGATGGGCGCCCTGCAGGAGCGCATCACCTCCACCCGCAAGGGCTCTATCACCTCGGTGCAGGCCGTCTACGTTCCCGCCGATGACCTGACCGACCCCGCCCCTGCCACCACCTTTACCCATCTGGATGCCACCACGGTCCTGAGCCGTGACATTGCATCGCAGGGCATCTACCCCGCTGTGGACCCGCTGGACTCCACCAGCCGCATCCTCAGCCCGGAGGTCGTGGGGCAGGAGCACTACGAGATCGCCCGCGCCGTCCAGAAGGTGCTGCAGCGCTACAAGGAGCTGCAGGACATCATTGCCATCATGGGCATGGACGAACTGAGCGAGGAGGACAAGCGTACTGTCAGCCGCGCCCGCAAGGTGCAGCGCTTCCTGAGCCAGAGCTTCCATGTGGCAGAGCAGTTCACCGGTATGCCCGGCCAGTATGTGCCGCTGAAGGAGACCCTGCGGGGCTTCAAGATGATCCTGAGCGGCGAGTGCGACGAACTGCCCGAGAGCGCATTCCTGTTCGCGGGCACCATCGATGACGTGTTCGCAAAAGCGAAGAAGGGGTAAGCCATGACGACCTTTCATCTGACGGTGGTCACGCCGGACGGCTGCGCCTTTGAAGGTCAGGCCGAGCGCATCGTCTGCCGCGCCATTGACGGCGATATCGCCATTCTGGCAAAGCACGGCGATTACTGCACGGCACTGGGCATGGGCGAGGCGCACATTGTGGATGCCGACGGTCAGCGCCGCCGCGCAGCCTGCATGGGCGGCCTGCTCAGCGTGCTGGACGGGGACGTGCGTCTGGTGGCTACCACTTGGGAATGGGCGGAGGACATCGATCAGGCGCGTGCGGAAGCTTCCAAGAAGCGCGCCGAGGAGATCCTTGCCCGCAAGAATCTGAACGACCGTGAGTACGAGCTGGCACAGGCACGCCTCAAGCGCGCGCTGGTGCGTACCTCTATCCGTTAAACCCTGTGTGCAAAAAGGCACCCGCAGCCGGATGGCTGCGGGTGCCTTTTATTTTAAGCGTGAAGAAATACCCCTTCCGTCTTGTCGCTTCGCGGCAATCCACCTTCCCCAAGGGGACGGCTGAACTCCCTCAGTCAAAACCTGACGGTTTTGACAGCTCCCTCTGGGAGGGAGCCTCTGGCGCGCCCGCAAACTTTGTGCTTTAACCGGAAGCTTTATCGCTATGCCAAAGGCCCCATCCTAGAGGACGACTTCCCCCGCTCCGGGGGAAGATGTCACCGCAGGTGACAAAAAGGGGAATCTGTCGAGCGCAGCGAGACTGGGGGAGTTTCTCCCGGCCTGCGCCCTCTCAGTCACCTGCGGTGACAGCTCTCCCAAAGGGAGAGCCAAGTGCACTGCCGGAAGGCTGCTCATTGCACTTAAAGCTTTAGCAACGGACTTAACGGCTTGGCTCCCCCTTTGAGGAAAGACTTCCCCCGCTCCGGGGGAAGATGTCACCGCAGGTGACAAAAGGGGGAGTCTGGCGCGGGAGCGCCTGAGAGGGTTCCTTATCCCCGGTTCGCCTTCTCGATCAGGGTACGGATGTGGTGCGCCAGCATCTCAACAGCAGTGCTGTTCTCGCCGCCGTTAGGCACAATGATGTCTGCGTTGCGCTTGCTGGGCTCTACAAAGGCTTCGTGCATCGGCTTGACCGTGGTAAGGTACTGGTCGATCACGCTGTC
>CAKSZF010000185.1 GCA_934525405.1 uncultured Faecalibacterium sp.
GGAGGGCCCATCAGCAGGATGGGGCGCTGCCGGATGGCGGGAATGGCGTATTCGCCCAGCGCATCCTTGGCAAGGTAAGCTTTTACGGTATGCTCGATCTCTTCTTTGGCACGTTTGATATTCATAATGGTTCCCCCTCTTGTCAGGAGTTGTTCAGTTCGCGGTACAGGTCGTCCTCCTCGGCCAGAGCGTCCGCAAGGGCGCTGGCCGGGCGGGCTGCCGCACCGGTAAATTCTTCTTCGTCCAGTACCACCTTCATCGCCCACGGCGGCACGTTGGCGTCATCGAACCGCTCCCCCAAAAACAGGAAGGCGGTATCGTAGCCGGGACGCTGCGCCGGGTAGGTGCCCATGCCGTCGGTGAAGTACAGCAGGCCGCGCAGGTTGGAAAACTTCTTTTCGGCGCAGAGCTGGTTCACATATGCAAAGGCCGGACGGAAGTCCGTTCCGCCGCCGCCCCGCAGCTCAAAGTGGTTCATGGCGTGGATGAGTTCGTCCTCGTTGCGGATGAGGATATCCTGCCGCACGGCGTTGTCAGCCTGAATCAGGTGCAGGTTCATGCGGTGGAAAAAGTTCTCCCGCCCCTTCAGCAGGGTATAGGTCTCAGCCAGAAAGGCACGCACCAATTCGCCGGAGGTGGAGTAACTGGTGTCGATGACCAATGCCAGCTCCTCGATTTTTTTGCTTTCCCGGCTTTCCAGCGGCTCAATGAGGGGCAGGTTGCCGTACACCGAAAGGCCGTAGGTGTAAAAGTTCAGGTCAAACTCGTCCGGGTCCAGCTTCACTTCCTCACGCAGGACGCAGAACCGGCGCAGAAAGTCCTTGTAGCTGCGGCGGCTGCGGTTGGCAGCCTTCACCTGCTGCTTCAAGGCATCGGTGCCCTCGCCTGCCTCCTTGTCCCGCAGGTCCAGCTCGGTCTGCATCCGCTCCCCGATCTTCTGCCATGTTTTCTGTGGCAGAGGGGTGGGCATCTGCTGGGGCTGCTCCGGGGCATCCTTCGGCCACAGACGGTGGTCATCGGTGACGAATTCCCGCTCCAGCTGCCGCAGCACGCCGGGCGTCTGCCGGGTAAGCCAGCGGTACACCGGCGCTGCCGCCACCACCTTTTCCTCAGCGGTGATCTGCCGGTAGGCGTTCTGCCGCACATAGGTCAGCGGGCGCATCACGCTTTTGCGCTGTAAGCTGTCGATAACGTTTTCCACCGCGATATCGCACGCAAGGCTCCACAGCTGCGGCTCCCGGCGGCCTTTCAGCCACAAATGCCGGAATATGCAGTGGAAAATGGTGTGCAGATACAACCGGTTGAGATATTTCGGGTTCTCCTGATAGAGCTGCAACAGGCGTTGCGGCTGGTAATACAGGGTCTGTCCGTCCGTAGCCAGCACCCGGCAGCGCTCGTCCGGGGCGGGGGTCAAGGCGCTGAGTGCCATATCCAGAAACCGGAAGTCCAGATACAGCCCGCTGCGCACCACCGCCAGCACCTCGCCGCCCATGCGCGCCTGCCACTCCTCGTGGGTCTCCGGCCGCTGGGATTGGAAGGGTTTGCGGGGGTCGAAAAATTTTTCTTTTGGCAACGTGTGGTCACCTCTCAAAAATCAAAATCGTACCGCTGCTTTTTGGACTGGGGAGCATATTTTTTGTGCTCCGCATCTGCCAACAGGGCGGCAGCGGCGGCGTTCTCTGCCTTGGCGGCAAGGGCGGCGGCGGATGCAAAAGCGGCTTTATCCAGCACGTCCAACGCCAGCAGGGCGCGGATGCTGTCGGTATCCTGTGCCTTTAAAAGGCGGGCGAACACCCGGTCGGTGTTGGCTACCAGAAACGCCCGGTAGTGTCCGGCGGCGGCTTCGGTCAGCTGCCACGGATACCGCAGACGGGCAAAGCAGAGCATCGCCATAATGGCGGCGTCATCAGCGTCGTGCCCCTGCGGAAAGATGGCGTCATATTCTGCGGGGAGGAATTTATTGTCGAGAAAGCACTGCCGGTAATGGTATCCCTGCCCGGAAAAGGTGTGCAGCAGGATGTGGGCGGGGGTCTCCTCGATATCCTCCCAGTAGGCGGGGTACCACAGCGCCGCCAGCGGCGCAGGGGCATCGGCGGGCCAGAACTGCGCCTGCACCGCCTCGGTGATGTTGTTCACCAGTGCAAACAGCCCGGTGGGCTGCTCCGGTGCGGCCTGCACCCGCAG
>CAKSZF010000186.1 GCA_934525405.1 uncultured Faecalibacterium sp.
GTTGGACAAACAAGATTTGACAAGAGGCAATCCAAATGATACAGGGAACTATTATTCGCGTAGCAGGCCCCGTGGTGGATGTGCAGTTCACCGCCGGCAGGCTGCCTGCCCTGCAGGAGGCGCTTACCGTGACCGCAGAGGGCACCGAGCGCACCATGGAGGTGACGCAGCACGTCAACGAGACCACGGTGCGCTGCATCATGCTTTCTGCCAGCGAGGGTCTGGGCAAGGGGATGCCGGTGGAAGCTACCGGCCACGGCCTGACCGCCCCTGTGGGCGAGGGCACACTGGGCCGTATGTTCGACCCGCTGGGCCGCCCCATTGACGGCAAGGGCGCTGTGGACGAGCTGCCGCACTGGCCCATCCACCGCAAGGCACCCGGCTTTGCAGAGCAGAAGCCCGCAACTGAGATTCTGGAGACCGGCATCAAGGTTATCGACCTGCTGGCACCTTATGCCAAGGGCGGCAAGATCGGCCTGTTCGGCGGTGCCGGCGTGGGCAAGACCGTGCTGATCCAGGAGCTGATCCATAACGTGGCCACCGAGCACGGCGGCTACTCCATCTTTACCGGCGTAGGCGAGCGCTCCCGCGAGGGCTGCGACCTGTGGGGCGAGATGAACGCCTCCGGCGTGCTGGACAAGACCGCACTGGTCTTTGGTCAGATGAACGAGCCCCCGGGAGCCCGTATGCGCGTGGCCGAGACCGGCCTGACCATGGCAGAGTACTTCCGTGAGGAGACCCACAAGGACGTGCTGCTGTTCATTGATAACATCTTCCGTTTCGTGCAGGCCGGCAGTGAGGTCTCTGCCCTGATGGGCCGTATGCCCTCTGCCGTGGGCTACCAGCCCACGCTGGCCAACGAGCTGGGCGCTCTGCAGGAGCGCATCACCTCCACCAAGGACGGTTCCATCACCTCGGTGCAGGCCGTCTATGTGCCTGCCGATGACCTGACCGACCCCGCCCCCGCCACCACTTTTGCCCATCTGGACGCCACCACCGTGCTGTCCCGTAAGATCGTGGAGCAGGGCATCTATCCGGCTGTGGACCCGCTGGCTTCCACCTCCCGCATTCTGGAGGCAGACATCGTGGGCGAGGAGCATTACCGCGTAGCCCGCAAGGTGCAGTCCATTCTGCAGCGCTATCAGGAATTACAGGACATCATTGCCATTCTGGGCATGGACGAGCTGGACGAGAACGACAAGCTGACCGTCATGCGCGCCCGCAAGCTGCAGAAATTCCTGTCCCAGCCCTTTGCCGTGGCCGAGAACTTTACCGGCCTCAAGGGCAAGTATGTGCCCCTGAAGGACACCGTGCGCAGTTTTGCCGCCATTGTGGACGGCAAGGCCGACGACCTGCCGGAGTGGGCATTCTTCAACGTAGGTACGCTGGAGGAAGCACGCGAAAAGGCAGAAAAGAAGCTGGCTGAGGAAAAGGGCGGTGCCGTCTGATGAACAAGTTCATGCTGAGCATCACAGCGTCCAGCGGCGAGTTCTATCAGGGTGACTGCGAGGATCTGACCCTGCCCATCAGTGACGGCATCTACGGCGTACAGGCCGGGCATAACCCGGTTCTGGTGGCACTGCACATGGGCATCCTCCACTTTGTGGTGGACGGCAAAGCCCGGGATGTGCTGGTGGGCGATGGCATTGCCGAGGTGACCCCCGCCTATGTGATGGTGCTGGTGGACAGCGCCGAAAACCCGGAGGACATCGACAAGAACCGTGCCGAGGCCGCCCGCATCCGCGCCGAGGAACGCTTGCAGCATAAGCAGAGCATGCACGAGTATTACCAGAGCAAAATTGCGCTGGACCGTGCCATGCAGCGTTTGCAGACCGCCGCAAAGTATAAGCGCTAAGGCAGCATCCCTATTCCCATATAACAAAAACCTCCCCGTGCAGGGCAACTGCATGGGGAGGTTTTTCTGTCTGTCAACGATGTGAAAATTGTGTCACAGGGTCATTTTTGGGAATCGTCATGCGCGCTGCCGTGCTTTATGCCCGCACATCCTCCCGGCGTAAAAGCAGCCATGCCAGAAGGAACATCGTCCCCAGCCAGAAGATGCAGCTGAAGGCAAACAGCCCGTAGCTGCCCGCCAGAGCATCCGCACTT
>CAKSZF010000187.1 GCA_934525405.1 uncultured Faecalibacterium sp.
TTTGCATCAGGGTCAAGGGCTTCTTTTTCGGCCTGCTTTTTCTGCTTCTGCTTTGCGAAAGCGTAGAAAATGCCGCCTGCCGCCAGCGCAATCAGCACGACTACGCCCAGAAAGCCGGATGCGATCTTTGTGACCTTGTTTTCCTTGGGCTGTTCCTCGCCGGATGCCGCCGCTTCTTCTGCGGCTTTCTTGGCTTCTTCCTCGGCTTTCAGCCTGTCCTGTTCAGCCTGCGCCGCTGCTTCTTTTTCAGCGGTGTAGGCATCGGCGGCATCTTCTTCCATCAGTGTCAAAAGGTCTGCTTCATCCACAAGGTTCATAAAGTGGACGGTTTGCGCCCCTTTGCTGTTCCTATCAATGACCAAATAGAACGTGTTGCCCGACTTACTGACCAGCGTAATGAACTGCTGTCCGCTGCCATCGGAATAGTTGGTGTGGTAGTCGTCCACCAGCGTCAGGTTGCCCTCCGGGGTCAGGGCACCAGAGGTTTCGTCCGTGACGGTGACAACATCTTCCTCCACGACTTCCGGCAGAACCGGCTGCTCCACCGGAGCAGCTTCGCCCTCAAAGGCAAAGGCGGGAGCCGCCATGCCAGCGCACAGTGCCGCCGATACCAGCAGCGCACCCAGTTTCTTAATCTTCATCTGCATCGACCTCCTTCTCAAAAGTTGCACCCACAGCAGACAGCGCAGCCGGGTTCGGGGTGGCAGTTGCCGACTGCCGCAGCAGGGCAGCAAGCTGTTCCGGTGTGACCTTTGCGGTCCGCACCATTTCGTTGACCTCGGCGGAATCCTCCTCCTGAATGCGCCGCTCCAAAATCTCAATACGATTGTTCAGTTTGATGCGGCGTTCCTTCTCTTTTGCCAACATCGCCCGCAGCTTATCCGATTTTTCGCTCATAGTTGAACCCTCCATTTCATTTTGAAAGCCGTCCAAAACCGGACAGGTATTTCTGCCAGTAGGACGAGTGAATGTTTGCGTACTTGATGGGGTCTCCGGCACTGACCATCATGCCGTTTCCGAGATAAATCCCGGTATGGCTCATGCCGGGGGTGTCGTAGGTGCCCTTGAAAAAGACCAAATCACCGGGCTTTGCTTCGGCTTCGCTGATGTGTTGGCTCTTGTTCCACAGGCCGTTGGCGGTCGTTCTGCCCACGTTATAACCGTTTTGGTTGTACACCCAACAGACATAGCCGCTGCAATCAAACCCGGTTTCCGGGGTAGAGCCGCCCCAAACGTAGGGTGTACCAACGTATTTCTTGGCCTCCGCATAGATGGCTGCAAACTCGCTGTCGGTCAGGGCTTCTGCCGGAACCTGATAGTCGATGCCCGGTGTGCCGGAGCCATCCGAGCCACCGGGCGGCAAGCCTCCATTAAAAAGATAAGGTCTGCCGCCCAAGGTGTCCTGAAAGATTTCGTACCGTTTCCACTGGTCGTTATTCAGTTCCTCCCGAATGACCACTTCCATCCCTTTATTCACCAGCTTTGTGTGAAAAATACGATACTCATAAGGCACCTGCGTGGGAACAGGGATTCCTGCCGGACTGATGACCCAGACGGTCTTATACCGTATCTGCACCTCTACCCATGTGGTCAGCTTATACTGCTTTTTGAAGGTCTCCTTCAGCTTGCCCTGCACCTCTGACCGAGTGTAATCGTCATACAAGGTGGTCAGGAACGAAGTCAGCTGCCACGGGTCATGCTCGATGGGATCAAGATGGTACTGGTACTCGTTGTAGCCGGGATGGTCGGTAGGGGTGCGCTTGATCTTTTTATCCAACTCCTTCTCCAGTTTCTTATAGTCCTGTTCTGCGCCCCGGATATCCCTGTCCTCGGCAGAGTACATGGTCTGCCCGGACACCTGTGTGCCGCCGGAAAAGAGGATGCCGCAGGAGGAAAAGCCGGACATCACCATGAGGATGAGCAAAAGAAAAACGCCCACGATCACCAGAACGTGTGCGTTGCTCTTGGCGGCATTCGCCAGCCCTTTCACGGCAGTGCTGACGGCAGTTTTGCCCTTTTCTACCGCCTGTTCCATGCTGGACCGGGCGGCAGATGCACCGTTGGATGCCGCTTTGCCGCCTGCGGTCTGCGCCGCCGTGCCCGA
>CAKSZF010000188.1 GCA_934525405.1 uncultured Faecalibacterium sp.
ACTTCCTGATAGATGCCGGTGCCGGAAGCCTTCAGGTCGTTGTTCTCGAACAGGGGATCCAGCTTGTTGGTGGTGAAGGCCATGACCTTGGCGTTAGCGTCAGCAACCAGGCTCTTGACAGCGCCGGCGTCCTGAGCGAACTTCAGGCCAGCCTTGGAAGCGGGGATGCCGCACTCGGAACCCATGATGGAAGCGCCCTTCTCCTCGTTCAGCAGGAAGTTGATCAGGGTAGCAGCCTCGGCAACGTTCTTGCAGGTCTTGGTGATAGCCAGACCCATGGACACCTTGGAGAAGCCGCCGTTGTTGTCGCCGAACTTGATCTCCTCGCCGACGGTGAAGCCGTCCTTGTTGCTGTCGTCCAGAGCGGAAGCGTACTTGGTAGCAGCGGAATCCCACTCGAAGATGCCTGCGATCTTACCGGTGATCCACTCGTTGGACTGGTGGGTAGCGGTATCGGAGTTTGCAGAGTAGTAGGTCTTCAGGTTCATCATGACGTGGTTGTCCACCAGGCTCTTGATGAAGGCCAGACCCTCAGCGATCTCGTCCTCGGTGTAGTTCAGGGTGGAGGTAACGGGATCTGCCCAGTCCTTGCCGTACTTGGACTCGAGGTAGAACACCATCAGGATCATACGGTCGTATGCGCCCAGGTGCATGGGGTAGTAATCGTCGCCCAGCTTCTCCTGGAAAGCCTTACCGGCAGCCATCAGATCGTCCAGAGACTTGGGAACCTCAGTGATGCCAGCCTTATTAAAGGTGGTCATGTTCCAGTAGAAGATACGGCCGGTCATGGAGACGGGCACGCACTGCTGGCTGTTGGCCACATAGCAAGCGTCCATAGCAGCGGCATCCCACTGGGTCATGTCGATGAACTTGGAAGCAGTGTTCAGGTCCACGAACTTGCTGCCGTCGGCAGAGTAGTTGTACAGCCAGTTCCAGTTCACCTGGCAGACATCCTGTGCGTTGCCTGCGATGAAGGCAGCAGCCATCTTCTCTTCCCAGCCGGACCATGCGGCGAAGGTGGGCTCCACGGTGATGTTGGAGTGCTCAGCCTGGAAAGCCTCCAGAGCGCTCTGGTAAGCAGCGTGACGGCTGTCGCCGCCCCACCAGCTGATGCTCAGGTTGACGGGGCCGTCAGACAGAGCCAGGCTCTCGTCTGCGGAAGCAGCGGGAGCCTGAGAAGCAGCGGAAGAAGCGGTGGAAGAAGCAGCGGGCTTGCTGCCGCAGGCAGCCAGCAGACCTGCAGCACCGACAGCGCCGGTAGCCATCAGGAAGTTACGACGAGAAATTGCCTTGCTCATTTTTGTTCTCCTCCTAATAGAAAACATCTTCATGCAGGGGGTCTGCACATGCCCCCTTGTATACAATTATGATAACAAAAGCCACAAGAAAAAGAAAGATGCAATTTACAGTGATACGGGATAAAAACGTACAAATATTGCCCTTGTTTTCGTATGTGATTCGACGTCCTTGCCGAAATGAATAAACTTGCGCTGAAAAACTGTGCAACTTGTATACTTCAATGACTTGCATAAAAATCTGGGATGCAACAGGGGCATAACGACAAAATTTCAATAATTCCTGTTACATTTACCGTTCTGCCTGTAAATTTTTATGCTCTGCCGTCCCCCGCCGCTCTCTTCTTCTCCCATTCCCTCTCCCCTCCGTCGAGTAACTGCCCAGTCTGAACTGATATATCAATAGTGCAAAAAACGTGCGTATTTCGCCCGGTTGATATATCAGTTTTTCTTACAAAATGCAACAAATTGATATATCAGTCTGTATACAGCCTGTTGGAAACTCTGGCGGGGAACCCCTTCCGTCTGTTCACTGCGTTCGCAGCACCTTCCCCAAGGGCAGCGTCCTCGCCCTCTCAGTCACCTGCGGTGACAGCTCTCCCAAAGGGAGAGCCCTTGGCATAGCGGCAAAGTTCTCGGTTAAACCGTAAAGTTTGCGGGCGTGCCAGCTCCCCCTTGGGGGAGCTGTCGCGCAGCGACTGAGGGGCTATGGATGGAGAAGCGAAAAAAGCGTTAAAGCGATAGCGCCGACTGGCGCAGCGCTAGCTTTTTTGTGCTTCGACTTCTTCT
>CAKSZF010000189.1 GCA_934525405.1 uncultured Faecalibacterium sp.
GCTGCGGCGCTCGCCGCGATAACCGCCGTTGCGGTTGCCGCCGGGACGGCGGCCATTCCGGTTGCCGCCACGGCCACGGCGCTCGCCGTAGGTGTTCTCGGTCTGGGCATCCGGTGCGGTGGAGTAGATGACCACGCGGCGGTCACGGCCTTCGCCCTTGCTCTCGCTGCGCACGCCCTCCATCTTGCTGATGGCAGAGTGGATGATGCGGCGCTCGTAGGGGTTCATGGGCTCCATGGCAAAGCTGCGGCCGGTCTTGCGCACCTTGGCACCAATGCGCTGTGCCAGTGCGGTCAGGTCGCTCTCGCGCTTGTCGCGGTAGCCGGCAACGTCCAGACCCAGCTTGATGTAATCGCCCTCCAGACGGTTTGCCACAAGGCTTGCCAGATAGGACAGGCTCTCCATGGTCTCGCCGCGGCGGCCGATGAGGGCACCCAGCTTTTCACCGTCCAGACGGATGATGGTAGCTTCGCCCTTCTGCACGGCGCTGAAGGTCACGTTCTCCACGCCCATCAGGGTGATGACCTCCCGCAGATAGTCCACAGCAGCCTTCACCTTGGCGTTTTCTTCGATGACGATGGGCACTTCCACCTCTTCTGCCTCCTCGTCAGCTTCGGCGGGCTGCTCGGCAGCGGGGGTCTGCTCTGCGGCGGGAGCGGCAGGCTCTGCCACAGCAGCGGGAACTTCCTCTGCCACAGGAGCAGTCTCCTGCACGGGGGCGACAGTCTCAACAGGCTGCTCTGCCACCGGCTCCACCGGCTTTGCGGGCACAGCGGCGGGGGCATCCGGCTCTTCCACGCTCACGCGCACCTTAGCGGGGGTGGTCTTTAAGCCCAGAAAACCGGTTTTCTGGGGCATTTCCAGCACTTCATAGCTGACGTTCAGATCGTCGGCCTGCACGCCCAGCAGGGCGCAGGCTTTGGCGCGGGCTTCGTCCACCGTCTTGCCGGTGGATTCCTGTGTACGGATCATAACCGTTTACCTCCCTTGTTACTGTTTATCCTGCTTGTTCAGCTCGCTCAGCGGCACGGTGCGCTCGTCCTTGTAGCGCTCGGCGTCCAGCTGACGGGCATACTCCAGCCGGCGCTTGTTCATCTCGCTGGCGGAAAGGTTCTTTTCCACGGTCTTGCCGGTCTTGGAGTCGGTCACCGTGATGGTGGTGTTCTTCACGCCGCGCTTTTCCTGCTTGCGCTTGGCGGCGATCTCGGCTTCCACTTCCTTGCGCATCTTCTCGGGGTCGTAGAACTTGCGCATGACCTGGGTCTGTGCGGTCATGACGATGTTGGAAATGACGTAGTACAGAGAGAATGCCAGCGGGTAGGTAAAGCAGAAGAACAGGTACATCAGCGGCATCATATACATGGTCAGCTTCATGCTGCCCTGCATCTGCTGGCCGGAGGCCTTCATGCTGATGTGGGTGGACAGGAACATGGTGATGACCGACAGCAGCGGCAGCACGATGTCCAGAGAAAGACCCAGCTTCGGGATGCGGGTCAGGTCGATGCCAAAGAAGTTCATGTGCTGGCTGAACTCGGTGATGGTAGCGATCTGCTGTGCGGTAAAGCAGCCCAGCACGCCGCTGTTGCCGGCAACCACCTCGGCGATGATGTTGGTATCGCGGGTGATGGCGGTAAAGGAGATGCCGGCGGCGGTCATAGCCTCGCCTGCGCTGGTCAGTGCAGCGGCGCTGATGTGGAAAATACGCTCCAGCGGGTTATACACCACGCCGATAACACCGAACATGACAAGGAAATTCAGCAGCATGGGCACGCAGCCGGCCGTGGGCTTATAGCCAAAGTCCTGCTGCAGCTTCATCAGTTCTTCCTGCTGCTTTTCGGGCTTGTCCTTGTACTTGGTCTGGATCTCCGAGATCATGGGCTGGAAGGCAGACATTTTCGCCATGCTCTTCTGCTGGCTGGTCTGCAGGGGGATCTTGACGATGTTGATGAGCAGGGTGAAGAGGATGATGTCCCAGCCGTAGTTCGGCAGCAGCTTGTAGATCCACTCCATGACATAGCCGAGAGGACCGCTCAGGATGTAAAAGAAGTTCATACCTTTGTCCATTCTGCCCCG
>CAKSZF010000190.1 GCA_934525405.1 uncultured Faecalibacterium sp.
ATGCGCTTTTCTCCGTTTTCCACCGGCGCTGCCGTGACCGCAAAGTCCAGACAGCCCAGCGCCTTGCGCAGATCGCCCCCGGCGCTTTCGGCCAGATAGGCGCAGGCGTCCTCGTCCATGCATACCGGCACCTGTTCCCCCTCGGAAAGGCGCTGCACGGCGTTGCGCACCCCGCGCTCCACGTCCGCTGCGGCAAGGGGCTTGAACTCAAACACCGTGCAGCGGGAAAGCAGTGCGTTATAGATGTAAAAATAGGGATTCTCGGTGGTGGAAGCGATCAAGGTGACGCTGCCGTCCTCGATGCATTCCAAAAGGCTCTGCTGCTGCTTTTTGTTCAGATACTGGATCTCGTCCAGATACAGCAGAATGCCGCCCGCCGCTGCCAGCGTGCCGATATCCTTGAGCACCGCCTTGATATCCCCGGTGCCGCAGGAGGTGCCGTTGAGCTTGTGCAGGGTCATGCCGCTGTTCTCGGCAATAATGCGTGCCACCGTGGTCTTTCCGGTACCGGAGGGGCCGTAAAAGATCATGTTGGGAATGCGCCCGCTCTCGATGGTGCGGCGGAACACCCGTCCCGGAGCCAGCAGATGCTGCTGCCCGCACACATCCGCCAGCGTTTTGGGACGCAGGCGCTGCGCAAGTGGTTCATTCATGGTGGGTTCCCCTTTCCTGCCCGCAAGGCACTTTTTATATAGTATAGCGCATTTAGAAAAGGAGAACAAGGGCTTTTCTGAAAATCATTCTCAGATAATGTCCTGCAAACATTTACAAATCCTGTCAAACATGGTATGATTCAGGTATTCCCTTTTAAAGGAGGTTTGTCTCATGCCGGTACGAAAAAAAGAGCCGGACAACCTTGCCGCCAAAAAAGCGCTGGCACTGGAGGTCATCCGGCGTCTCAAGGCCGAATACCCGGATGCGGGGTGCACGCTGGATTACGACCACGCATGGCAGCTGCTGGTCAGCGTGCGGCTGGCCGCCCAGTGCACGGATGCCCGGGTGAACATTGTGGTGGAGGAGTTGTTTGCAAAATACCCAAGCGTCGCGGCACTGGCTGCTGCCGACCCGGAGGACATTGAAGCCATCGTCAAGCCCTGCGGGCTGGGACACTCCAAGGCGCGGGATATCTCGGCCTGTATGCGGATGCTGCGGGACAAGTACGACTGCCGTGTGCCCGACACCTTTGACGAATTGCTTGCCCTGCCCGGCGTAGGGCGCAAGAGCGCAAACCTCATTATGGGGGATGTGTTCGGCAAGCCCGCCATCGTCACCGATACCCACTGCATCCGGCTGTGCAATAAAATCGGCCTTGTGGACGGCATCAAAGAGCCGCAGAAGGTGGAGATGGCCCTGTGGAAGATCATCCCGCCGGAGGAAGGCAGTGACCTTTGCCACCGCTTTGTGATGCACGGACGTGCGGTGTGCAATGCCCGCAAGCCGGAATGTGAAAAATGCTGTTTGAAAGACATCTGCCGCACCGCCCGCGAAGCCGCCGAGCAGCAGGCAGAGCCGTAATTTTCAAGGAGGTATAACCTATGATCACTTTAACGATTTTGCTCATCGTTGCCCTGCTGTGCGTGCTGGTGGGCTGTCTGACCGGCCTGCTGACGCTGGTAGGCGTGCTGGCTTCCCTTTTTGTGGGCGTGCTGGTGGGTGCACTGGCCGGATATCTGGCCGGGCGCTTTATGGGCACGGAAACTTCCCTGGGCCGCAACATCCTGATGGGTGTGCTGGGCAGCTTTGTGGGCGAGTTTCTGTTCGGCCTGCTGGGCATCCACGCCTCCGGCAGCTTTTCTTCCTTTGCCATCTCGGTGATCGGTGCCTGCATCTGCATCTGGGTCGGGCAGAAGATTTCCAAGTAAGCTTTTTGTGACGATACGCCGCTGCATTCTGCTGCCAGAGTTTCCGGGCAGGGTGCGGCGGCTTTTGGCTTTACGCACAAACAAAAACCCCCGAAAACCGGCTTCACAAGCCAACTTTCGGGGGCTTCTCTTTGGAGCTACTGACCTGATTCGAACAGGCGACCTGCTCATTACGAGTGAGCTGCTCTACCAGCTGAGCCACAGTA
>CAKSZF010000191.1 GCA_934525405.1 uncultured Faecalibacterium sp.
AGGGTGCTTTTGGTGCTGTGCATTCTGGCGGTGCTGTGGCTGGGGTACAGCTGCATGATGCCGCAGCTGCTTTTTTCCGCCCGGGGCACCATGATCTTTGTGCCGGACCCACCGCTGCGGGGGTAGCGGGACGATTGGGAATGCGCGCCGCTTCCGGGTTGCGGCACCCAGCATCCGCTTCGTGCCTTGGGCGGCACTCGCGTCTTGCTGGCCGCTGCCCCAACAACTTCTCCCTGTTTCCGCCGCTGGCGGCGGTCGTCGTCGTTGCACTTTGCGCATATTCAGCGGAAGAATTATTTAAAATTCGCAATTCTGGAAAATCTGCGGATTTTCCAGAATTGCCTTTTCACGGGAGGGGCGTAAAGGCGAGCCCTCAAAAAATACCAGACGCAAAAACAGGGCTGCTGCACGAGGTTTTGTGCAGCAGCCCTGTTTCCAACTTATATACTTTCCAGCACCTTTTTCCCGGTCAGCGGGTCGGGAATGCCCAGCAGTGCCAGTATAATCGCCATGCGGATATACACGCCGTTATGCACCTGATCGAAATAAGCGGCGCGGGGGTCGTTGTCCACGTCCGGCTTAATCTCGTCGATGCGGGGGAGCGGATGCAGCACCGGCATGGTGGGCGGTGCCAGCTGCAACAGCTTTTCGTCCAGCTCATAGCAGCCTTTCAACCGCAGGTAGTCCTCTTCGTTGAAAAAGCGCTCTTTCTGGATGCGGGTCATGTACAGCACGTCCAGACCGGGCAGTTCAGCTTCAAGGTCAGCGGTCTCTTTGTAGTTCTGATGCAGCGGGGTCAGGGTCTCGTCCTTGACGTACTGCGGGATGCGCAGCTCCTCCGGCGAGATAAACACGAACCGGTTGCCCTCGAACTGGCTCAGCGCGGCGGTGAGGGAGTGCACCGTCCGGCCGAACTTGAGGTCGCCGCAGAAGCCGATGGTCAAATGATCCAGCCGCCCCTTGCGCTGACGGATGGTCATCAGGTCGATCATGGTCTGGGAGGGGTGGGCGTGGCCGCCATCGCCTGCATTGATGACGGGCACCCGCGCATACATGGACGCCCGCAGCGGTGCGCCCTCCTTGGGGTGGCGCATGGCGATGACATCCGCATAGTTGCTTACCACACGGGCGGTATCGGCCACCGTTTCGCCCTTGCTGGCGCTGGAAAGCTGCGCCCCGGCAAAGCCCAGCGTCTTGCCGCCCAGCCGCAGCATGGCGGACTCAAAGGAAAGGCGGGTACGGGTGCTAGGCTCGTAGAACAAGGTGGCCAGAATGCGGCCGTCGCACAGGTGGGCGTAGGGTGCGGGGTCAGCCTCCATCCGGTCGGCAAGGTCGAGCAGTGCCAGCTGCTCAGCCAGAGAAAAGCTGCCGGGCTCAATAAAATGTCTCACAGCCATTCTCCCTTCAGCACAAACTTTTCGCGCTCTGCGCCGGTGGAAACGAACTGGATCTCGTGCCCCAGCTGCTTTTCAAGGAACTCCACATAGGCCTTGGCTTCCTTGGGCAGCTCTGCCCAGCTGCGGCAGCCGGAGATATCCTTGTTCCAGCCGGGCAGCAATGTGACCACCGGCTGCACACGGTCAAGGTCGGACAGGGTATCGAAGCGGGGGACTTCCACGCCGTCCAGCTTGTAACCGGTGATGACCGGGATCTGCTTCATGCTGCTCAGCACGTCCAGCTTGGTCAGTGCGATCTTATCCGCGCCCTGACATTGCAGGCCGTAGCGGCTGGCAACGCAGTCAAAGGGACCTACCCGGCGGGGACGGCCGGTAGCCGCGCCGTACTCGCCGCCGGCCTTGCGCAGCTTTTCGTTCCACGCCTCGTCCATTGCGTTCTCTGCCGCAAAGGGGCCAGCGCCCACGCAGGTGGAGTAGGCTTTCAGCACACCCACCACATGGTCAAGCTTGCAGTTGGGGATGCCCGCACCCAGCGGCGCGTAGGCTGCCAGCGTGTTGGAACTGGAAGTGAACGGGAAGATGCCGTAGTCGATATCCCGCATTGCGCCCAGCTGCGCTTCCAGCACGATGCGCTTGCCGCTGTCGTGCGCCTGCTGCAAGAAAG
>CAKSZF010000192.1 GCA_934525405.1 uncultured Faecalibacterium sp.
AATGGTCCGAGTGGCGAGAATCGAACTCACGGCCTCTTGAACCCCATTCAAGCGCGCTACCAAAACTGCGCTACACCCGGATATCGACCGCCGCTTCCCTACCGAAGCGTGGCGACAAGAGATATTATACTCAGGCAAGGCCGTTTTGTCAACAGATTTTTCAATTATTTTTTGTTTTTCTCAAGAAAAGTCTGATTTTTACACGGATACGCGCTTTTTCGTTTTTGTCAGTGGTTTTCCTCTTCTGCGGCGCGCTGCGCGCGGTCGCGTTCCAGCAACGGGCGCAGGTACTGGCCGGTAAAGCTGCCGGGCACGGCGGCCACCTGTTCCGGGGTGCCCTCGGCCACGATCTCACCGCCAGCGCTGCCGCCCTCGGGGCCAAGGTCGATGATATGGTCAGCGCACTTAATCAGATCCAGATTGTGCTCGATGACGATGACCGTGTTGCCCACGTCCACCAGCTTTTGCAGCACCTCGATCAGACGGTGCACATCTGCGATGTGCAGGCCGGTGGTGGGCTCGTCCAGAATATACACCGTCTTGCCGGTGCCGCGCCGGGCAAGCTCGTTGGCCAGTTTCACACGCTGCGCCTCGCCGCCGGACAGGGTGGTGGCGCTCTGCCCCAAGGTGACATAGCCAAGGCCAACGTCCAGCAGCGTTTGCAGTTTGCGGGCGATCTTGGGCTGGTTGGCAAAGAACACCACCGCTTCCTCCACGGTCATATTCAGCACGTCCGCAATGGTCTTTTCTTTATACTTTACTTCCAATGTTTCGCGGTTGTAGCGCGCGCCCTTGCACACCTCGCAGGGCACATAGACGTCCGGCAAAAAGTGCATCTCGATCTGCAGAATGCCGTTGCCCTCGCAGGCTTCGCAGCGGCCGCCCTTGACGTTGAAGCTGAACCGTCCCGGGCCATAGCCCCGCATCTTGGCGTCCTGCGTCTGGGAGAATACGGTGCGGATATCGTTGAACACACCGGTGTAGGTGGCAGGGTTGGAGCGCGGGGTGCGGCCGATGGGCTGCTGGTCGATGCCGATGACCTTATCCACGAATTCCAGCCCCTCTACCCCATCGCACTTGCCTGCGCGGGAGCGGGCACCGTTCAGCTCGCTGGCCAGCGTTTTGTACAGGATCTCGTTAATCAGGCTGGACTTGCCCGAGCCGGAAATGCCGGTGACGCAGATGAACTCTCCCAGCGGGAAGCTGACATCGATGTTGCGCAGGTTATTTTCCCGTGCGCCCTTTACGGTCAGGCAGTGGCCGTTGCCGGTGCGGCGGGTCTGGGGCACTGCAATGCGCTTGCGGCCGGAGAGGTAGTCGCCGGTAATGCTGCGCTTGGCCTTGCAGATATCCTTTACGCTGCCTGCGGCTACGATCTCGCCGCCGTGCACACCGGCACCGGGGCCTACGTCCACGATATAATCCGCGCTGCGCATGGTGTCCTCGTCGTGCTCCACCACGATGACCGTGTTGCCCAGATCCCGCAGGTTTTTCAGGGTAGCAATGAGCTTGTCGTTGTCCCGCTGATGCAGGCCGATGGAAGGCTCGTCCAGCACATAGAGCACCCCGGACAGGGCGCTGCCGATCTGGGTGGTCAGACGGATGCGCTGGCTCTCGCCACCGGACAGCGTGCCCGCTGCGCGGGCAAGCGTGAGGTAGTCCAGACCCACACTCTGCAAGAATTGCAGGCGGTTCTTGATCTCCTTCATGATCTGGCCGCCGATCTGCTGCTGCTTTTCGGTGAGGTTCGGCTCGTTTTGTTTGATAAATCCCAGCTCGTCCCGGATGGACATTTCACAGAACTGGCTGATGTTCTTGTCCCCGATGGTCACGGCAAGCACCACCGGCTTCAGGCGCTGACCGTGGCAGTCCGGGCACTCCACGCCGGACATAAAGCTGCCGATCTCTTCCTTCATCCACTCGCTGCTGGTCTCGCGGAAGCGGCGCTCCAGATTTTCCACGATGCCCTCAAAGGTGTTGTAGTACACCCCGCTGCCGAACTCATTGGTGCGGTGCATCTCGATCTTTTCGCCGTTGGT
>CAKSZF010000193.1 GCA_934525405.1 uncultured Faecalibacterium sp.
AAAGTTTTACCGGAAGGAGGGCACAAAGATGAAGCTGATCTGGAAAGAACTGCTGCACGCGAATTATCGCTGTGGGCGAATGCATACCAACCGGGCACCGGCATCGGATGTGTACTGTATGTTGCCCTCGGCTGTGCGAATGTACACCCGAATGTGACAGCAGCAGCTCCGGTAGACCACACTGCCCGGTGCGCCTTTGAAAACGCATCGGGATTTTTTGTACACAATAATAATACTTTTGGTATATAAAGAGAGGTAAATAACAATGTCTGAATATAAATTTGAGACCCTGCAGCTTCATGTCGGTCAGGAGCAGGCCGACCCCGCCACCGATGCCCGTGCGGTGCCCATCTACCAGACCACGTCCTATGTGTTCCGCAACAGCCAGCACGCCGCCGACCGCTTCGGTCTGGCCGATGCAGGCAACATCTACGGCCGTCTGACCAACTCCACGCAGGATGTGTTTGAAAAGCGCATCGCAGCGCTGGAGGGCGGCGTGGCAGCACTGGCTACCGCTTCCGGTGCAGCTGCCATCACCTACACCATTCAGGCACTGGCACAGGCCGGTGACCACATCGTGGCACAAAAGACCATCTACGGCGGCAGCTACAACCTGCTGGCTCACACCCTGACCCAGTTCGGCGTCAACACCACCTTCGTGGATGCCCACGACCTTGCACAGGTGGAGGCCGCGATCCAGCCCAACACCAAGGCTGTCTATCTGGAGACGCTGGGCAACCCCAACAGCGATATCCCGGATATCGACGCCATTGCCGCCATCGCCCACAAGCACGGTCTGCCGCTGGTCATTGACAACACCTTCGGCACCCCGTACCTCATCCGTCCCATCGAGCACGGCGCAGACATCGTGGTGCACTCTGCTACCAAGTTCATCGGCGGCCACGGCACCACGCTGGGCGGCATCATCGTGGACAGCGGCAACTTCGACTGGAAGGCCAGCGGCCGTTACCCCAACATTGCCGCCCCGAACCCCAGCTACCACGGCGTCTCCTTTGCGGATGCCGCAGGCCCTGCCGCTTTTGTCACCTACATCCGCGCCATCCTGCTGCGTGATACCGGCGCTACCATCTCCCCCTTCAACGCCTTCCTGCTGCTGCAGGGCACCGAGACGCTGAGCCTGCGCATTGAGCGTCATGTGGAGAACACCAAAAAGGTGGTGGAGTTCCTTGCCAACCACCCGCAGGTGGAAAAGGTGAACCATCCCTCGCTGCCGGATCACCCGGATCACGCACTGTACCAGAAGTATTTCCCCAACGGCGGCGCATCCATCTTTACCTTTAACATCAAGGGCGGCCGCGAGGAGGCCTTTACCTTCATCGACAACCTGAAGATCTTCTCTCTGCTGGCCAACGTAGCGGACGTGAAGAGCCTTGTTATCCACCCGGCCTCCACCACCCACAGCCAGCTGACCGATGCCGAACTGGCCGAGCAGCAGATCTACCAGAACACCATCCGCCTGTCCATCGGCACTGAGCACATTGATGATATCCTTGCCGATCTGGAAGCCGGTTTCGCAGCTGTTCGCGGCAAGTAAGCAGCGATTCTCTTTCCCGCAAAGGGAATGTGATCTTCCTTTTATTCCTGTCCAAGCCTCCATAAGTGTGCGACAAGACCCCCGGCTGCTCGCCGGGGGTCTTGTCATCATTAAAAAAAGTGGTTCAGAAACGCCTGTGGGCGTTTCTGAACCACAAATTATACTGCCGTTTTTCCGATTAGCGGCCGATCAGCAGGTCGCGGCGGCAGCACAGACCCACAGAAAGGGTAGCATTGCTGCCCAGATGCCGCAGGGTGACGCGGGTGCCGGACTTTTGTCCCTCGCACAGCAGCGAGAGGTTCAGGGTGGTGGTGTTCTTCTCGGTCACCAGCACCAGCGTTTTCACGCCGTTTGCCTGCAAAGTCTGCATATCCTCGATGGTGGTACGGAAGGTGGCCACCTCGGCGGGGACGTCCAGCGTCAGCACGCCGTCCTTCTGGCGGGCGGTGTACAGCAGCTGCTTGCCCAG
>CAKSZF010000194.1 GCA_934525405.1 uncultured Faecalibacterium sp.
CTGAAGGTCACCGTTGCCATTGCTTGTCCATCTCCTTTTTTGCAAAATAAAAGATCCCGTACACATAGCTTCAGTGTACGGGATCTTCGGGTTATTTTTTAGAAAAAGCTGTCGGCGGCTTATGCCTTTGCCAGCAGAGCCGCTGCTTCCAGTGCTGCCGCCTCGCTGCCGCAGACCAACAGACCACGGCGGGTGTTGGCGTGCGCCAGCTGCACCGCCTCGTCCAGACTGGTGCAGAGTTGAGCATCAAAGTGATATTTGGCTTTCTCGGTCAGACGCCGGGTCAGCTGCTCCTCCACACCGGCGGGCGTAACGAGATACACCTTATCAAAAGGGCTCTCGCTCATGCCGGGCATGGTGGATTTATCCTTTTTCTGCTCCTCAGGACTCAGGCCGGTCTCCAGCGCGGAGAAGAAGGCTTCGGCCCCCTCCTCCTCGGTCAGGCCGATGATAGCGCTCATGTGGCGCACCTTTGCCATGTTCAGCACACGCAGCAACGCAGCAGCCTGCTGCGGGGTGCGGCAGGCATCCAGAATGACCAGCGGGCGCTGAGAAAGCACCCGGATGCTGCAGCGGTTGTCCACGGCAGCAATGCCATCCAGAATCGCCTCATCGGAGATGTCCACCTCCTTGCGGCAGAGTGCCAGCGCCAACTCCACCGCCATGGCGGCGTTGCCTGCAGCGTGACGTCCCAAAAAGGCCAGCGGTACCGTATAGCCGCCGTAGTCCACCCGGCTGGCAAACTGTTCCGCCTCCAAAAAGGTGATATCCTCCGGGTCGGGCACGACCAACTCACAGCCGCACTTGCCCGCAGCCACGACCAACTCGCTGAGCACCGCCTTGGGCTGCTCCGGTGCGGTGACGCAGATGCTGTCCTTGCGCATCACGCCGCCTGCCAGCGCAGCCAGACGCTCCACCGAGCGGCTCACGCCGTCCGGCCCAACCGCCGTGACGGCGCACACCGGCATTTGGGGCAGCGCCGAAGCAAGCCCTGCGTCCGGCAGCTCCACTACCGCCAGCGTGCAGCCGGCCTCGCCAAAGCAGTACGCAGCGGCAGCAAGCTCCGCCGCCTGCATGGGCAGTTCCTCATGGGCGGCAAGGGCATCAGCGGCGCGGCACAGCAGTGCCTCGTCCACCGGCTCGCCTTCCACCCGGATACGAGCCGCAAGGGGCTCACACCCGGCATGGTAGACACCGGCACGAATGCCCTGCGCGTGCAGGATGGCCGTCAGCAGACGCGCCACCGCCGTTTTACCGGCAGTGCCTGCCATGCCCACGAACTGCACCTGCTGCACCGAGGCGGGCAGCAGCGCACCCAGCTGCTCCGGGTCGGCAAAGCCGTCCGGCAGGGCTGCAAAATACTGATTTGCCTGTTGGATGGTCATTCGTGTCTCCTTTTCATGTGATAATACAGCCCCTCGCAGGCCAGCAGCAGCACGATGGCGACAAGGATGCCGGTCAGAACACCGGCAGAATCCAGCCACACATCCGTGACCTGACTGCTGCGCCCCTCCGAGAAGAGCTGAATAGTCTCATCGGTCAGCGCTGTCAGCACACCACCCAGCATGGGCACGGTGATATGCCGCAGCGGGTGACGGCTGTACACCCGCATACAGAGCATGAGCAGAAAGCCCTCCAGCGTATACTCGCAAAAGTGTGCCAGCTTGCGTACGATGTGCATGGTCAGATGCTCGGCCAGCCCCGGCTGCCCCAAGCGGCGCAGGATGATGCGCATCCACGCCAGCACCCGGCCGCTGGAACCAGAGGAGACTGTCGCCACCGCCATGGAGTTGGAAAAGATGAACCAGATGCAGGCGATGAGTGCAGCGGTAAAGACCACCCGCCCGGCCATGACCCACAGCGAGGTGCGTTCTTTGTTATTGTATTCCACTATTTTAACCCAGAGCCTTGATGCTCTGCTCAATGTTGGCCAGCTTGTCCTGACTCTTGGCGAACTTTGTGCGGATCTCCTCCACCAGAGCCGCCGGGGCACGCTCCACGAACTTGGG
>CAKSZF010000195.1 GCA_934525405.1 uncultured Faecalibacterium sp.
TTATAACCGTTTTTGCCCTGCTGTCAAGCCCTTTGCAAAAATGTTTATAAAGATTCATAATTCTGTCATAAAGGGGGAATGTCCCCGTGAAAAAGTAGTTCCGAAACGCCCGCAGACGTTTCGGAACTACCAATAAAAATATTCTTTCCGCTTTTTATGCGCAAAGCAGCGCGGCGCGCATTCCAGATCGTCCCGCCTTATTCCTCCATCTGCTTTGCCAGAAAGGCCGCTGCCACTGCAACCGCCTTGCACTGAGCGTCCTCCGGGCAGGCGGTGCGGTCCTCGGTCAGCAGACCCACCGCGCCGGTCACATCCCCGCCCGCCAGTACCGGTGCGGCGCATAGCAGCACCCGGGGCGCGCCCTCGCAGGGCAGCAGGGTCTTTTCCGGGTTGCCCGGGCTCTGGTAGGGCTTGCGGGCTTCCATCAGCTTTTCCAGCGGCTGGCTGATGCTGCGGTCGGTCAGCTCCCGCCGCCCGCTGCCGCTGACCGCCAGAATGCGGTCCCTGTCGCACACAAAGGCGGTCAGCGCAAACTGACGGCTAAGCACCTCCGCCAGCTGGGCGGCAAGGGTGTTCACCTCGCCCATGGGCGAGTACTTTTTAAAGATCACTTCCCCGTCGCCGGTGGTAAAGATCTCCAGCGGGTCGCCCCGCCGGATGCGCTGGGTGCGGCGGATCTCCTTGGGGATCACCACCCTGCCAAGCTCGTCGATGCGGCGCACGATACCGGTTGCTTTCATTATTTTGCCCTCCTTGCAGTTTCCTTTGTATGTAGTATCTGTCAGCGGCGGCAAATTATACCGGCATCGCATTTTTTGCTTTGCCCGCCGCATTGCGTTCCGGGCGGGGTTCTGCTACAATAAATAGGAATAAACCCAAAGAAAGCAGGTGTCCGCATGGCACACATCCTTATTCTGGGCGGCGGTGCCGCCGGACTGGCCGCTGCGCTGGCGGCTGCACAGGCCGCACCCGCTGCCCGCGTCACGGTGCTGGAGCGCAACCCCAAGGTGGGCAAAAAGCTGCTGGCTACCGGCAACGGCCGCTGCAATCTGGACAACACCGCCATTGCGCCGGAAAAATACTTCACCGCCGACCCCGCCGCGCTGCGGCCTTTGCTGGCGGCGGTGGATGCTGCCGCGCCGCTGGCGTGGTTTGAGCAACTGGGGCTGTACACCCGCACCGATGAGGCCGGGCGGGTGTACCCCTATTCCAATCAGGCCGCCGACGTGCTGGCGCTGCTGGAGCTGCATTTGCAGCGGCACACCGTACAGCTGCGCACCGGCTGCACGGTAAGCACCCTGCGGCAGAGCAAGGGCGGCTACGCTGTGCAGTTTGCAAACGCCGAGGGCGGCACCGAAACCCTGCGGGCAGATGCCGTTATCTGCGCCATGGGCGGTGCTGCCGGGCCGCAGTTCGGCACGGACGGTTTCGGCACCCGCTTTGCCGCCGACTGCGGCGGGCAGATGCGCCCCCTTTACCCCTGCCTGACCGCCCTGCAATGCGCAAAGCCGAACAAGAGCCTTGCAGGCATCCGCGCCAAGGCCGCTGCCCGCCTGCTGGACGGCGACCGGGTATTGGCTGAAGAGATGGGCGAGGTGCAGTTCACCGACTACGGGCTTTCCGGCATCTGCATCATGCAGCTGTCCGGCCTGCTTGCCCCCGGGCGCAGCCCGAAGCACCCGGCGGTGGAGCTTGATTTGTTCCCCGCTGTGCCGGAGACAGAGCTTGCCGCCCTGTTTGCGGCGCGTGCACCGCTGCTTGCCGAGGACACGGCGGCGGCGTTCTGGCTGGGGCTTTTGCACGGCAAGATTGGCCGCGCCCTCTGGACTGCCGCCGCCCTGCCGGATACCGCCCCCCACGCCCTGCCCGCCGGAAGCTGGCAGAAACTGGCCCACACCGCCAAGCACTGGCGGTTCGAGGGGCTTACCCCCTGCGGCTGGCGGCAGGCGCAGACCACCGGCGGCGGGCTTGCC
>CAKSZF010000196.1 GCA_934525405.1 uncultured Faecalibacterium sp.
TTGCACTGGATCAGGGCGGGGATGTTCATGCTGCGTGCCAGAATGGCGGTGTGGCTGTTGGAGCTGCCCTCGCGGGTGATGAAGCCCAGCAGCAGGCTTTTATCCATGCGCACGGTCTCGGAGGGAGCCAGATCCTCGGCTACCAGAATGCTGGGCTCGGTGCCCTGCAGGGAAGCGTTGTCCACCCCCTGCAAAATGTCCAGCATGGCCTGCGCAATGTCCAGCACATCGGCGCTGCGGGCCTGCAGATACGGGTCGTCCATGGCAGAGAACACCGCAGCCTGATTGTTGCCGGCGGTCTTGACGGCGTACTCGGCGCACATCTTCTGCCCGTTGATGATCTCCTTGATGGCGTCCACAAAGTCGTCGTCATCCAGCATCATGGCGTGGATGTTGAACACCTCGGCGATGTCCTCGCCGGCTTCTGCCAGAGCCTTTTCATACAGGGCGGTCTGCTGCTCAATGGCTTTCTGGCGGGCAGCTTCAAAACGCTCCAGTTCTGCGGCAGTATCTGCCACAGGAGCGGTGGAAATCGCGGTATTTTTTTTCTTGTAGATCTTCAGCTTGCCAATGGCGATGCCATTGAGTACGCTTTTGCCGGTGCCTACCTGCATAGCACGTTCTCCTTCCACTTACAGCCGGGCGTGCAGCGCCCGGCGTTTTGTCAAAAAAAGCCCCCGCAGTTTTCCCGCGAGGGCTCGGCTTTCAAGCCGCGGTTCAGACGTTCTCGCTCAGGAACTTCTGGATGGCCTCTGCGGCTGCTTCTTCATCATCGCCCTCGACCTTGATGGTCACGGTCTCGCCCTGCTTGACGCCCATGCCCATCAGAGCCATCAGCTTGCGCATATCGCAGCTCTTGCCGTCCTTCTCGAGGGTGGCGGTGCTTGCAAAGCCCTTCACGGTCTTGACCAGCAGGCCGGCGGGACGGGCATGGATGCCGCAGGCATCCTTAACAGTGTACTGAAATTCCTTCATAATCATTTTCTCCTTACTACTTGATCCCTCTGCCCGGGCTGCACATTCAGCCCCGGAACATGGCTTTGTCAATGGGGATCGGTATACTACTATTATAAACCCGTACCGGTTTTTTTGCACCGTTTCATATTGCCGATTTTTACAAGAATTTTTTGTTAGATTTGAACATACGGATGCTACAAAAATCCGTGTTTTGTCTAATTTTTGCCGAATCGTTTGTAAAAACTAGGCAGTTTGCGCAACTGCCGGACAAGAGCTTAAAAAAGGTCGTTTTGCGGCAATGCCGTCCCTATTCTACGGGGTAGCCCTCCGCGTCCAGCGGCAGCTCGGTGTAGGGGGCTGCCTGCGGGGCGGCTTCGGGCTCTGCATCCGGTTCGCCGGAGGTCTGCTGTGCGGTGCTGTCGGTCAGCTGCTCGTCGTGCCGCTCGCCCCAGTCGCCGCTGTAATCCTCGCCGGAGGTCTGCTTTGCCAGCTCGTTCTGGGCGTCCTGCAGCCCCAGCACCGTGCCGGAGGGTTTTTCCAGCAGATACGCGCCCACCGCCTTCTTTTTGTACACCAGCAGCACCCCGTAGCGGCTGGTTTCGCCGTTGCTTGCTGCCGGGAGCAGCGCCGACCATTTTTCTACCGTTTTGCCCTTGTAGCGGGCAAGGTCCATGCCGCTTTGCTGCACCACCCCGTTGAAAGCGGAAAAGCTGTCGTCCCACTTGCGGGGAATCTTGACCTTATCCGCTGTGATGGACGCGCCGTCCACCTCCAGCCCGTAGCCGGTGAACCATGTCTGGATGTCCTGTGCGCTCTCGATGCGGTTCACCGGGGCGGCTACCGCCACCGTCCGGGTACTGATGAACCGCCCCAGCATGGCGCTGAACACCACCAGCGCGCAGCACGCTGCCCCTGCTCCCAGCTTTTTCAGGCTCGTCTTGCTCAGTGTTACCACAAACATATCCCCATGCCTCCCCGCCATTTGCGCTTGCATACTCTGCCACCAGCTTATGCGG
>CAKSZF010000197.1 GCA_934525405.1 uncultured Faecalibacterium sp.
GCGTTGGCGTCGTTGTGGCGGCGGGTATACTCGCAGCTGAAGCTGTCGGAGCAGCAGCAGGCGCGGATGCCCTTGATCTTGTTGGCAGCCATGCTGATGCCCACACCGGTGCCGCAGAACAGCAGTGCCTTCTCACACTGGCCGCTCACCACTGCGTCACAGGCGGGCACAGCCATATCGGGGTAGTCCACGCTGTCGGTGCTGTGGGTGCCAAAGTCGATATACTCCAGACCAAGCTCCTCCAGATGTGCCTTGACAGCCTCTTTCAGTTCAAATCCGCCGTGGTCGGCGGCAAGTGCGATGGGTTTTGCCATGGAAAAACGTCCTTTCCCTGTGAGTGGTCACAGTTCCGCTTTTATTGTTTGTTTGCTGCGGCTTCGGCAGCCAGACGCTCGGCCCGCTCCCGCTCCGCCTGACTGAGACGGTGGTAGTCCGGCAGCAGCGCCTCCGGCAGCACAGCCTGCCCGGCTGCGGCCATCTGCTTTGCCACAAGTGCTACGGCAGCGGCACGGCCGCCCCGCAGCGCCGGGGGTGTTTGCAGCACACCCGGCACATTGCTGTATTTATTATAGCACAGACCCGCGCCATCACCAACAAAAAACAGGGGCTTTTTGCAATTTTCCACAAAATCAGCCAGATCTGTCACCGCCCGGGCGTCGTCGTCCAGCAGGCGGGTGTGGGTGGCAAGGTCGAAAGCTGCACTGTATACCTGTGCGCGGCGGGCGTCCAGTGCACAGAGCACCGTGCCCTCGCCGGTGTGGGCAGCAGCCAGCGCTTCCAAGGTAGACACCGGGGCGCACAACGTCTCGCGCGGGAAGGCCAGACCCTTGACGGCGGCCAGTCCGATGCGCAGGCCGGTAAAGCTGCCCGGGCCGGCGTTGACGGCGTACAGATCGATGTCCGCACAGGTCAGCCCGCACATCTTTAAGCAGTTGTCGATCATGGGCATCAGCGTTTCGCTGTGGGTCATGCCACCGTCCAGATACACCTCGTACAGCAGGCGGTCGTCCTGCATAAGCGCCACGCCGGCGGTCTTGCCCGCCGTATCCACGGCCAGAATCTTCATACCGTCACCCCCTCGATGGTGATCTTGCGGGTGGTATCGTCCAGACGGTCGATGTTCACCCGGATGGGGTTTTCCAGCGCCAGCAGGTCGGCAAAGTTTTCGCTCCACTCTGCCGCCACCACAGCGCCCTGATCCAGATAATCGTAGAAGCCCGCCGCGCACAGATCGTTCTCGGTAGAAATGCGGTACAGGTCAAAGTGCGCCAGCGGGCGCGGGCCCCGGTAGTAGTTCACGATGGCAAAGGTGGGGCTGGACACCGGGTCGGTGCAGCCCAGACCCTCGGCAAGACCCTCGGTAAAGGCGGTCTTGCCCGCGCCCAGACCGCCGGTAAAGGCGATCAATGCCCCGGGAGCCAGCACAGCTGCCATCCGCTTGCCCAGTGCCACCGTCTCGGCGCGGGAATGGGTGATATATTCTGACATGAAGGTTACCTCATCGTTTAAAAAGGGATGGCAGACACTCTGCCATCCCTAAGTATAATATAAAACGTGCAAAAGTGCAATGGTCAGGCAGCGGCAGGGGTCTGCTGCTCCGCAGCACTGTTTACCGCCGCACCGGGCGCAGTGAGCCGAGCGGTGCCGTCGCCCTGAATGATGGGATAGGACGCCACCGAGTGGGGACGCCGTCCGGTGTTCTGGTTGAGATACCACACGATGTCGTTTTCGCCGTAGACCTCAAGGCCGTAATCAATGGCCTGCTGCAAAGTCTCGCCCTCGATCAGGCGGTTCACGGTCGCCCACAGCATACTGCGGGAGTACACACTGTACACATTGTTCACAAAGCCCGCCACAGCCTTTGCCCCGCCGGAGAGCAGCCCGTCCGAAAGGGCGGTGTCCACATGGCCGCTGCG
>CAKSZF010000198.1 GCA_934525405.1 uncultured Faecalibacterium sp.
GCGCCCTCGTTTTCCAGCTGGCGGCGCAGCTCCACGGCGTTGGTCAGGTTGCCGTTGTGGCACAGCGCCATGGTGCCGCGGCCGTGACGGACGATCATGGGCTGGGCGTTGGCGCGGACGCGGGTGCCCGCAGTGGCGTAGCGCACATGACCGGTGGCCATGTGTGCCGTGGGGGCAGACAGGCTTGCCAGCACCTCCGGGGTGAACACCTCGTTCACAAGGCCCAGATCCCGGTGGCCGGTGATCACGCCGTCATCGTTGACGGCGATGCCGCAGCTCTCCTGCCCGCGGTGCTGCAGCGCATACAGCGCCGAATAAGCCGCTGCAGCCACATCCTCGGTACCGGCACGGTCGTAGATGCCGAAAACGCCGCACTCCTCATGCAGCGGATATGCAAAATCAGACATTGGTTCTCCTTTACAGCTCGTTCAGTTCGTTCTGCAGCTTTTCTTCCTTGGCTGCGATCTGCTGTGCCATGGCTACGCGCTCAGCCTCCAGCTTTTCAGCCAGTGCGTCATCGCTCAGGGCCAGAATTTCAGCAGCCAGCCATGCGGCGTTCTTGGCACCGTTCAGTGCCACAGTCGCCACCGGGATGCCGCTGGGCATCTGCACGGTAGCCAGCAGCGCGTCCAAGCCATCCATCGCGCCGCCCTTCATGGGGATACCGATGACCGGCAGGGTGGTGTTGGCGGCAAAAGCACCTGCCAGATGTGCTGCCATGCCTGCTGCGCACAGGATGACACCAAAGCCGTTGGCCTTTGCGCTTTTTGCAAAGGCTGCTGCCTCGGCGGGGGTGCGGTGTGCCGAAAGGATGTGTGCCTCAAAGGGGATGTCCAGTGCCTTCAGCTGGGCACAGGCCCCCTTGACCACCGGCCAATCGCTGTCCGAACCCATGATCACTGCCACTTTACGAACCATTTTCCAAAGCCTCTCTTTCTCAACTATCCAACAAGACCGACAAACAAAAAAGGCTGCGGTACACCTGTACCACGGCCTTTATTTCCGGTTTTTCTGTCCGCGCATTTTGCACAAGGTTGCACCATGCCCCTGATTGCAGTGAATGTGACCCCATTCCATGCGACCCGGCACCAGCAGCATCATTGAAGTTTCCCTCCGCAGTTTCCTGTGCAAGCGTTTTTTCAGGCGGCGATGCAAGCCCGTTTTTTGGGGCATCGTCCCTGTACTAGATACAGTTTACGGCAAAAAAACCGCTTTGCAAAGAGCGTTTGGGCAAATTCTCCCTTGTGTTCCCATGCCGTCAAAAAACTTTCGAAAGTTTTGTGCAGTTTCGCCATCCTTTTTCTTTTTAAGTATGACTTATGCGGCAGGTATATTTTATGTAAAGGCTGTGTTGATGTATCCCAGATATCGCGCCGGATTTTTAAAAAATGATCTTTGCGGTGGCGGCGCGTGCAGCGCGGATCAGATCCGCCGGGGCGCAGCACACCTGCGTACCGATGCGCCCGCCGGAAACGTAGACCTTCTGCTGGGTCAGCACGCTTTCGTCAAAGACGGTGCGGTACTGCTTTTTCATGCCCACCGGGCTGCAGCCGCCCCGCACATAGCCGGTCACCTTGTTGATCTCCGCCACATGGATCATTGCCACACTCTTTTCGCCCACGCTGCGGGCAGCGGCCTTTAAGTCCAGCTCTGCCGCCACCGGAATGACGAACACAAAATAGTTTTTGCTGCTGCCCTGCGTTACCAGCGTCTTATACACGCAGGCAGGGTCTTCGCCCATGCTGGCGGCTACGGTCACGCCGTCCACCGCCACCCCCTCCTCGTGGGGGTACTCGTGGGCGGTATAGGCCACCTTTTCCCGTTCCAGAATGCGCATTGCGTTGGTTTTAGCTTCTTTTCCCATTGTTATTCCCTCTTT
>CAKSZF010000199.1 GCA_934525405.1 uncultured Faecalibacterium sp.
TGGTTCTTTTCCGCAGGCAGGTTGGCGCAGGTGGGCAGATGGAACTTTTTGCTGTTCACGTTGCCGATGTAGGCCTGCTGCGCCGTGCTGGAGGACGACGGGTCGGTGGGGTTCAGCTGGCTGTCCGGCACAAAGTGCTCGGTACCTACGGTGAAGTTCTGGCCATCGCTGCCGATGGTGATGGTGCCTTGCCGGTCGGTGCGGTAGACATCCACCTTTGCGTCCCGCAGGATACTCAAAGTTTCCTCGTGGGGGTGGCCATACTTGTTGCCCGTGCCGCAGGAGATGACGCCCATTTCCGGCAGAACAGCGTTCAGAAACAGGTAGCCGGTGCTGGTGCTGGAGCCGTGGTGCCCTACTTGCAGCACATCAGCCTTCAGGTTGGCACCGCTGTTTACAAGGTCGGTCTCAGCGGTCTTTTCCATGTCGCCGGTCAGCAGAAAGCTGGTGCTGCCGTAGTCGATGCGCAGCACCAGTGAGGTGTTGTTGGTCTCGCTGTACCCGGTCACCGGGCCCAGCAGGGTAACGGTGGCGCTGCCCAGCGGCCAGACGGTGCCCACGGAGGGAACCTCCAATTGCAGCCCCTGCTGCCGGGTGTACTTGACAAAATCGTTGAAGCATTTGGTGGAGGCTTCCGTCACCGGGCTGTAAGCGTGCCCCGCCGGAAACTTTGCCATTACGGCGGCAAGACCGCCCACATGGTCCTCGTGGGCGTGGGAGCAGAACACATATTGCAGCTGCTCCACCCCCTGCTTTTGCAGGTAGGATACCACCAGACTGCCGTCGTCCACGTTGCCGCCGTCGTAGAGCATGAACTGTCCGTCACACTCCACCAGTACGCTCAGTGCCTGCCCTACATCAATAAAGTGCATCTCAAAGGGCTGACTTGTCCCGGTGGAGGGCTTGACGATGTGTCCGCCGTTGCCGGGCAGGCTGTCACAGGCGGTAAGTCCCAGCGCCAGCACAGCGGCCAGCGCCAGCGCAGCCAGCCGCAGGAACAGGCGGCGGGGGAACAGAGTTACTTTTTCTTCTTTCCAGTTTTCCACGTTGCGTTCTCTTTCTGTTGATTGTTTTTAGGTTTATGGCCGGGTGCAGAGTTGGGCGCAAAGCGTGCGCCCGGGCTGGGCTGACGGCCTGCCGGGGCGGCGGCACGGGCATTTTTGCCGGTGCTGCGTCCCTTCTGGTTGGGGTGTACGGTATAGGTGCCGTCGTTGTGGATGGTCACCTCGGCGCTTTCCGCCCGGCGGGCGGTGCGCTGCACGGCGCGGCGGCCTGCGGCGGGCACCAGCAGGGGGATCAGGTCCTCCCGGTGGGTCAGCTGCAAAGCCTTGACCACCTTTTCGGCGTTGCGGGGTTCGTAGTATTGCAGCAGTGCGCGCTGCAACGCCTTGCCCTCGGGGGTCTTTTCCACAAACACCGGCTTGAGGGTGTAGGGGTCAAGCCCAGTATAGAACATACAGGTGCTCACGGTGCCGGGGGTGGGGTAGAAGTCCTGCACCTGCTCCGGGCGCATGTGGTTCTTATAAAGGTACTCGGCCAGATAGACCGCGTCCTTCAGGGTGCTGCCCGGGTGGCTGGACATGAGGTAGGGCACCAGATACTGCTTTTTGCCCGCCTTCTTGCTCAGCTCGTAGAACTTATCCTTGAACTTGTTGAAGGTCTCGATGGGCGGCTTGCCCATGTAGGCAAGGGTATTGGGGGCGCAGTGCTCCGGGGCGACCTTCAGCTGGCCGGACACATGGTACTCCACCAGCTCTTTGAAGAAGGTATCGTCCGGGTCAGCCATCAGGTAGTCGAACCGGATGCCGCTGCGGATGAACACCTTTTTCACGCCCGGCAGCTCCCGCACCCGGCGCAG
>CAKSZF010000200.1 GCA_934525405.1 uncultured Faecalibacterium sp.
GAGTCGGTAGCAGCCTTGTACTCCATACCGGTAGCAACGATGGGCTGCTGGGTGACCATCAGAGGCACTGCCTGACGCTGCATGTTAGAGCCCATCAGTGCACGGTTACAGTCATCGTTCTCCAGGAAGGGGATGCAGGCGGTAGCAACAGAGACCATCATACGCGGAGAAACGTCCATGTAATCGACCTTCTCTGCATCGATTTCCAGGATCTCATCGCGGCGGCGGGCAGACACGCGGGGACGGACGAAGTGCTTGCCTTCGTCCAGCGGCTCGTTGGCCTGTGCCACAACGTACTCGTCCTCCACATCGGCGGTCATATACTCCACTTCGTCGGTGACGACCTGCTCAATGAGGTTGTTATTCTCGTCGTAGACCTTCTTGACCTTGCGGTAGGGGGCCTCCACGAAGCCGTACTCGTTGATCTTGGCGTAGGATGCCAGATAGGAGATCAGACCGATGTTGGGGCCTTCAGGGGTCTCGATGGGGCACATACGGCCGTAGTGGCTGTAATGAACGTCGCGGACTTCGAAGCCTGCGCGGTCACGGCTCAGACCGCCGGGGCCCAGAGCAGACAGACGGCGCTTGTGGGTCAGCTCAGCCAGAGGGTTGTTCTGGTCCATGAACTGAGACAGCGGAGAGGAGCCGAAGAACTCCTTGATGGCTGCTACCACAGGACGGATGTTGATCAGTGCCTGCGGGGTGATGACGCTCTGATCCTGGCTCTGCAGGGTCATACGCTCACGGATGACGCGCTCCATACGGGAGAAGCCGATGCGGAACTGATTCTGCAGCAGCTCGCCCACGCTGCGGATACGACGGTTGCCCAGATGGTCGATATCATCAGTGGTGCCGATGCCGTAGCCCAGATCGTTCAGGTAGTTGATGGAGGACAGGATATCGTCGATGGTGACGGTACGGCCGATGAGCAGGTCATGATCCTTCTTCAGGCTCTCCATGACCTCCTCGGCGCTGGAAGCGTTATCAAGGATCTTGCGCAGCTCCTTGAGGTTGCAACGCTCGTTGATACCGCACTCCTTGACATCTACGCCCTTGAATGCGGGGTAGTAGCTATCGATGATGGCCTGTGCGTCCACGCAGCCATTGGTGATGACCTTGACCTTGTGAGCCTTGTCCTGCATGGGATCATCGATCTTCAGCACGACCAGATCCACACCGGCAGCATCGATCTGCTCGGCTACCTTGCGCTCGATCTTCTTGTCGGCCTCGATCAGGATCTCGCCGGTGAAGGGATCCACCACATTCTCCGCAGCCACATGGTTCATGATGCGGCGTGCCAGAGACAGCTTTTTGTTCATCTTATAGCGACCAAAACGGGACAGGTCGTACCGGCGCGGATCGAAGAACAGCATATCGATCTGGCTGGTAGCGGACTCCACCGTTGGAGGCTCACCGGGGCGCAGCTTGCGGTAGACCTCCAGCAGGCCCTCCTCGCGGTTCTTGGTTGTATCCTTTTCCAGCGTGGCCAGAATGCGCTCGTCCTCGCCGAAGTAGTTCAGGATATCCTCATTGCTGGACAGGCCCAGTGCACGGCACAGCACCGTGACGGGCAGCTTGCGGTTCTTGTCGATACGGACATAGAACACATTGGCAGCATCGGTCTCGTACTCCAGCCATGCACCGCGGTTGGGGTTCATGGTGGCGCTGTACAGGTCGTTGCCTACCTTATCCTTGGCATGGCCGTAGAACACACCGGGAGAGCGGACCAGCTGGCTGACGATCGCACGCTCGGCACCGTTGATGACAAAGGTGCCCGCGTCGGTCATCAGGGGGAAGTCGCCCATGAAGATCTCCTGATCCTTCACCTCGCCGGTCTCCTTGTTCAGCAGACG
>CAKSZF010000201.1 GCA_934525405.1 uncultured Faecalibacterium sp.
TGCAAAACGTTCCTCTGCCAGCATGGTGTCTTTCTCCTTCTTTCCTTCCCACGTCTGACCGTTTCTGCACGGTATTGGCGTGTTTTGGTTGTCTGTAGCTTTATTATAGCAAAAATCTTGTCAAAATCAATCAGTTTCGGTCATTTTCGCTCACAAAGAATTTTCATCATTTTTGTGCAGAGTTTCCAATATCTTGGATACAAGAGTTTTTTGCACGCAAAAAGACCACCGCACTTGTGTATGCGGTGGTCTTTTCTGCGTTTATGTGACCGTCCTTGACCGGTTTTGGTGTTCAGGCCGGTTTACTCAGGCATCCGAGCGGGAGTAGGCGTTTTTCATCTGGCTGCTCAGCTCAAACAGAACCTTGTCCAGCGTGTCGGCGGCTTTCTCCTGCAGCATGGCGGCGATGGCGGTGTTGGCTTCCTCCCGCAGGGCGGCGCGGCGGGCAGCGTCCGGCTCAGCGGCAAGCTTTGCGTCGTACTGGTTCACCAGTGCGCGGCCAGCAGAAAGCACGGCTTCCTCGTAGCGCTCGAGGTGGAAGAGGGATTTATTATAGGAGGCGTCTGCCATGGCGGCAATCAGACGGCTGGTCCAGTAGAAGTTATCGGTGGACACGGTGCCGGTAGTGTTGGCCAGATACTCCGGGGTGCGCTCCACGTTGGCGTAGAAGGGCACCATGCTGTTGAAGGCATTGGAGGCATAGGCCACCCACTCCACTGCGCGGGATTCCTCCGGCTGGTCGGGACGCATCTGCAGCAGAGCCATAAAGTCGTTGCGGTTGATGCCGATGGAGCGGTATGCGCCCTTTGCGGACTTGTCGCCGTAGCTCAGGTAGGGGTCGTAGGGGGTGCCCTGATAGTGGCTGGACAGCATATACTTGATGTCCTCCGGGGTCACCTTGCGCTCCGGCACCATGCACCACGGCAGGTCATCGGACATGGGGGTGTAGTCGGCGTCGGCACCCTCCCACACCCATGTGCGGGGGTTGAGGTAGCGCAGCATATACCATGCGCGGGGGGTGTTGTAAACGTGGTCGGCGTCATCGTGGCTGCCAAAGGCATCCCGGGGGTTCAGTGCGCCGTCCAAAGAGAGGTCGAGGTGGTTCTTGGCAATAAATTCACGCAGATCGGCAGAGCAGAGGTAGTTTTCCTGTGCGCCGAAAGCATCTTCCAGATCAAAGCTGTCGATGCCCAGCTGGTTGGGCATGACCACATACACATCGTCCGGCACGCGGCGGGCGATCCAGTGGTGACCGCCGATGGTCTCCAGCCACCAGATCTCGTTTACATCCTGAAAAGCGATGCCGTTCATCTCGTAAGTACCGTACTGCTCCAGCAGACTGCCCAGACGCAGCACGCCCTCGCGGGCAGAGTGGATATAGGGCAGCACCAGATAGACGATATCCTCCTCGCCGATGCCGCCGGGCACCTCGGGCTTTTCGCCCTTGGCGGGCTGATACTCCACCAGCGGGTCTGCGCCCAGCACGCGGGGGTTGGAGGTGATGGTCTCGGTGGCGGTCATGCCCACGTTAGCGGCATTGACGCCGGAAGCTGCCCAGATGCCCTTGCCCTCCACGGCGTTGGGCATGGCGGTAAACCGCAGTGCGCCTTCCGGCAGGGGGATCTCCACATGGGAGAGGACGCTGCGGTAGGTCTTGGGCAGCTCCTCCGGGTGGATCACGGTGAATTTTTTAGCAGTGAAATGGCCGGAGCCGGAGTCATCGTTGCGGGCGATCATGGTAGAGCCATCGTACGATGCTGCCTTGCCGACCAGAATGGTAGTGCAAGCCATAGGTTTTCCCTCCATATTCTATAATGTG
>CAKSZF010000202.1 GCA_934525405.1 uncultured Faecalibacterium sp.
CTTTTCGTAGCTGCGGGAGCGGATGGTGGCGGCTGTGCCAATGACGCCGATGCGGCGGTTGCGGGTGACAAAGGCTGCTTCCCGGGCGGCGGCATCCACTACGCCAAGGTAGGGCACCGGCAGCTGAGCTGCTTCCGAAGCCGGGTAGGTGCTGCTCACCGTACCGCAGGCGGCCATGATGCACTTGACGTTTTTGGAAAGCAAAAAGGCCACGTCCTGCCGGGCGTACTGCAGAATGGTCTCCGGGCTGCGGCTGCCGTAGGGCACCCGGCCGGTATCGCCAAAGTAGATGATATCCTCATGGGGCAGGCGCTTGCGCAGCTCCCGCACACCGGTCAGGCCACCCAGACCGCTGTCGAACACACCGATGGGGCGATTATCCATGCTGCTTTTCCGTCCTTTCCACCGCCAGTGCGATCAGGCGGTCGATGAGCTGCGGCACCGGCAGACCCTCGTGCTCCATAAGCTTGGGGTACATGCTGATGGCGGTAAAGCCGGGGAAGGTGTTGATCTCGTTGATGAGCACCCGGCCGGTGTTCTTTTCCACAAAGAAATCGCACCGTGCCAGACCCTCGCAGTTCAGTGCGGTGTAGGCCATGGCGGCGTAGGTCTTTACCTCGTCCAGCTTCGCCTCCGGCAGATGTGCCGGGATGACGGTCTGGCTCACGCCGTTCTTGTACTTATCATCATAGGTGTAGAACTCTGCACCGGCAAGGATCTCACCGGGACGGGTGGCCACAGCGGGGTCGGAGCCGATGACGGCGCACTCCACTTCCTGTCCGTCCACAAAGGCTTCAAACACCACCTTGCGGTCGTTTTCCAGCGCAAGGGCGATGGCAGCCTTCAGCTCCTCCTGATTGGACACCTTGGAGATGCCCACGCTGGAGCCTGCGTTGGCGGGCTTGACGAACACAGGCCAGCCCAGCTTTTCTTCCACACCAGCGCAAACGCCCTCCAGATCCTTCTCGATCTCCCAGCGGTTGGCGGCTACCCACTTGGTGTGGGGCACACCGTTGGCCTCGAACAGGGCGTTGGCCACGGCCTTGTCCATGCAAACGGCACTTGCCAGCACGCCGCAGCCCACATAGGCGATGCCTGCCAGCTCCAGCAGACCCTGCACGGTGCCGTCCTCGCCCCACAGGCCGTGGAGCACCGGGATCACCACGTCAAGGTGCATCTTTTCCACCCGGCCGTCCGGGGTAAACAGGATCATGCCGTGGTCGGCGCGGTCCGGGCTGATCACGCAGGGCATATTGCCGGGCAGCTCTTCCCAGCTGCCGTCGGCCATCTGCTCCGCCGTGGCCTCGGTGTAGAGCCAGCGGCCCTCCTTGGTGATGCCCACGGTGAGCACCTCGTATTTGCTGCGGTCGATGTTGCGGACAAAGTTGCCCACAGAGACACAGCTGACCTCATGTTCGCTGGACATACCGCCGAACAACAGAGCCACGCACATTTTATTTGCAGACTGCATGATATCTCACTCCTATTTATAAAGCCCCCGGTAAAGGGGCGGCTTCAAACCGGTAAAATGCCGTTTCGATTCATTATACAATATCTACGCCCGCGATGCAAGCAGAATGCAAAAAAGCCGCCTTGGGACAAAAAGAGAGCGGCTGCGAAAAAAGTTTCTCAAAATCGCTTTTTTCTGCTTGACGGATTGAAAAACGCGTGGTACAATGATATCACCTCTTTTGCGGGGTTATTAAGTGCGCCTGTTTTTACAGCTGCCACCCGCACCCGAGGGAGGTTCAAAACAACCGTTATAATGGAGGTGTCAACAAATGACCGTTAAAATCACTCTGGCCTGCACCG
>CAKSZF010000203.1 GCA_934525405.1 uncultured Faecalibacterium sp.
CCCGTGACCGTTGTGACCGCCGCTTCCGGCCAGTACGAGACCACCCTGATGAGCGAGATGGAGAAGAGCGAAGCTCCCACCCTGTTCCAGGTGAACGGCCCTGTTGGTCTTGCTAACTGGAAGGATTACTGCTACGATCTGTCCGGCAGTCAGGTCTACGGCGAGCTGACCAGCGACTCCTTTGCTCTGAAGGACGGCGACGCTGTTACCAGCATTGCATACGTCATCGAGACCTACGGCATCATCTACAACAAGGAGCTGCTGACCGCTGCCGGTTACAAGCAGGAGGACATCAAGGGTTTTGCCGACCTGAAGAAGGTTGCTGACGACATTCAGGCTCGCAAGGCTGAGCTGGGCGTGGACGGTGCTTTCACCTCTGCCGGCATGGACGGTTCTTCTGACTGGCGCTTCAAGACCCATCTGGCAAACCTGCCCATCTACTACGAGTACAAGGCAGACGGCATTGGCTCCACCGACGCCATCAAGGGCACCTATCTGGACAACTACAAGCAGATCTGGGATCTGTACATCACCGATTCCACCTGCGATCCCAAGCTGCTGGCTTCCAAGACCGGCAACGATGCAGTGGCTGAGTTTGTGGGCAAGAAGGCCGTGTTCTATCAGAACGGCACCTGGGCTTACAGCGACGTGAAGGATTTGGGCGATGACAATCTGGGTATGCTGCCCATTTACATCGGCGTGGACGGCGAGGAGAATCAGGGTCTGTGCACCGGTTCCGAGAACTTCTGGTGCGTCAACAACACCTCTTCCGAGGCTGACATTCAGGCTACTCTGGACTTCCTGTACTGGTGTGTCACTTCCGACAAGGGCACCTCTGCCATGGCAGATGACATGGGCTTCGTGATCCCCTTCAAGAAGGCTAAGGACTCCACCAACCCCCTGATCACCATTGCAAACCAGTATGTGGCCGACGGCAAGACCAGTGTTGACTGGTGCTTCTCCACCATGCCTTCCGAGGAGTGGAAGAACGGCGTGGGCAGCGCTCTGACTGCATACGCAGCAGGCACCGGCAAGTGGGACGACGTTGTCACCGCATTTGTGGATGGCTGGGCCAAGGAGTACAAGCTGGCCAACGGCTAAACCTTTGACCGGAGATCTCCCTAAGAACTAAAACGGGAGGCGGGCGAAAAGTTCGCCCGCCTCCTTTCTTTTTTATCAGACAGCTCCCTCAGGAGGTATATCATGCAAAAAGCCATTAGTAAATACTGGCCGATATTTGTGCTTCCTACTCTGGTCGCCTTTATCATCGGCTTCATCTGGCCCTTTATCTGGGGCGTTTACCTGTCCTTCCAGCGGTTCACTACCGTGTCCAAGACCACCTTTGTGGGCATCCAGAACTACATCTCGGTATTTCAGGATTCCACCTTCCTGCACGCCTTCGGCTTTACGGCGGTGTTTACCGTGGTGAGCACCGTGCTCATCAATGTGTGCGCCTTTGCCATTGCGCTGGTGCTGACCCGCGGCATCAAGGGCACCAACATCTTCCGTACCGTGTTCTTTATGCCCAACCTGATCGGCGGCATCCTGCTGGGCTACATCTGGCAGATCCTGCTCAACGGTGTGCTGGCAAACCTGCAGAAGCCCCTGCTGGCACTGGATGCCAAGGCCGGTTTTGTCGGTCTGGTCATCCTGATGTGCTGGCAGCAGATCGGCTACATGATGATCATCTATGTGGCTGGCCTGCAGAGCGTGCCCGGCGACCTGATCGAGGCCGCTAAGATCGACGGTGCCAACGACCGCGAGATCCTGTTCAA
>CAKSZF010000204.1 GCA_934525405.1 uncultured Faecalibacterium sp.
CCATATCATTCCCTAGTATGTCAATATGAATACTGGATTTTCGTGATTCAGTCACCTTTTTTGCCCTTTCCGGTCAGCTTGCCCAGCGCTACCTTCCACTTGGGGTAGCCCCAGCGCTTATCCTCGGCAAAGTCGTCTGCCAGCTTCCAAGGGAACACCCCGCCGTCAAAGTACAGGTTACCGGCTTCGTCCACCCGGTCCAGCTTTTTGGGCAGATAGCTTTCATCGTAGTAGCTCTTGCGGCGGTCCGGCAGTACCCAGTGCAGCGTGCCGTCCTCGTCCATGCCGGACGCCCACACGCCGAACACAAAGGTGGCAGCCTCGCCGTAGCAGTGCTGCTCAAAGCGGATAGCGCCATCGTAGTAGAACTTGATGACCTCCAGCGTGCCGGATTCCTTTTTGCCGTCCCGACCTAAGGTAGGGCGGTAATCCTGCTGGTAACGGCAGCCGCAGTGGCTGCCCGCGAACTCTTTTGCATGGAACGACATGGCATGGTTTCCTTTCTGGTATGGTTTTGCGCTTCTTAATTATAATAAGCGGCTTTTTGGCGGGCTCGCCCTCTCCGTCACGGCTTACGCCGTGCCACCTCTCCCAAAGGGAGAGGCAAGAGCACTGCCGGAAACTTTCTCATTGCGCCTAATGCTTTAGTGCCAAACTTTACGGCTTGGCTCTCCCTGAGAGGAAAGACTTCCCCCGCTCCGGGGGAAGATGTCACCGCAGGTGACAAAAGGGGGAATCTGGCGCGGGAGCGCCTGAGAGGGTTTTAAAAATGCCCCTCAAAATTGCCTTCGATCTCGTAAGGCCAGCTTAAAATGCCGCCGAGGTCCCGCAGGTCGGTGTAGCCAAGGGCTTCCAATTTCTGTACGGCGTCGGCGCTGCGGCGTCCGGTGCGGCAGTACACCAGCCACAGGGCGTTTTTGTCCGGCAGCACCTCGGCGGCGCGGTCGATGACCTGCCCCAGCGGCAGCAGCTTTGCCCCGGGGATGTGCCCCACGGCGTATTCGTCCGGCTCGCGCACATCCACGGCTACGGCCTTGCCGGAATCCAGCAGACGGATGGCGTCTGCGGCGGTGATCTTTTCTGTCATACTCTCACTCCTCAAAGATAGGTTCTGTTCCATCCTATGATAACAGACCTTTTTTGTTTGCACAAGAGGTTTCTCCTTTGCAAAATCCGAGTAACGTGCTATACTATAAACTGCAACAAGGAGAGGACGACCATGAAATTTTCCACCAAGAGCCGCTACGCCCTGCGCCTGATGGCGGAGCTGGCGCGCTATGCGCCGGGCACCACCGTCAGCCTGAAGGAGATCAGCGAGCGGCAGAACCTGAGCCTGAAATATCTGGAGCAGATCGTTACCCCGCTGGCGCGGGTGGGGCTGGTCAAGAGCGAGCGGGGCAGTCAGGGCGGCTACCGGCTGACGAAAGACCCCGCCGACTACACCGCCGGCGAGATCCTGCGCGCCATCGAGGGCAGTGTAGCGCCCATTCCGTGTCTTGGCAGCGTGACCAACGAATGCCCCATGTCCGAGCAGTGCTTCACTCTGCCGTTCTGGGCGGGGCTGGACGAGGTGATCAACCAGTATATCGACAGCGTTACGTTGGAACAGCTGGCAAGCCAGCTGCCCGCACCGGATTCTGCCGCGCAGGAGAGCTGCTGCAGCTGCGGCGGCGCGAAAAATGAGAAATAAGTAAAAATAAGGCTTGACATTCCCCTTTGCATCGGCTATAATAATCAAGCATTCAGCGAA
>CAKSZF010000205.1 GCA_934525405.1 uncultured Faecalibacterium sp.
CCTTATTCCAAAAACTCCTTCCACGGTGCGGCGGCGGGCAGGGGCAGAGAAAAGGCCATGGGCTTGCCGGTGTCCGGGTGCACAAAGCGCAGGCCGCAGCTTTGCAGGGCAATGCTGCCCTTCTGGCGGCTGCCGTATTTGCCATCGCCGTACAGCGGGTGCTTGCGGCTGGCAAACTGTACCCGGATCTGATGGGTGCGCCCGGTGTGCAGGGTGATCTCGGCAAGACTGTTTTCCCCTGCCGTGGCAAGGATGCGGTATTCCAGCACCGCCTCCCGCACCCCTTTGCGGGGACGGCTGACCGGGAACACCCTGCCCTTGCGGCTGTCCTTGAACAGGTAGTCCCGCAGCACCCCGGCGGCGGGCAGCTGCGCGTCCGGCACACCGGCAATGACCGCGCGGTACTGCTTGACGAACTGCGGCGCGGCGGCTTTGCCCTCGGCGCGGCCATCCTGCACGGCGTAGGCGTCCTGACTTTGAGTCACCTGACGGCTCAGGGCGGCGGCAGCTGCCGGGGTGCGGGCATAGACCATCAACCCGGACACGCCGGTGTCCAACCGGTGCACCACCCCCACAAAGGCATCAGGCGCGTTCCAGTGCGCCCGCAGCGCGGCGGGCACGCCCTCCTCGCTGGAAAGCCCGGCGGGCTTGTCCAGCACAACAAGGGCGGCGTCCTCGTATAAGATCACAGCTTGCCCTCGGCCAGCAGAGCCTTCAGCTTCAGGATGCCCGCAATGGTCTTGCCGTCTTTGATCTCGCCGCTCATGACCATCTGATACGCCTTTTCCAGCGGCACCCGGTCGGGGGTCAGGAACTCGTCCGCATCAAGGTGCATCTTGGTCTCGTGCAGACCGGTGGCTACCCAAGTATAGATGACCTCGGTATCGTAGCCCACGGTGGGGTAGAACTCGCCCAGCGAGATGTAGTTGTCGGCGGTCAGGCCGCACTCCTCTTCCAGTTCCCGCTTGGCGGCTGCAAAGGGGTCCTCGCCCTTTTCCAGCTTACCGGCGGGCAGCTCCCACAGCTGCTGCTGCATGGCATAGCGGAACTGCCGCACCATGCAGATGGTGCCGTCTGCAAAATAAGGCAGGATGCAGGCACCGCCGTGGTGATGCACCACCTCGCGGGTAGCGGTCTTGCCGTTTTCCAGCAGCGCGGTGTCCTTGGTCAGGGTGATGACCCGCCCCTCGAACAGGGTCTCGCTGGAGAGAGTTTTTTCAAAGTGTACTGTATCGTTCATTTACCTTACGCCCCTTTTCCGGCGCTGCGCCGGTTTTATGCTCCCAGTTTACGGCAAAGTGCGGTTTGTTGTCAATAAAGATATGATAAATACAAGAGGGCGGGACGATTTGGAATGGCCTCCGCTTGCGCTCTGGCCATTTTCAGCGGAATTATTATTTTTATTTCGCGTTTGTCGCGCTCTGCGGAGCGCTCCAAACGCTATTTTCACGGGAGGGGTCGTAACGGGAAACGGCAGCTGCTGCGCTTGCTCCCCCGGGGGGAGCTGTCGCGCAGCGACTGAGGGGCTACGAATGGAGAAGCGAAAAAAGCGTTAAAGCGATAGCGCCGACTGGCGCAGCGCTAGCTTTTTTGTGCTTCGACTTCTTCTTTAGGATTGTCAAGGGCGTGTAGCCCTTGGCCCGTTGCGGGGTGGGTGGAGTCCAGAGGTAGGGAGGGGGGAGTCGGAACACCCCTCCCTGCCTCT
>CAKSZF010000206.1 GCA_934525405.1 uncultured Faecalibacterium sp.
GGACTGGATCGTAAAATGATGACAAGGCTGTAAATTCTTTTGCGGGATACTTGCGTTTTTTTGCGGACGTTGTATTATGGATATCATAAGGGGCGCACTGCCCCGGACAAGGAGAAATGACCATGAGCAAGATCATCCGCACCCAAAAGCCCAGTGTGCTGCCTTTTTACGCAATGGCGCTGGTGTTCGTGGTGCTGTGCGCGGTGCTGCCGGTATACAAATTATGGGCGCTGCTGGTGGCGCTGGGCGGTGCCGCCGTGGCCTTTGGCGTGGCAAAAAAGACCTGCCCGCCCCGGGTGGTGGAGCACGAAGTACCTTTCCACACCGGTGTGGAGGATGTGGACCAGATGCTGACCGACATCCAGCAGAAACTGGACACCCTGCATGCGCTGAACGAAGCGTTGCCCGACCCGCAGCTGTCCGCCGCCATGACCCGCATGGAAAAGGCGGGACGCTCCATCGTGGAAGCGGTGGAAGCAAACCCCGCCAAGGCAAAGCAGGTGCGCCGGTTTGCCAACTACTATCTGCCGGACGCCGTAAACGTTTTGCAGCAGTACGCAAAGCTTGCAAAGCAGGGTGTGCGGGGCGAGAACGCCGCTGCCATCCGCGCCGAGGTGGAGCACAACGCTGCCTCCATTGCCACCGCCTTTGAAAACCAGCTGGATGCCCTGTATGCGGCAGAGAGCATGGACCTGTCCGCAGACCTGACCGTTTTGCAGAATATGCTGAAAGGGCAGGGTCTGAGCAAGTAAGACCAGAATATCCCCTCGGGATTTTGAAAGGAAGGAATCACTTATGGCTGACAATAATCTGAACTTTGATCTGGATGCCCCCGCAGTGCCCACCCTGACGCTGGACCCCACCCCCGCTGCTGTGCCGCAGGAGGAAAAGCCCGCCGCTGCCCCCGCCCCGGAAGCACAGGTGAAGCTGACCCCCGAGGAGCAGACCATGGTGGATCAGTTTGCCCAAAAGATCGATATCACCAACAGCCAGCAGGTGCTGCAGTACGGCTCTGCCTGCCAGAAGAAGATCGGCGATTTCTCCGAAGCAGCCCTCTCCAAGGTGTCCACCAAGGATCTGGGCGAGGTGGGCGATATGATCACCGACCTCATCGGCGAGCTGAAGAGCTTTGACGCCAACGAGGAGCAGCAGAAGGGCATCATGGGCTTCTTCAAGAAAAAGACCAGCCAGCTGGATGCCCTCAAGACCAAGTACGACAAGACCGAGACCAACGTGGAAAAGATCCAGTCCATGCTGGAAGCCCATCAGGTGCAGCTGCTCAAGGACATCGCCATGCTGGACAAGATGTACGAGCTGAACATGGCCTACTTCAAGGAGCTGAGCATGTATATCCTTGCCGGCAAGAAAAAGCTGGCCGATGTGCGTGCCAACGAATTGCAGCAGGCTATGGATAAGGCCAAGGTCTCCGGTCTGCCGGAGGACGCACAGGCCGCCCGCGACCTTGCCGACCAGTGCGAGCGCTTTGAGAAAAAGCTGTATGATCTGGAACTGACCCGCAACATCAGCTTGCAGATGGGTCCCCAGATCCGTCTGCTGCAAAACAACAACACCATGATGGCAGAGAAGATCCAGTCCACCATCGTGAACACCATCCCGCTGTGGAAGAACCAGATGGTGCTGGCACTGGGTCTGGCACACAGCCAGCAGGCCATGCAGGC
>CAKSZF010000207.1 GCA_934525405.1 uncultured Faecalibacterium sp.
CTGCTGCACCACGAGGAGATCGAGTCTCTGGCAAAGAATATCCCGGAGGCAAAGCGCATCCGCTTCTTCATGACCTTTGGCCAGAGCTATCTGGACCACATGCGCTGTCTGGAGGACGTGGGCATGCTGTCCACCACCCCTGTCAACTTCAACGGACAGGAGATCGTGCCCATCCAGTTCCTCAAGGCTCTGCTGCCGGACCCCGCCAGCCTTGGCCCCCGCACCAAGGGCAAGACCAACATCGGCTGCATCTTTACCGGCAAAAAGGACGGCAAGGACAAGACCTACTACATCTACAACGTCTGCGACCATCAGGAGTGCTACAAAGAAGTGGGCTGTCAGGCCATCAGCTACACCACCGGCGTGCCGGCTATGTGCGGCGCCCTGATGCTGCTTACCGGCAAGTGGACCACCAAGGGCGTGCACACCGTAGAGGAGTTTGACCCCGATCCGTATCTGGATGCACTGGACAAGTACGGTCTGCCCCGCTCCGAGAGCCATAACCCGGCTCTGGTGGACTGATGCGGGTGCGCGACAGCCGCCCGCCCTTTGCGGGGCTGGCAAACCTGTCCGAGGAGCAGCTGCACCGCCTGCCCACCCCCTGCTATCTGCTGGACGAAGCCCAGCTGCGCCGCAACGGCGAAATTCTGCTGGGGGTGCAGCAGCGCACCGGCTGCCGCATTCTGCTGGCGCAGAAGGCTTTTTCAAACTTTAACGTCTACCCGGTGCTGGCACCCTATCTGGCAGGTACTGAGGCCAGCGGCCTGTACGAGAGCCGCTTAGGCAGGGAAGAGCTGCCGGAGAAGGAGAACCATGTGTTCTGCGCCGCCTACCGGGCAGACGAGTTTGAGGAATTGCTGCAATACGCCGACCATATCGTGTTCAACTCGCCCAGCCAGCTGGCAAAATTCGGCCCTGCGGCAAAGGCAGCGGGCAAAAGCATCGGTCTGCGCATCAACCCGGAGTGCTCCACGCAGGAGGGTCATGAAATCTACGACCCCTGCGCACCCGGCAGCCGTCTGGGCACTACCCGCGCCCAGTGGGATGCCGCAGTGGCCGAACACCCGGAGCTGCCCGCCCTGCTGGACGGTCTGCACTTCCACACTCTGTGCGAGCAGGACGCGGATGCGCTGGTGGTAACGCTGGCAGCAGTGGAAAAAAAGTTTGCAGACCTGCTGCCCAGAATGAAATGGCTCAACTTCGGCGGGGGACACCACATCACCCGCCCAGGCTACGCCCTTGCTACACTGGAAAGCTGCATCCTGTCGGTGCGGCAGAAGTACGGCGTACAGGTGTATCTGGAGCCCGGCGAGGCTTGGGCGCTGAACGCAGGCTATCTGGTCACCGCCGTGCTGGACACCCTGCGCAACGGGGACACCGACCTTGCCATTCTGGATATGTCCGCAGCCTGCCACACCCCGGACGTCATCGAGATGCCCTACCGCCCGCCGCTGCTGGACGCCGGTGAGGCAGGGGAGAAAGCCCACACCGTCCGCTTGGGCGGCCCCACCTGCCTTGCGGGAGATATCATCGGAGATTACAGCTTTGACGCACCCCTTGCCGAGGGCGATAAGCTCATCTTCGGCGATATGGCCATCTACACCACCTGCAAGAACAACACCTTCAACGGGATGCCCCTGCCGCCCATCTGG
>CAKSZF010000208.1 GCA_934525405.1 uncultured Faecalibacterium sp.
GCTCATGGCAAAGGCCACCGGGCCCACACGACCCATGAACATGACCAGCATATACAGGATCTTTGCCCCGTTGTTCAGCTGGCTGGTCACACCTACGGAAAGTCCCACCGTGCCAAAGGCCGAGCAGGACTCGAAGATGGCATCCACCACCGACACCGCGTCCGAGGTGTTGTAGTACACCACGATAGCCGAGCCAATGACCGCCGCCGCGCCCAACACAATAATGGTCAGTGCGCGGTAGACCGTCTTGGATTCGATATGGTGGTCCGCGATCACGCAATCGTCGCGCCCCTGCGCCACACTGCGGATAGTCAGGATGATAACTGCGAAGGTGGTCACCTTCACGCCGCCGCCGGTAGAACCGGGCGCTGCGCCGATGAATTGCAGCACGCTCATGAGCAGCTTGCTCAGGGTGCCGCAGGAGGCCAAGTCCACGGTGTTCATGCCGGCGGTACGGGTGGATACCGACTGGAACAGCGAAGCCATCACCTTGCCGGGCACCGACAGCCCACCCAGCGTGGCGGAGTTGTTCCACTCCATCAGTCCCAGCCCCAGCGCACCGCCCAGCCACAAGATCAGCGAGAAGGACAGCACCACCTTGGCGTGCAGGGACAGGCGGCGTTTTTTATACCACTGGCACAGCTCCACCCAGACCATAAAGCCCAGACCGCCGGAGATGATCATGAATATGATCACCGCCTGCACATAGTAGTTGCTGACATAGGGCACCAGCGAGGAGTACGCCCCGAACCGTCCGAACAGGTCAAAGCCCGCATTGCAGAAGGCTGAAATGGCGGTGAATACGCTGATCCACACGCCCTCCAGCCCGAACTGCGGCACAAAGGCAAACAGCAGCAGCAGAATGCCGATGCCTTCAAACATCGCTGCCAGCCCCACAACGACCTTCAGCACGCTTTTGGCCTGATCGTAGCCATCTGCCGAGACGCTCTCGCCCAGCAATCGCAGATCCCGGAAGCCCATGCGCCGACGCATAGCCAGCGCAAAAAAGCTGGTAAGGGTAACAAGACCAAGGCCGCCCACCTGAATGAGCAGCAGCACCACTGCCTGCCCGAACCAAGTGAACTGCGTCCATGTATCCCGCACTACCAGACCGGTGACGCAGGTGGCGCTGGTGGCTGTGAACATAGCGTCGAGCACATCCAGCCGTCCGTGCCTGCTGGCAATGGGCAAAGTGAGCAGCAGCGTGCCCAGCGCGATCACGATAATAAAGCTGACGCAGATGATCTGGGTCGGGGTGCTCAGTCCCAGCTTTCTCCACCGGAGCGACCTTTGATGCCGCAGCTTTTTGCGGATATTTTTTATTTTTTCCATAGCATCCTCCCTGCGCAGCACACAGCCGCTTGCATTCCCTTATAGCATACACCATTTTGCCCGCAGGTTCAACTTGATTTTACAGCCCGGTTGCGGTATTATAATATGGTACTGTATTTTTGGGAGCTTTTCTGTGCCCCAAGGATGCAGACCCATGTCTCCGTAGCTCAGCTGGATAGAGCGTCCGCCTCCTAAGAATTCGGTCAACCTGATACCTTGGGGGCAGAAGTGATTGCTCTAATCAAAAGCAAGACCGGGAATCGAA
>CAKSZF010000209.1 GCA_934525405.1 uncultured Faecalibacterium sp.
ACCGGTCAGCTGCACATGGGCCATGCGGTGGATAACACCATGCAGGACATCCTCATCCGCACCAAGCGGATGCAGGGCTATGCCGCCCTGTGGGTGCCCGGCACCGACCACGCCTCCATTGCTACCGAGGCTAAGGTGGTGGAGGCCATGCGCGCCGAGGGTCTGACCAAGGAGATGGTCGGCCGCGATGGTTTTCTGGAGCGCGCATGGGCATGGAAGACCAAGTACGGCAACCGCATCGTCAGCCAGCTGAAGAAGCTGGGCAGCAGCTGCGACTGGGAGCGCGAGCGCTTTACCATGGACGAGGGCTGCTCTGAGGCGGTCAAGGAAGTATTCGTGCGCCTGTACGACAAGGGGCTGATCTACCGCGGCAACCGCATGGTCAACTGGTGCCCCCACTGCAACACCTCCATTTCCGACGCCGAGGTGGAGTACGAGGAGAAGGACGGCAGCTTCTGGCATCTGCTGTACCCGGTCAAGGAGACCGGCGAGATGCTGGAGCTGGCCACCACCCGCCCCGAGACCATGCTGGGCGATACCGCCGTGGCTATCAATGGTGAGGATCCCCGCTACGCCCATCTGCACGGCTGCCATGTGGTGCTGCCCCTGCTGAACAAGGAGATCCCCATCGTCTGCGATGAGCACGCCGATATGACCAAGGGCACCGGTGTCGTGAAGATCACCCCCGCCCACGACCCCAACGACTTTGAGGTGGGTCTGCGTCACGACCTGCCCATCGTGCGCGTGTTTACCTACGACGGCCACATGACCGGCGCTGCCGACAAGGCTGCCGCCGATGCCCTGTTTGCCGCCGGTAAGAACACCGTCAACGAGCCTCAGGTGCTGGACTGCGGCAAGTACGCTGGTATGACCGCACTGGAAGCACGCAAGGCCATTCTGGCCGACCTGAAGGAGGGCGGTTTCCTGAAGGAGATCGAGCCCCTCAAGCACGAGGTGGGCACCTGCTACCGCTGCCACTCCACCATTGAGCCGATGATCTCCAAGCAGTGGTTCGTCAAGATGGAGCCGCTGGCAAAGCCCGCCATCGAGAGCGTGGAGAAGGGCGAGATCAAGTTTGTGCCCGAGCGCTTTACCAAGAACTATATGAACTGGATGAAGAACACCCGTGACTGGTGCATCAGCCGTCAGCTGTGGTGGGGTCATCAGATCCCGGCTTGGTACTGCGACGACTGCGGCGAGACCGTGGTGGCAAAGTCCGCTCCCTGCAGCTGCCCCAAGTGCGGCGGCGCAAAGCTGACGCAGGACCCCGATACGCTGGATACCTGGTTCTCCTCTGCCCTGTGGCCCTTCAGCACGCTGGGCTGGCCCAACGAGGACAGCGCCGACCTCAAGTATTTCTACCCCACCAATACGCTGGTCACCGGCTACGACATCATCGGCTTCTGGGTCAGCCGCATGATCTTCTCCGGTCTGGCTTACACCGGCAAGGCTCCCTTTGACACCGTCTGCATCCACGGCATCGTCCGCGACAGTCAGGGCCGCAAGATGTCCAAGAGCCTTGGCAACGGCATCGACCCGCTGGAGGTCATTGCCCAGTACGGCGCAGACGCCCTGCGCTTTATGCTGGTGGA
>CAKSZF010000210.1 GCA_934525405.1 uncultured Faecalibacterium sp.
CTTTGCGCCGTTGGCCTTGGCGGTGCGCAGGGTCTCCATCAGGTCGCGGGTAGCGCCGGAGTAGGAGACGAACAGCACCACGTCCTGCTCGGTCATCAGGCTGGCAGCCATGACCTGCATATGGCTGTCGGCGGTGGCGCGGAACTTGTTGGTGATGCAGGCGAACCGGGCGCAGATCTCGTTGGCAGCGGCCATGCTGCCGCCTTGTCCCATGCAGAACACCTGCCGGGCGCTATGCAGCAGCGCCACGGCCTGCTCCACCGCCTGCGGCGAAAGGGCGTTCTGGGTGCCGTTGATGGCGGTCATGAACAGCGCCGAGGCGTGCTCGCACAGGGTAGCGGTGTCGGCGTCCGGGGCAGGCTCCTGCTGGTTCACCAGCACGCCGGTGGCGTTGGCCTGTGCCAGCGCAATGCGCATTTCGTGGTAGCCCTCAAAGCCCAGCGCCCGGCAGAAACGGAACACTGTGGCTTCGGCCACCTGACACTCTCTGGCCAGCGACGATATGGACAGATACTGTGCCTCCGCAGCGTGCTGCACCAGATATTCGGCCACCGTGCGGCCGGATTTTGTCAGGTCGCCCTGATGCTGCTGCAGCAGCTCCCAAAAATTTGTAGACATTCTTCCTTCTCCTGACTTGGGCCGCCGACGGGTGCCGGTGCCGTGTTCGTGCTTACCTTCTTATATAAAAGTATAAGAGAAACCGCGCCGCTGTGCAAGAGGCGTAATGAACACATTTTACCCGCCGATTCTGTGCAGAGGGCACAGTTTTGAAAGAAAAAACGACCCAAATAGTGAAAATGCTTTTCATTTTTACAATTTCAAAGCTGAAAGCGATTTTCAGAACAGCCGGGGAAAGTGTACCGTTTTGTAACTATTTTGACAAGTGAAGTGTACGAAATTATTGTGTTTTTTCTAATATCCCACAATTTTGTGCAGGCTGCTGGGTTTGAAAATGAAAATTTATGAAAAGAACGAATAGACAAAATGAAAATAATTTTCTATAATTAGGCTACAAACAACGGCTGCGGACACGAGCAGCCGCTACGAGCAAAACGGAGCACGATCCCCGATGGGTCGAAGAAGATGAACAAGGAGAATCTACCATGAAAAACTGCATTTCCCGCCGTTCGTTCCTGAAGGCTGCCGGTATTCTGGGCGCTGCCGGTGCACTGGCCGCCTGCGGCGGTTCCTCCTCCACCAGCACTGCTGCTTCCTCCACCGCTTCCTCTGCTGCTGCAAGTGCAGCCAGCACCGGCGCAAGCATCAAGCTGTGGACATACCCCATCGGCGGCTGGGGCAATGACGATACCGTCCAGAACCTGATCTCCAGCTTCAACGCAAAGTACCCCGACATTAAGGTGACCGTGGAGTATCTGGACTACACCAACGGCGATGATCAGGTGAACACCGCCATCGAGGGCGGCAGCGCACCCGATCTGGTCATGGAAGGCCCCGAGCGTCTGGTGGCCAACTGGGGTGCCAAGGGCGTTATGGCTCCGCTGAACGACCTGTGGACCGACGACGCCAAGAAGGACATCTACGCTTCTGTGGAGTCTGCCTGCCACAACGAGAAGGGCGACTACTACGAGTA
>CAKSZF010000211.1 GCA_934525405.1 uncultured Faecalibacterium sp.
CATGGACCGGGAGGATTTTTCCGAAAGCGATGATCTGCGCGGGCTGAAAGAGGGACGCATCACGGTGCAGTGGAGGGAATAACAGCATGAACATCAAGGGTCATTTCGAGACCATCACCCGGCACAAGCTGCTGGTGATGAAATACTGCTTTGAATGCGGGTTGTATGAGCAGGGTCTTGCCCACGACCTGAGCAAGTACAGCCCCACCGAGTTCATCCCCGGGTGCATCTACTATCAGGGCGACCACAGCCCCAACGAGGCCGAGCGTGAAGCTAAGGGCTACACCTCGGCGTGGCTGCACCACAAGGGGCGCAACAAGCATCATCTGGAATACTGGATCGATTACAGCACCACCAAGACCGGCCTGACCGGCATGAGGATCCCCCTGCGGTACGTCTGCGAGATGGTATGCGACCGGGTGGCGGCAAGCCAGATCTATCTGGGCGACAAGTACACCGATGCCTCCGCATGGGAGTACTACCAGCGCAGCAAGGATCACTACCTGATGCACCCGGAGACCCGGGCGCTGCTGGAAAAACTGCTGTGCATGGTGCGGGACTTAGGGCAGGAGCGCACTTTTGCCTACATGAAATTCCTGCTTGGCTGCGAGACCGATTACTGAGCATCTTTGCGCAAACGCCGCTGACGAAAAGTCGGCGGCGTTTTTGTGTGGTTCGTGCATTGACAGCCGACGCCTGCGGGGTTACACTGCTTTTATGGCAGACCGCGTGGTCTGCTGGGGTATTTATCATTTACAGGAGGGCAAAACCTATGAAATGTATCAAAAAACTGGTTGCGCTTACGCTGGCTGCTGTGCTGGCACTGACTATGCTCACCGCTTGCGGCGAGAGCGAAGTACAGGTCGATCTGCAAAAGTCCAAAGAGATTGCAGCTGTGATCAATGAAAGACGTGCCGCTGGCGAAAAAACCGAACTGGTTTTGAGTGAAGAAGCAAGCCTGCTGCTGGGCAACTGGGCAAAGGCAGCCGCCGCCAATAAAAATAATAGCAGTGCAGCAGTAGCAAGGGAAAAAGCTGCACGCGATAGCGCACGGGCTGAAGTGAAGAAGCTTACGTTTGATGGTAAGAGCGTGTCCAACATCACCAGTTATACACTCTATTCGACAACTGCAAACGATGTGAAGGGTACGCTGGGAAAGTATCCGCAGTGGTTCATTCATAGCGATGAAGATGCTGCAAATTATGTTGCAGTTGCTGTGTACGAGAATGGCCAGAACTCTTCGTGCGTTGTTTTTGTGATAACGGCAAAATGATGCCTGCTGACAAGCGTGGCTTGCGCAGACGACAGAGATAGCAGAAAATAAAACACCCCGGTCGGGCGGTTTTACCGCCTGACCGGGGTGCTGTTTTTGCAAGAAATAATTACTGCTCGTTTTCGTAGATCTTGATATAGCGCGGGGCGCTTTTATCCTGCCAGAACAGCAGAATGGCGGTCAGGGCGACAGCCAGTGTGGTGAGGACGGCGAGCAGAGCTTTGAGAACTTTCATGGTTTGGTGCCTCCTTGTGAAGTTCGGGAGCGGAGCGGGGGACGTTCCGCC
>CAKSZF010000212.1 GCA_934525405.1 uncultured Faecalibacterium sp.
GACGTGATCGTCACCGAGAATATGTTCGGCGATATCCTGTCGGACGAGGCTTCCATGATCACCGGTTCCATCGGTATGATCCCGTCCTCCAGCCTTGGCGACGGCACCCGCGGCCTGTACGAGCCCATCCACGGCTCTGCCCCGGACATTGCGGGCAAGGACATCGTAAACCCCACCGCCTGCATCCTGTCTGCCGCTATGATGCTGCGGTACTCCTTTGGCATGGCAGAGGAAGCCGATGCCATTGAGAACGCCGTGAGCCGTGTGCTGGACAAGGGTCTGCGCACCGCCGATAACATGAGCGATGGCTGCACCTGCCTTGGCTGCACCGTCATGGGCGACGCCATTCTGGCAGAGCTTTGAGCCGCAGCGCGGGACGATTTGAAATGCGCTCCGCTTTGCTCTGCGCATAGTTCAAGGAAAAACTATTTATAATTTCAGAATACCGGAGCGTCTGCGGACGCTCCGGTATTCTATTTCACGGGAGGGGTCGTAAAGGTACGCGGCGGTGCTGAACCTTCTCATGAAAAAAGGGATTCTGAAAAGCCCGCAGGCTTTTCAGAATCCCTAATAAAAATACTGACTCTTCTGAGAATGTGCAGAGCGAAGCGGAGCACATTATAAATAAGTCCGCTTACAGCATCTTGGAGAGGAAGGCTTTCAGGCGGGGGTGCTTGGGGTTGGTGAACAGCTCCTGCGGCGGCTCGTCCTCCTGAATCTTGCCGTCATCGATGAAGATGACCCGGTTGGACACCTCACGGGCAAAGCCCATTTCGTGGGTGACCACCAGCATGGTGATGCCGGTGTGTGCCAGCTCCTTCATCAACTCCAGCACCTCGCCCACCATCTCGGGGTCAAGGGCGCTGGTGGGCTCGTCGAACAGGATCACATCCGGGTCCATAGCCAGCGCGCGGGCGATGGCTATGCGCTGCTGCTGACCACCGGACAGGCTCTTGGGGTAGACGTTGGCCTTGTCGGCCAGACCTACGCGGGCCAGCAGCTCGTCTGCACGGGCAGAGATGGCCTCTTTGTCCTTCAGCTTCAGCAGGCTGGGTGCCAGCTCAAGGTTCTTTTTCACGGTCAGGTGGGGGAACAGGTTGAAGTGCTGGAACACCATGCCCATCTTCTGACGCACGGCGTCAATGTGCGCCTCGTCCACCTCGACCCCTTCAAACTTGATAGAGCCGGAGGAGGGGGTCTCCAGCCGGTTCAGGCAGCGCAGAAAGGTGGACTTGCCGCAGCCGGAAGGGCCGATCAGGCAAACCACATCGCCGCGGTAGATGTCAAGGTCGATGCCTTTCAGCACGTCCAGCGTAGGGTCGGCCTTTTTTGCGCCGCGCTTCTTTACGCCGCCGTAGGTCTTGGTCAGGCCGCGTACTTCCAAAATCTTATCGGTCACTTTGTGCCAGCCTCCTCTCAAACTTGCTCAGCAGCCATGTAAACAGCATAACAAGGATCAGGTAGATCAGTGCAACGCCCAGCAGGGGGAACATGGCTTCGTAGGTACGGTTCATAATGCCCTGTGCAGCATACAGCAGCTC
>CAKSZF010000213.1 GCA_934525405.1 uncultured Faecalibacterium sp.
TGGGAGGAGCCCTGCATCAGCGGCACAAGGGGCAGCGGCACGGTGTTCTTTTCCGGCTGCACCCTCAAGTGCTGCTTTTGCCAGAACTACCCCATCAGCGCCGAGGGACTGGGCAAAGAGATCACCGTGGAGCACTTGGCCGAAATCTTTTTAAATTTACAGGCGCAGGGCGCACACAACATCAATCTGGTCACTCCCGGGCAGTGGCAGCCGTGGATCATTGCCGCACTGGACATTGCCCGCGCCAAGGGACTGCGGCTGCCCATCGTGTGCAACACCGGCGGCTACGAGACCGTGGAAAGCGTAAAGGCGTGGCGCGGGTACATCGACATCTGGCTGGCTGATCTAAAATATGTATCCTCTGCCCTTTCCGCAGAGCTTTCCGCCGCGCCGGACTACTTTGCACAGGCAAAGCCCGCCATCGAGGCCATGATGGCGCAGGCGGGGCATCCGGTGTTCGATGCAGACGGCATCCTGCAAAAGGGGGTCATTCTGCGGCATCTGGCGCTGCCGGGTCATGTGGAGGACAGCTTTGCCGTGCTGGACCAGATGGCTGCGTGGAACGACGCCGACCCCGGGTGCTTTCTGCCCAGCGTCATGAGCCAGTATACCCCCTTCTACAAGGCCGCAGAGCACGGCATCGGGCGGCGCATCACTACCTACGAATACCGCCGGGTGGTGAACTACGCCATGGACAAGGGTCTTGTGCAGGGCTATATGCAGCAGAAGAGCAGCGCCAAAGAAGAATACACCCCCAGCTTTGACCTGACCGGGGTATGATTCTGCGGAAGAGCAGCTTTTTCGGCAACTTTACCAAATTTTCGGTTTTATTTTCTCTTACCTGCGCGTGCAAACGCTTGCATTCTGTCCGGGAACGCACTATAATGGATACAACGATGTGTTAATAGTTGCGGATTTCCGCAATGTCATCAGGAGGAGCTTTATGGAACATTTCAATCCGATCCTTGGCAGCGAACCCAATGGCCAGAAGTTCATCACCTGTGGTGAGATCATGCTGCGCCTGACCCCGCCGAACTATGAAAAGATCCGCATGGCATCGGCTTTTGAAGCCAGTTACGGCGGCAGCGAGGCCAACATTGCGCTGGCACTGGCAAACCTTGGCGTAGACAGCACCTTCTTCAGCGTAGTGCCCAACAACAGTCTGGGCAAGAGCGCTGTGCGCTGGCTGCGCTCCAACGATGTGCACTGCACCCCCATGATCCTGACCGAGCCGGACGAGACCCCTTCTAACCGTCTGGGTACTTATTATCTGGAGACCGGCTATGGCATCCGCGCTTCCAAGGTCATCTACGACCGTAAGCACAGCGCCATTACCGAGTACGATTTTTCTCAGGTGGATCTGGACGCTCTGCTGGACGGCTACGACTGGCTGCACCTCAGCGGCATTACCCCGGCACTGGCACCCAACTGCCGCAGCCTGATCCTTGATATGCTGAAGGTGGCCAAGAAGAAGGGCCTGACCGTGAGCTTTGACGGCAACTTCCGCTCCACCCTGTGGACTTGGGAGGAAGC
>CAKSZF010000214.1 GCA_934525405.1 uncultured Faecalibacterium sp.
CGGCGCTTCCAGCCCTTGGCCCAGCCTTTTTCCAGCCCGTTGATGACGTACTGGCTGTCGGAGCACAGCCGCACCTCACAGGGCTCCTTGAGCTGGCGCAGCGCCTCAATAAAGGCCGTCAGCTCCATGCGGTTGTTGGTGGTGCAGGCGTCGCCGCCGCTCAGTTCCTTTTCGTACACCTTGCCGTCAAAGCGGTAGCGCAGCACCGCACCCCAGCCGCCCGGGCCGGGATTGCCGCTGCAAGCGCCGTCTGTGTACACCTCTACCTGTTTCATGGGGTTCTCCTTATAGAATAGAATACCTTTATTTAGCGCTATTTTGCCCGGGATGTCAAGAGCCAATGTATACGCCGGCCCAGTTTTGCCAAACCTTGGAATTGACAAAACCGGTGCGAGATACTATACTTAGCGTAACAAAATGCGTATAGGGGTGCACCAAAGGCGTGCGCCCGGCTGTTCCGGCAGAAACGCCACAGTCGCATCGAACAGATGGACTTACCTGGCCAAGAATCTCTTGCGGAACCAACAGCGCTGCTGCAAAAAGCACGCTGAACGATAAATTCTATACGATGCATCAACCGGAAGCCGATGCAGTTTCAGGTGCTTCCCCTGTGCAAGGTGCGGCTGCTCTCCCCGGCGGGGGCGCGGCCTGGCTTGCAATTGAATCTGGAGGTAAAGAATGGCTCAAACAAAGGAAAATAACCCCGCACCCCGCGCAAAAGCCCCGGCAGCGCCCAAGGCAGCCACCGCAAACGGTACTGCTCCCGCAGGGGAAAAGCGTACCCGTCCCACCACCCGCCGCCCCTATTATAACCGCCGCCCGCGCCGTGCGCAACAGCCCAAGGAGGCAGCAACCCCCATCCATATTTACCCGCTGGGCGGTCTGGGCGAAGTCGGCAAGAACATGACCGTCTACGAGTGCAACGGCGATATGATCATCGTGGATTGTGGCTTGGTGTTCCCGGACAGCGAGATGTTCGGCGTGGACATGGTCATCCCGGACTTCACCTTTGTGGTGCAGAACAAGGATAAAATCAAGGGTCTGCTCATCACCCACGGCCACGAGGACCACATTGGCAGCATTCCCTATCTGCTGCAGAAGATCAGCCTGCCGGTGTACGGCACCCGCCTGACCTGCGGCCTGATCAAAAACAAGCTGGAGGAGTTCGGCCTTGCCGGTAAGACCAAGTTTGTGGAGATCGTGCCCCGGCAGAAGATCAAGCTGGGCTGCTTTACCGTAGAGCCCATCCATGTGAACCACTCCATCCCGGATGCTGTGGCCTTTGCCATCGACAGCCCCGCCGGTACCATTATCCAGACCGGCGACTTTAAAATCGACTACACCCCGCTGGCCTGCGGCGTGACCGACCTGTCCACCCTGTCCGAGTACGGACAGCGCGGTGTGCTGGCCTTGCTGAGCGACTCCACCAACGCGGAGCGCCCGGGCTTTACCGCCACCGAGCAGAAGGTGGCCGCCGGTGTGCGCAGCCTGTTTGCCCGCGCCCGCAATAAGCGCATCATCATTGCGACCTT
>CAKSZF010000215.1 GCA_934525405.1 uncultured Faecalibacterium sp.
AGGCCGTACAATACGGCGGTCTGCGCCGGATTCACCTGATAAAAGCTGCGCGGGCTGATGGCATAGGTCTTGCCGCAGAGGGTGTCCAGAATGAACCCCTTGCCGTACAGCACCTTTTCCGCTTCGCCCAGCACCACGCTGGTCTTGCGGCTGTTTACGTTCTGCACCACGGTGGTCACGGTCACGCCGCGCTGCGCCGCCTCGGCCAGCAGCGCCTTGACAAAGTTCTTGGCGCCCGGCAGCACCGGCTGTGCCGTCACCAACACCACCATCACCTGCCCGGTGGCTACGCCCCGCCGCAGCAGACAGTGACGCACAAGGCCGGTGCCCTTATCCTCGTCGTAGGGCTGGTAGCGGCAGGCGTTGGCGGCAGCCCGCACCGCCTGCATGGTCTTGTCCAGCACCTCGTCCTGCAGCAGACAGCTTTCCACCGGCAGCACCTTGTGGCTGTTTGCCGCATAGATGCCGGAGGTCAGTTTTCCACCCAAGCCGGGGGCAAAGGTGGAGATCACCTTATTGCGGTAGTGGTAAGGCTGCTCCATGCCCCGGATGGGGTGCACCGGGCCGTATTTGCTCACAAGAGCACGCACTTTTTCTTCCTTTTGTTTCAGCTGCGCGGCATAGTCCAGCCCCAGCAGGGGGCAGCCGCCGCAGTTTTTGGCACGCAGTTTGCAATCCATGGCAGTTTCTTCCTTTATATAACAGATACTCTCTTTTCAGGATATCACAGGGCGGGGTGGATTGCAACTGCAAGCCGAGGCGATTTTGCAGTTTTCATTTTTACCGCCGGGGCTTTACTTTCCCGCGATGATTTGCCATAGTAAGGACAGAAAATGACCGTTTGACAAAGTAGCCGGCGTTACCATGGCGCTGCCGCCGCATATTTTGAAGCCATACAGAAAAAATGTTGATTTTCAGCCGGTTTCATGATACTATATCTGCCGTGCGTTCTGCACGCAAAACACGAAACAAGGAGATCTTGAACCATGAACACTCTGCATAAATTTGCCGCCCTGACCCTCAGTGCTGTGCTGTCCGTCTGCCTGCTGGCAGGCTGCGGTACTTCCGCTTTCTCTACTGCTTCCAGCGCAGCTTCCGACGCTGCCTCCTCTGTGGCTTCTTCTGTGGCCGCTTCCGAGGTCGCTTCTTCCGCTGCCGCCGAGGCACAGGCCACCGTAGAGTTCACCGTTACCGCTGCGGACGGCAGCGTGTCCAGCGTTCTGCTGAATGTGACCGACGGTGAAAAGTTGAGCACCGCACTGGCCGAGGCCGGTATCATCAGCCAGGAAGAGGCTGATGCCGGTTTTGTGACCACTGTGAACGGCGAGACTGCCGACTACAACAAGGATCAGGCTTGGTGGTGCCTGACCGATGCTGCCGGTGAGATGACCACGGTGGGCGTGGCCGACATCGAACTCCACGACGGTGACAGCTATGCCTTTACCTACACCAAGGGCTAAAAAGCCGGTGGCGCTGCACACCCGGGTGCTGCGGCTGGTGCTCAGCGGCCTGATGGG
>CAKSZF010000216.1 GCA_934525405.1 uncultured Faecalibacterium sp.
CGCCTGCGCCAGCACGCCATCGCCGCCGGTAAGCAGGTCAAGGAAGAGGGCCTGCCCAACGATATGGTGGACCGCATTGCCGCAGACCCGGCCTTTGGCCTGACCCGCGAGGAGATCGTGGCAGGGCTGGTGCCGGAGAACTTTGTGGGCCGTGCACCCCAGCAGGTGGAGGAGTTCATCGCCAACGTCCTGCAGCCCATCTTTGATGCTGACCCTGAGGATGTGGAGCAGCACGCCTCCCTGAGCGTCTGATAATATCAATTGCAAAAAGGAGAAGCCCGCGGGCTTCTCCTTTTTGCGTTTGTGCCTTGCACGATTTTGTCTGTCATGTTACACTGAGGGCATCATCAACAAAGGAGAACCGCTTATGCGATTGGATAAATATCTGGCCGAGACTGCTCAGTGCACCCGCAGCGAAGCCAAAACCATGCTGGCAAAGGGGCGCGTGCAGGTAAACGGCGCGGTGTGCAAAAAAGGGGACACCCAGCTGAAGGAGACCGACACTGTGGCGGTGGACGGCGCACCGCTGCGCTATCAGAAGTTCGTCTACCTCATGCTCAATAAACCCGAGGGGGTAGTGAGCGCCTCCACAGACAAGCGGGACACCACCGTGGTAGATCTGGTAGGGGATGCCTACCCCCGGCGGGAGCTATTCCCGGCCGGGCGGCTGGATAAGACCAGCACCGGCTTTGTGCTGCTGACCGATGACGGCGGCTTTGCCCACGATATCCTGTCCCCGCGGCACCATGTTTCCAAGACCTACACCGTGACCATCGACACCCCGCTCACGCAGGAGATGCGCACCGGCTTTGCGGCGGGGGTCACGCTGGCGGATGGCACTGCCCTTTCGCCCGCCGAGGTGACCGCCCTATCCCCGGACGGATACACCGTGCGGGTGGTGCTGCGGCAGGGGGTGTACCATCAGATCAAACGGATGTTCGGTGTGTACAGCGCCGGGGTGAATGCTTTGCATCGGGAGGCCATTGGCGGCCTTGCACTGGATGCACAGCTTGCCCCGGGGCAGTGGCGGGAGCTTTCTGATGAAGAAGTGGCAAAAATTACCATATAAAACAGCGCGCTTTTCACGCGGTTTTCAAAAATGTATCACATTTTACCGGTAAAATAACGGTAAGAACCACGCAAAAAGGCACTTTTTTGGCGAAAAATGACCCCGAAAGATAATTTCAACAAGAAAGAATTATTTTTTTTGTTGAAATCTGTTGCAAAAGTAAATTCTTTTGTGTAAAATATAGATTGTAATGCGGCTAAATTGTTTAAAATCACAACCCATGCCGCCGCGGCTTGCACAAACGAGGAAAAGGGGTATCCATTTATGGCCAATAGAGTATTTCAAAGCGTGATCTACCAGATGAAGGACGCGATCAATCGGGTGGTCGGCGTTGTGGATGAGACCGGCGCTGTCATTTCCTGCTCGGAGCTGAACCTGATCGGCGAGGTGCGCGAGGGCTATATGGCCGAGCGCCTGAACGCAGGCGACCGCTTTGTGCGCGA